>CAVXLI010000001.1:0-44564 GCA_963762595.1 uncultured delta proteobacterium
TTGTGCTACTGCGTGTGCCGCTCAATGGAGCCGCCCCCAGTGACGATGTCCCTTAAACCGATCACCTCCGGCAATGCCACGTCCATGGGCAAGATCAGCTCGGACAGATTGATCTACGCGACTGATATGGATATCCTGGGTGATCAACTGCTGATGACCCTTAAGGATAGGGTTGTGGTTTGCCCGCCGTTTGTTCCGCCGGATTTCGCGGAGAATACCACCACGCAAGGCCCGTCACCGAATGATGAGACTGCCGCCGGCAGCGGCACCGGCGAGGGGTTCTGCCCGATGATGTCGTCGACACAATCTATCGATGGGAGTGTGCCGACCCTTCAGATGGGACCCGCTCAGTCCATCCTACCCGTGCAAGCCATAACGGTGCAATCCAGCCCGGACGGTACCAAGTTCGCGACCGGGGATTTGTTCGGCAACGTGGAAGTGTGGGACGCGGCCACTAACGAAGTTATCAATAAATTTCAGGCGAACTTCTTCCCGCACCAATTGGAATACGACCACCGACCCGCTCGTTCATGGTGGACAGATCGTCCTGACCGGCTTCAGCCGGAATACGGCCACCGGCCAGAACGCTCCTGACCGGCAGACAGACCCACCCCATGAATTTCATCTGGGCGCTGGCTTTCAACCCGGACGGACGTTCCGCCGCTGTGGGCAATTCCTGCGCCCCCGTCAGAGCCGGGGAATGTTCCGCGAAATCTTCTTGTGGGACACCCATACTGGTGAGTTGCGTGGTGTGTGGCAGGGACAGGACGGGGTTCTGAGCATCGACTTCAGCCCGGACGGCAGGTGGTTGGCCTCCGGCGGGCGATTGTCTGACGTCTGGATTTGGGATGTGAGCACCGGAACAGCGGTAAACAAAATCGATAATAACCCGAATGTCGTGAACGATCACGTTGGTACGCTCATCTTCAGCCCGGACGGGACGCGGCTGGCCGTAGGGAGCTTCAGGTGCTTCATCCAGATGTATGACGTATCCTCATGGCAACCGCTGTGGCAGTACAGCGGCGAGGAATTAACGCGCGCGTTCGAAAACCTGGCGTTCAGCCCCGATGGGAGCGTGCTGTACAGCACCAAGGGCGGCACACTGCGCCTGCTGGACGCCCAGACCGGCCAGGTGCTGAATACCCTGTACCAGGGGGGCGAGCGAGAAATCTTCGCGGCCATGGTCTTGAATCCTGCCGGGGATATGTTGGTAACGATGTTAATCGAACTGGATGAAGGTTACAACGTGGTCAACACGCGCATGGATTTATGGGCCTACAATCCCGCCGGGGCCGTTACGGAGCCAGCGCCGGTCGAGCCGCCCGCCCAGCCGACGGAAATGGAGGGGCTTATGACTACAGCCGCGCAAAATGCCAACCTGCGCGGCGGCCCCGGCACCAGGATCACGTCGTGGCAGTGTGAACGGCGGCGACTTATTTTGACGGTCATCGGGCAGAACGCGGCAGCCGACTGGTATCAACTCTCCGTCGAGAGCCTCGACAATGCCTGGATCGCGGGTTTCCTGGTGAACCCGCCGACCTGCCCGGCAGGGTTTACGCTGCCGACGGTTGGGTAACCTGTTCGTCAGACCAGCCCGGATTCCGCGTGAGTCCGGGCTGATCCTGGCGGGCGTCGGCACGCTGATCGTCCAGGGTCGCTGGTGCGCGCGAGTGATCCGGGCGGCGAGATGCGTATGCAAGCGCGGTCAATCAGTGCTGATATTTCCGCTTGCAGACCATACGCCGACGAAACAGGAGCGGAATGAAGAAATCCGCGCTCGTCATGCGGCGGGCGAAACCTTGGACGATCTCGCTAAGCTATTCGGAATCTCGGAACAAAGAGTAGGCCAAATTGTTCAGCGAAGACGTAAATAGGCGGACAGATTCTCTGGCAAAATATCAGGTGCGGGTTTATCACTCTTTTGGGTTTTCCTTCGATTTGCCATGGGAGTGATGAACTTCATCAGTAGACTGCAACGGATGATTGCGGCCTACTGAAATTGTGTGGGAGCGACTTCTGTCGTATAGTCAGGTACGCGAAGGACAACTAATTCTGTTATAGCACTCCATTAGAAGAGAAAGTAGATATGCTGACTATCGTTCTCTGACACAGAGGTTTGGGAGGTTACACTATGCTTGATCTTATCGAAAACTACCTTTTTCTGCTTGAGCAATTCCTGAAACCCACCGAATCATATCGGACGATCTGCTAGTTGAGCGCTTCGCTTTTCTTGACGAATTTTCCACCGTTAGCCTCTTCGCGGTAGGGATACTGTGGGTTTTAGCACTATCAGTATCCTATAGTAGTGCGAAAAAAGCTGGTAGCGATATGGCAGAAGGCTGCGAGATGGGAGCAGCCCTTATCGTAATCTTGATCATTGGCTCTTTTGCTATGCCGGGTTACGCGAATGCGCTGCGGTGGTCATTGTTGATGTTCGGGGTCAGTATGGCAAGAGTAATAATGGTAGTTGGCGGTTTGGCTATGGGATACTGGGCAAGTCGAAACCTTCCGGTATTCATTATTTTGGCTGTAATTGCCTTTTTTTCCTCAAGCTACATTCGGGGGCACAATTTGGTCTGGGTCGTAATGCTAGCCAGCGTATGCTTGGTTGAGTTCAGGCCGCTTGGTTTATGTCTGCTACAGCCACTGAACAAACCCCACAAGAACTCATCTTCGGCTTTATGGTGTTTGCTTTAGTTACAACGATCGTCGGAACTGTTTACGAAGACGAAGCTCTACGGTATCTCGCGGATATGAAGACGAATGTCGATGGCATTGGCAGACTGTCCCTTGATGGACTAGAAGGTGTTTTTTGGCTAATGGAGCGGGCGTTTCCGATTACATTCGTCCTTGGTGTTCTAGGCGGCTTACAAGAGTTAGCTGAATCTCGTTTCTAGTGGGTCATTTGTCACGGTCATAGCCATTTGAACTGCCCGCCATTTTCGACGAACAGGGCGTCGGGTGTAAGCGCCTGAAGCGCCCAATCGATGCAAGCGACGCTGGGACGCGCCCCGCGTGGCGCGTTAGCGCTTTGGCCCGCTTAACCCCCTCACCCCCAACGCCCGTTCGCGCCTCCCGCAGCGGCCAGGATGTAGGGGCGATGCTCTGCGTCGCCCTGGGCAGGGCTTGCCCTGCCCCTACTGCGTGGGTCGCCGCCGGACGTTAAAAACGCTTCCGGCTATGCGAGAAGCTGGTAAGTCCACTGAAGGGACTGGGCGAACCCCTTCAGCGGGTTTTTCTCTTCATAGCCGCCCGGTTTCAACCGGCGGCATCGGAACGCAAGCCAGAAACCCTGCTCAAACGGCCTTTCATATAATGCCCACCGCTGGCAATTTCCCCCGAATCCGCTAAACTGTGCGTTATCAAGTTTACCTCACCCCTAAATCCCCTCTCCACGCGCGGAGAGGGGACTTGATCACCGCTGTCTCCCCCTCTCCGTATTTGGAGAGGGGGCCGGGGGGTGAGGTTTTCAGCACAGAAGGATAGAGTCCGGTGCCACGCGCTCGTCTGTTGATCCCGGTGAAACGCGCCCATCGCGGCTGGCGGCTTACCCGCGCCACCTGGCGCAATGGGCGGGTGATCTGGCGCGAATTCCGCACGCCGATCCTGGTGTTCCTGGTGGCGGTCTTCGGCGGCGGCTGGCTGTACGGCGAACTGCTGGGCGCAGGCCGGGTACGCGCCATACCCTATATCGACCTGCCGTATACCATGCTGGCGCTGATGATCGTTCCAGCCGCCGACGATCTCCCGCGCGAAGCCCAGTTGATCGCCTTCTGGTATCTGATGCCGGTCATCGGCGCGTATGTCGCCGGGCGCGGCGTGTTCGATTTCGTCAACCTGTTTTTCAATCCGAATGAACGCCGGAATGCCTGGGAGGAAGCGGTGGCATCCACCTATCACAATCACGTGATCGTGCTGGGCGTCGGCCACCTGGGGACGCGCGTGATCCGTGCCCTGGTCGCAGATGGGCTTTGAGGTGGTCGCGATTGACAGCAGCACCGACCCGGAAAAAGACGCCGAACTGAACCAACTGAACGTGCCGCTGGTGATCGGCGATGGGCGGCTGGCCAGCCACGCTGGACACGGCCGGACTCCGCCACGCCCACGCGCTGATCGTCTGCACGTCGAACGATCATATGAATCTGGAAGTGACCATGCGCGCCCGCGATCTGAACCCGGACATGCGCATCGTCGTGCGCATGTGGGATGACCAGTTCGCCGCGCAGATCAGCCGCTTTATGAACGTCGAGGCGGTGCTGAGCGCCACCGACCTGGCCGCGCCGTCCTTCGCCGGGTCGGCGCTGGGGATCGAGATCACGCAGACGTTCACCATCGACGGCGACGAGTACAGCATGATCCGGCTGGAAGTCGCGCCAGGATCGTTTCTGGACGGCGAGACGATTGGCGCGCTGCAAGACGAGAAGAGATGGACATCGTGCTGCACGGCCACGCCGGTGAGGTGGAGGTTCACCCGCCGCGCGATGACGATGGTCCGCGCCGGGGATACGCTGGTCATCTTCGCGCAGCACCGCAAAATCACCGAATGTGGTGTCCCGCAACCAGCGCCACCGCGTCTAGCAGGAGATCACCCTCATCCCTCATTCTCCTCTCACGTTTGCGGAACCGGGGACAGCATCGTGCTCCCACTCGCCATTTGAGTTTGGGAGATGGGTCAGGGGTGAGGGACTGTCCTGTAATTGTTTACTGAGAATCCGTTAAACTTATTACTAGCATCGACGATCATTACGAGGACTGACAATGCGCTATCACATCTGGACTCTGGGCTGTCAAATGAACGTCGCCGACACGCAGCGGCTGGCGTCCGAACTGGAACGGCTCGGCCATCACGCCGCCGCCGATCCCGACGACGCCGATATTCTGGTGATCAACACCTGCGTCGTGCGCCAGTCCGCCGAAGACAAAGCCTATGGCCGCCTGCGCGAGCTGGCGCAGCGTCAAGCAAGCCGCAGCCGGACAAGATCGTCGGGCTGATGGGCTGTCTGGTCGGCGTGCGCGATCCGCTGCGGCTGCGCGAGCAACTCCCGCAGGTGGACGTCTTCCTGCCGCCCTCCGACCCGCAGCCGATGGTCGATTTCCTGCGCGATCGCGACGCCGAAGCGCGACCTGCGCGCGCTGGAAGCCGCCGCGCGCGCCGCCCGCGACGACCTGCAGGATGACGTGGACGACGGCGCTGCTCATCCTGCCGGAACACGAGCGCGGGACGCTGGTCAGCGCGCATGTGCCGGTCGTCTACGGCTGTTCGCACGCCTGCACCTTCTGCATCATCCCCTTCCGGCGCGGGATCGAGACAGTCGCGCCCGGTGGGCGAGATCGTCGGGCACGTGCGCAGCCTGGCGCGCCAGGGCGTGCAAGGAAGTCACGCTGCTCGGCCAGATCGTGGATCGCTACGGCAAGGATGTGCCCGACGGGCCGAATCTGGCGCAGCTGCTGCGCGTCGTGCACGAGCGTCGCCGAGCAGGAAGGCATCGAGCGCATCCGCTTCCTGACCAGCCATCCCAACTGGATGACGGACGAACTGCTGGACACGGTGGCCGAACTGCCGCGCGTCATGCCGCAGATCGAAGTCCCGGTGCAGGCCGGCAACGACGAGGTGCTGGCCCGGATGCGGCGCGGCTACACCGTCGAGCAGTACCGGCGATCTGGTCGACAACATCCGCGCGCGCATCCCCGGCGTGGCGATCCACTGCGACATCATCGTCGGCTTCCCCGGCGAGACCGACGGCGCAGTTCCAGGATACCTACGATCTGCTGGCCGAGCTCAAGCTGGACAAGGTGCACCTGGCGCGCTACAGCCCGCGCCCGCACACGGTCAGCGCGCGCACCATGCCCGACGACGTGCCGCCGCAGGAAAAGAAGCGCCGCCATACGCGCGCTGGAAGACTTGCAGGCGCAGGTCGTCGCGGAGATCAACCGCCGCTTTCTGGGCCAGACGGTCGAGGTGCTGGTCGAGGATCAGCACAAGGGCAAGTGGCGCGGGCGCACCCCGCAGAACAAGCTGGTCTTCTTCGAGGACGATACGCAGGACTGGCGCGGGCGGTTGGCGCACGTCGAGATCACCTGGACCGGCCCCTGGAGTATGCAGGCGCGGCTCTCTGCGCAAGAAGTGATCGCGCCGGAAGCTGCGCGCTGAAGATAGACCGGGAGAACGGGGATCATAGTCCTTTTCTAATTCGCGTCTATCCGCGTTCATCCGCGTACTGTTTTTTTGCTTGCCTTGACAGGGGGGATGTCCCACGCCGCGCCACTGTCTGCCCTACCGTTTCGCCGACTACCCCTTGCAGAAACGGCCCCGCTTTGCGCTAGTAATAGTAACATCATCACTCAACGAGGGCCATGAACATTCGAACCCTCCCCTACTCGGGGCAGGTCGTGGCGGCAATTCTGCTGGCGGCGCTGAGCGTGACGCTGGCCCCGGTTTATGCGCAGAGACCCGTCGCCGGACCCCGCTTCCGCCATCGTCGGCGCAGATCACCGGCCTGCGCCACGATATACCAGACCTGGAATAACTGCGGCGGGGCGAAACCTGACGATGGCGATGTCCTACTTCGGCTGGGCCTACGATCAGGATACGCGCGCGCTGGCTCAAACCCAACCTCGAGGACAAGAACGTCTCGCCGGGGCAGATGGCCGTGTTTGTCAATCAGCCGGAAACCTGCCGGATGTCGCGCAATCTGGCGCTACGGCGGCACGCTCGACCTGCTCAAAGGTTTGGTGGCGGGCGGGTTCCCGGTGATTATCGAGAGCGGCTTCGACGTGGATGACCTGGGCTGGATGGGTCACTACGAAACCATCATCGGCTACGACGACAACTCGCAGACCATCTGGACCTACGACAGCTACCTGGGACCGGGACAGGCGCGCAGCTACGCTGAAATGGACACCTGGTGGCGGCATTTCAACCGGGCGTATATCGTGCTGTTCCCGCTGGAGCGCGAGGCGGAAATGCGCGCGATATTGGGGCCGTATGTCGATCCGAATTATGCCACGCAGGCGGCGCTGGACACCGCCCGGCAGGAAGCCACCGCCAATCCGAATGATGGCTGGGCATGGTTCAACATGGGCACATCGCTCGACAAGCTCGGCAACTATTACGACGCGGCGACCGCTTATGACGAAGCGTTCCGCCACGATCTGCCCTACCGCCTGTTGTGGTACGAGTTCGGCCCGTTCGAATCGTATTACCACGTCGGGCGTTATGATGACGTGCTGCAGCTCACCGTCAATACCGAGGCGACGACGGTCTACGTCGAGGAAATCTACTACTGGCGCGGGATGGTTTACGCCGCCCAGGGCCAGACCGAACTGGCGATCAACGAGTTCACCAAGGCGCTGAACTTTAACCCGAATTATCAAGAGGCGCTCGACATGCGCACGCGGGTTGAAAACGGGACGTTCACCCCTTAACCAGCGAACAGCGCGAAGAAGAAATCAGGGCCCTGGTCGAGGCTACCGGGGCCCTGTCGTAACCCCATCCGGGTCAGGCAACCGGTGTCACCCTCTCAAGGCCTGACGATAGGCCACCGTACCATTTATCCATTGTTATGATGATATTCGACCATATCCCCACTACAAAAGTTTGATAATACGGGTATAAGTCATCCGACCGGCGTATCTTGTTGTTACGAAAAGGTCCGCGGCCATGTCGAGCTGCGCGAAGTGACAGGTAGATCATGATGTCCGCTGAGATCTGGGACAAAGCTATTATCGGGATATTTTTCTTTTACGGGCTGGCGTTTTACTTGCTCGGGCTGGGACTGCTGGTCAGTTTCGGGCGGGCGTCGGAACTGGGGCTGGCGCGGTCGATGCGTCTGCTGGCCGGGTTCGGACTGCTGCACGGCTGTCACGAATGGCTCGATATGTTCGAGCGGGAGCTTGCACTCCATTACCATGCGAGCTTCCCGTGTGGCTATTCGTATACCCGGCTGGCGCTGCTGGTGGCGTCTTTCCTGGCCCTGACAGCCTTTGGCGAGCACCTGCTGGCGAGGCGAGCGGCAAACGAGTTCACCTGGCGGATCACGATCGTCGCGGCGCTGTTTTACGTGTTCTCCGCCGTCGCCGTGCAGTTGGTCTACAGGCTTGACGACCGCGAATGGGCACGCGGGGCCGACGTGCTGGCCCGGTACATTCTCGGAATGCCAGGGGCGGTCGTGGCGTGTATCGCGCTCTTGCAGCAGCGGGCCATCTTTCGTAAGACGCGGCATCGGGCGTTTCACGCGCGATCTGACCGTCGCCGCCGTTGCCCTGATTCTCGTATGGGCTGGTTGGGCAGATTTTCACCACCAAAAGCGACGTTTTCCCCTCGAATTTCATCAACGCCGACCTGTTCCGGGATGTGATGGGCTTTCCGATCCAGCTTTTCCGCGCCGCGATGGCCGTGACGGTGGCGATCTCGATGATCCGGGTGCTGCGCGCGCTGGAAGTCGAAAGCCAGCAGCGTCTCGAAGCCGCCGAACACGCCCGGATAGAAGCCGAACGCCGCAGCCACGAAGAAAACGAATCGTTGCCATGGTGGCAACGTACTGTGCCAGATATTGATCGGGAACAAAAATAATTTCTTTATTGGTGGTCAGAATTTTTTGCGTCATCTTCAAAGCGTTGGCGGAAGTGCAGCAGTAATCACAAAGAGCTTTGACTGCGGCGGAGGAGTTCACATAACACATTGTAACGGCTTTTGGATGTTTGGATTGAAGGGATTTTAATCCGTCAGGATCAATCATATCGGCCATAGGACAGCCGGCACTTTTTTCAGGAAGTAATACAGTTTTTTGCGGAGATAATATTTTGGCTGTTTCCGCCATAAAATGAACGCCGCAGAAAACTATTATTGCGGCATTTGTTTTTGCGGCTTCAATGCTTAATCCGAGTGAGTCACCTACAAAATCAGCGATGTCTTGAATTTCAGGAAGTTGATAATTATGCGCCAGAATAACGGCGTTTTTTTCTTTTTTAAGTTTCTTGATTTTATCCGTTATTCCCATAATTAATTTGCTTGAATTATATTATTTAATTTTTGTTTGAATCAAAGATATCTGTATCGGTAAAGATAAAGAGTTTGTCTCCCGGTGAAACGTTTTTGACATTGGTAATGTTATTCCATTTCATTATCGCTTTAATCGAAACATTAAAACGTTTAGCAATGGTTGCTAAATTATCTCCTTTCTAACCGTGTAAACGATTTTTCTTTTTCTTCAAGCCACTGTCGGAGAAGATTTTCGTATCTTTCTTGAAAACCCGCAGCTGCTCCCCGCGGAATCAAAATATTATGTCTGCCGGTCGGATAGATAATAATTATTTATATGAGGATTAAGATCCTTGATTACTTTGAAATAAGTATTGGCCGCCTGAGCTATAAGATAAATAGGAACAGGCTTGTTTACCGTTATTTCCACATGATCAAATTGTATGGGTTTGTAAAGGTCATCTTCGGTTAAATAAAATCCGTATTTTTCCGGACTGGATAAAATCATCTTAGCTGCTAGAATTTTAAAAACATATCTTTGTGTTTCCTGATTCAGGTAAAGCTTATAATAATTATTGACTTTCTGCATCAGCATTTCCGTTTTCAGACCGTCTTCTCCCATGTTATAAGCGGCCGCGGCAAGAGTCCATGAACCGAAAATAGCGTAAAGATCTTTCAAGTAGGCAACTGGCCGCTTCCGTGGAAATGAAAAAATTACGGCGTTCATCAATATCTTTGTTTATTTTCATGCCGTATCTGGAGCCGGTGCTTTCAATAAACTGCCAGAATCCGACAGCACCTTTACTTGAAGTTGCCAGAGGTTTCAAATGGCTTTCGGTTATGACAATATATTTCAAATCATCAGGGAGGGAATTATTCTTCAATACTTTTTCAATATGAGGAAAATAACGATGAGAGCGTTTAAGCCATAAAATAACATCGTCGCTATTAGCGAGAGAGACAAGCAATTCTCTCTCCAGTCTTTCTTTTACATCTCCTTCGTTTAATGGCACCAATTCATTGCAAAAGGTGAGTGGTTCTTTGATTTTCAGAGCTTTCATTAGCTCTTGTCCTGAAGATTGTCCAAAAGATTGTTGCCATCCCGTTTGCGCTTCGCCGTTGATCGCGCAAGAAATAATCGTTATTGAAATTAAAATTATTTTAATAATGATATAATATTTTCAAAATGTTTATTCCAAAATTTATTTATTGTTTTACTAGGAGAATGATTTTGTCAAATTTTAATGACACTCGCTAAGGAATGTAATGAAGCTCGAAGCTAATGAATTCCAGGAGCGAAGCGTATGTGATATTTCACTGAAATCAGATGAGAACGAATAAGTCGAAGCGTTAGTCGTAGTCGAGACTCTCTGAAAACGAGCATAGCGAAGTATGAAGATAAGTCGAACTATCCAATAGCAAAGGCTATTGGAAATTATCCGACATGCGAAGCAATGGACTAGAACGTAGAGATGCATGTAATGCTTAATGGTTTCTTCTTGCCAATGGTTATCGTTGATGTTATAAAAATCAATTATGAATAAGAGTAATAAAAAATAAAAGTCAATTATCGTTTTCCCCAAAAGATATCCAACAAATCAAACGTATAGGACTAAATTTAAATACTGTAGAAAAACAACTCGATTTGTACCGGCAAGGTTCAGACTTTTTTAAATTTAAATAGACCCTGCAAGGTTAATGATGGAATTTTATCTTTCACTCCTGCGCAAAGAAAAAAACTGATTTCTTCTTATGAGAAGAGCGCTGAATATTATAGGTTGATGAAATTTGTTCCTGCATCCGGCGCCGCCAGCCGCATGTTTGCCGAATGGTTTTCGCTGCTCGGATAATGAAGGGTTTGATTCTCCGGAAATTAGTCAATCATTTTTGACGCAATTTAAAAAAATATCCTTTTTATTTTCTTATCAGACAAGATAAAAGCGCTTTTCAATTCATTAAGCAAAAAAATATCAAAGGTTTGCTGGATTATATTTTGTCGGCCAGAGGATTGAATTATGGCTGGCTTCCCAAGGCGTTGATTCCTTTTCATCTCTATCACTGAGAGAGATGTTCGTACAGCTATGGAAGAACATTTGTTTGAGGCCGCTCATTATGTTTGCGGTGCAGGAGATGTATGTAATCTTCATTTTACAATTTCACAAGAACATCAAAAAGAGATTATTGAAAAGATAAAAGCAGTAAAATCAGTGAGTACGAAAAATGTATGCGGTAAAATATAAAATATCCATATTCCTTTCAGTCACCTTCGACAAATATGCTCGCAGTTGATGAGAATAATCTTCCTCTCAGAGACAAAGCCGGCAATCTTGATTTTTCGTCCAGGAGGTCATGGGACGTTACTGGGAAATTTGAACAAATTAAATGCTGATTTTATATTTATAAAAAATATTGATAACGTCGCTCCGCAACCTCTTTGGAAGAAAATTGTTCCCTACCATAAAATGATGGGCGGTTTGGCCATGCAGATACAGGAAGAGATATTTGCAAATATTCGCCAATTGAAAGTGCTCAATCTAAAATCTGCTCATATAGAAAAAATTCAAGATTTTTGTTCCAGGAAGTTGAATATTTATTTTCCGCAGAACTTCAGGAACCAATCCGCAAAGATAAAATAAAATTTCTTTTTTCTGCATTGAATCGTCCTTTGCGTGTCTGTGGAGTTGTAAGAAATAAAAAAGAACCCGGAGGAGGGCCTTTCTGGGTTGAAGAAAATGATGGTACTTTGACCTTGCAAATTGTTGAAAGCGCTCATGTTGATAAAGAGAAAAAATGACCAGTCAAAAATATGGTCGGAAGCTCAATATTTTAATCCTGTGGATATGGTTTGCTGTATAAAAGATTATCGGGGAAAGAAATTCAATCTGTTTAACTACGTAAATAATAATTCATATATAATCAGCTACAAAAATGAAAAAGGTCGTAAAATAAAAGCTCTGGAGATGCCCGGTCTTTGGAACGGCAGCATGGCTTACTGGAATACCGTTTTTGTAAAACTTCCTCTGATTGTTTTTAATCCTGTAAAAACTGTTGACGATCTTTTACGTCCTGAACATTTAATTTCATGAAGCTAGAATTATTTATCAGTTAAATAATCCATCTTTCACAATCTTCTTTTGTTGCCGCTTTGGATATGATTGTTTCTGACAAATTATTGTGCAGACAAACAACATTCGCTTTGATATCATCGGGAGCATCGCTGTAACGAACACATAAGGCGGAAGCGATTTGCTTGTCGGCTTCATTACCGTAGGGTACTAAAACAAGCGGACCGGGGAAATTGGTCATATTCAAAATTAAATCATCCGATATGGCCAACTTTTTCAATGCTTCGTTATCCGCATTGTTTCTGCCGACAATTATTTTGCAGTTGTCACTGATGCGAAAATGACGTCCATATTTAAGCAATTCGATGATCGCGAATATTTCGGTCTTCCTGATGCGAAAATAAATCACGCAGGCGGCGTGAAAATATCGGATCAGTAAGCAGGCATCCTCCTGCCGGTGGAGAGTATTTAACTATGCCGAAATCAGCGGCCAGTTTAATTTGATCTTTGCGTCCGCGTCCCTGAATAGACAGTAATTGCGAACGGTCAATCAAATTTTCTCTTTCCGCTTTTATCGGATCGAGCAACTGAGCGCTCAAAGGGCGTAAAATATAGTCGTGATAACCGGAATTTTTAGCGACAACGTAAAGAGATTGTTTATTTTGAGACATCGGACGCTGGCCTAAAACTTCTCCGGTAATGATGAAATCGCTTCCGGTTTCTTCCATTTTTCTGCCGGCAATTTTCAGCATTAGTGTGTGGCAATCTATACAGGGATTCATGTTTTTGCCATAGCCGTAACGGGGAGATTTAAGCATGTTCAGATGTTCTGATGTGATATCTTGAATTTCCAGCGGCAGATTTATTTGACGGACTTGCTGTCTAGCGCTTTTTGAGCGTTAAAAAAAGGAGTTGTGAATGTCAGACAAAGAACTTCAATATTTTGCCTGCGAATTAATTCTGCCGCCAATATGCTGTCTAGCCCCCGAGAAGAGGGCAATAGCTTTAACCATAAATATCCGTTAGTGATAAAATTAATTTAATTCAATTGCGCTAATTGCAATACTTATAAGCTGATTAAAAACAAAATACAAAAATTCAACGGATTGTTTAACATGCATATGATTAATGAAAGCATCTGAAAATAACTTTCAGAAACCTGGATACTTATACGATCGAATTTACAACTCATCAATATCTGGCGATATTAGCTGACCATACCTCTTGTAGCAAACCGCGTAATTCCTGATCAATATCAAAATCAACAACGTACAAATCTTTATTTAATTTTAGTGCCGATGAAGTTTAGAGCATAAGGCGCCTGATTTTTTTCCAGTCCGGAAAACGTAAAATTGCCGGAAGTAAAGGGAATATTAAGACCATGTCAAAACCTTTTCCATGATATTTTTGGGAGAATCATTATCGTTGACGAAGATGATTTCATAACCGGCTTGTTTTAACGCATTGATAAATTGTTGGGAAAGAGGTCTGCGAATAGATAATATATTTTTTGTCTTCATTTGTTCACCAGAACATCTGCTTTAATGGACAGATTAAAACCGTCTTTTACGGTGTCGAATAATTGAATATCAATGTCTTTTTCGGCGCTCAATCCTAAATTGGAAACCAGTGCATAAGAAAAATCTTTGGCCGATGTTGTGGGAAAAACCGGAATTGGCGGCAGAGAATAAAGTTCTTCCGGTTTTCCAACAATACCTGTTTCCTCGGAAAATTCAGTTATTATTAAACCATTTTTCTGGGAATAATTTTTAATTGATTTAGGCAGCAATAAATTATTTTCATAAATCGGACGTAATCCTTGTACTACTGACTTGGCTTGTTGTCCGGGAATAGGTTTAACAATTACCCAGTCGACCATTATTTCTACCGTTGGGCGAGTACCAATTGTCAATGGTTTTTCACTTTTAATAATATTGTAAGTTTTTGTGGTATTAATAACTTTTTTGAGAATATTAATAATGTCATCATCATTGTTCATTTTCACTAAATGGTAGTTTTTCCAATTATCACTGATCATCTTCTTTAAATTATTATGGGCACGATTTTCCAAATCAAGAAATACAGTCGTATTATCGTCAAATTCGATGACCGGAATTTTAGAACAATCAATAGTGACCTGTCCGGCTTTGGGGATGGGAAGATAGTAATTACCTGTTGTGGTAATTGTTCCATTCATTTGGGTGATAACTTGTTTCAGCACAGCGAGACGGGCTTCCGGCGGCATTATTTTCTTTTCTTTTACTTCGATTATCTTTTCCGGTTGAATTGATTTTTCTGAAATTGTTACCATTTCCTGCGTGACTGGCTTAATTTCTTCGGAGTTTTGACAAATACAGTCTTACCGGGTAATTTTATAACTGTGCCGGCATAAATTTTGTTAACATTCTTAATGCTGGATTAATTGATTTGATCGTTCGAACTGTTTGGGGAATATTGGTTTCAGTTATTTTTAGTTCGCGGCGAATTATTTTATATAAAGTATCTCCCCTTTTTATTTTGTAATATGCTTTTTCTGGTGGCAGAAATTTTTGCAGGTGATACGGTCGGTTTTATTCGCACTTCATTTTCTTCTATTTCTGTCAATGGTTTTCCGGGAAGGAGCAATCGATTGTCCAACTTCGAGATTTTCAATGTCAGGTATATCAGGATTAAGTTCTTTTATAAGCTGATAATTATTGGATATATCTTTTTCTGTTACTACCGGGAATATTTCTGATTATGTTGAAAGACTATCTCCCTCTTTAACAGTGTAAGTATATAAGTTTTTTTTGGAAATAGCTGTTTTTTTAAGTGTTATCTGTGCTGTGTCTTCTTTGGCTGCCGTTACCGGTTGATAAACCAAGGCAATTGAAGCAAGAACAACAATCAGAAGCCAAAACGTACCGCTTAAACATTAGTAACTTCCCCCTGGTTAAGATATTAAAAACTATTATATGTTGTGTTAAATACTTCAATTATCAAGAAAAGTCAACCTCTTATATGACGGAAAGTATAAATAATTTAGAGTACGGAGATATGGATATCGTATTAAAAAACTAATTTTAAAGAAAATGAAGATGATATTAGGAATGAAGATAACCGGAATCAAATTACTTTTTTCATTGCGGCGATAGCCACTTCAATTTGATCTTCATCAGGTTCCCTGGTTGTTATTTTTTGCAGCATTAATCCCGGCCAGCTCAGCATTTGCACGAGCTTAAAGTGGGTGTATTTGCCGGTAAAACGGATGGCTTCATAAGAAATACCGGCAACAACAGGGAGAAGCATAATTTTGTAGATTACTCTGTGCAGAAAATCAGGACGTCCCAATAAAGAAAATACCAGTATGGAAACAATCATTACAAAAAGAATAAAACTTGTGCCGCATCGGGGATGACGTGTGGAAAATTTTTTAACATTTTCAACAGTCAATTCCTGTCCATTTTCCCAGGCAAACACGGTTTTATGTTCGGCGCCGTGATACATATAAACACGCCGCATATCTTCCATTAAGTAGTGTGGCGGCCAGAAAACAAAGAAACATTCCCAGTCGAACACAGCCTTCTAGAATGTTTAAGAGAAGAAGATTATCTATATAAAATTTCATTTTGGTGAAGAAAAAAGCCGGAACAACAACAAAGAAAAAAATTGCTATGGAAAAACTTATGAAAAAAGAAAGATACATTTCCCAGCCTTTAGGTTTTTTTTCTTCTTCCGAAAGTGCAACATCCGCGGAAAACATCAGAGCATTTAAATCCTACAATCATCATTTCAAATAAAGTTATTGTTCCCCGGATAAACATCCATCCGAGTATTTTATAACGTTTGGTCAGCG
The DNA here is from genome assembly GCA_963762595.1 of uncultured delta proteobacterium. Classification (GTDB taxonomy): domain Bacteria; phylum Desulfobacterota; class Syntrophia; order Syntrophales; family Smithellaceae; genus UBA4810. Next base: position 15,881 of record CAVXLI010000001.1, read on the forward strand.
GAATATATTCACGTTCCTGAAAAACAATTTCCTTGTCCGGTCTTCTTACCGCCGCGGCTATTTTATTGCCGTGACGCATCATAACGCCTTCAATAATTGCTTGTCCGCCGGCTATATCTTCAGGTTTATGTTGTGATGGCATATTAGTTATTTACTCTTTAATTAATTTTGTGTAGTTTATTATAGTATTTAAAGGATAGTGTCAAATTATGATTTTTAAATTCTTTGTTGCAAGATAAGACTGTCAATGATATAATGCCGCAAATTCGATAAAAAGGAGGATTCAAGATGGCGTCAAATGATTCATCGGACTTGTTTATCAAAGAATATCAGGATCGTTTTGAAAAGAAAGTAAGAGAAAATGAAATTACCTCTTCTGGAACACTGGAAAGCGCAATTGGACAAAGTTATCGCTATGAGACCGGACAGCGTTGCTTCAATGCAATTGCAGATAACGAAAATATCGGAAATGATGGCCAATCGAATCAAGAGTATTGAAGAAGGAATAAAATGGATAGTATTGCTAATTTTTTGTTTGAAGTCGGAATGCTCAGCAGAACGCCGCGCAGCGGTTATCAGTTTCTGGGCAGCGGCAAAGAATCGGTGGCCGAACATATTTTACGCACCGATATTTGTCGGTTACACTCTTTGTAAAATGGATGATTCCCTTGATGAGTTGCGCGTGTTGAAAATGTGTGTTCTTCACGATTTGCCGGAAGCGCGTACAGGTGATATGAATTATGTCAATAAAAAATATGTTAACGTTGATGAAGAAAAAGCGGTTACGGAATTAACGGAAAGTCTTTTTTTCGGCAATGATATTAAAGAAGTCGATTGAAGAATTTAATCGCAAGGAAACAAAGGAATCATTAATTGCCCGGGATGCCGATCAGATTGCTCTTATCCTGCAGTTAAAAGAATGCGGTGATCTGGGAAATAAATATTCGGAAGAATGGATAAATTTTGCGCTGCAGAGATTAAGCTACCGAGAATGGGAAAAAAGCTTTCCGAAAGAATTATTAAGACAGATTCCTGCTCAATGGTGGTTTAAAGAAAAAGGAGATTGGTGGATAAACGGAAATAACAGTAAAACTTAGTTATTGTTTATACTTCAGATTAATATTTTATGATTACCAAAATTATTAATTTATTTTTTTATGTTATTCTCCTAATTAGTGTTATTTCCTGCGCTATCATTTCGGCAGCGCGGTAATAACAAAACCGGATGAGATACACGTATGTTTATGAGGCGAAAGAAAGAGTGGTTCTCAAAGCCATTGCCGGTGTTTTTAAAGAAAAAAATATGGGAGCAAATGTTACAATAGACCATAAGAATCACCGGGTTGATTCGGATTATGTGGTTTCAGGTGATTGGAGGACGAAAGCCAATGCTAATGTCAAACAGCTCAATTGGAAAGAATGTGAGGTTACCCTTGTTGTGACAACGGAAAAGAAAACTGAAGGTGGATGGGAAATACGACGGCGTTTTGGAAAAAGAGCAATATGAAAATTTTTTTAGTGTTATAGATTTAAGAATTTATGAGGAAATGTCCAAAATCGATTAAAAAGAGTCTAACTAAAAGGAGGAAATATGGGAGTAAGCAAGAAAGTATCGGCAATGATGGAAGAGTTTAAAAATTTTGCATTAAAAGGAAATGTGGTTGATCTGGCCATCGGTGTTATTATCGGCGCGGCATTTGGTAAGATTGTAGATTCTCTGGTCAAACATATCATTATGCCTCTTGTCGGTGTAATAATACCCGGTGAACAGGGATACCTGGCATGGAAATGGGTTATTAACGGCAAGGACGTTCCCTTACGGATTGTTTATCGGAGAAATTGTAAACTTTTTGATTGTTGCTACTGGCTTTGTATATCTTTATTGTAAAATTTCTCGGCATGATTATGAAGAATAAAGAGCAAGAAGCTGCGGTGCCGGCGCCATTGACTAAAGATCAGGAATTGCTTACGGAAATAAAAGAGCTGTTAAGCAAAAAAACTTAATATCGTGTCCTTAACCTTATTTATATTTTCTTGTAAACTGTAAACTCGGACAATTATTTTTGAAAATAATTGTCCGAGTTTGATTTTCATTAATCAGAATTCTTAAAAAATCTTATTTGTTCAAATTGCTTTCACGAAAAAATTTTGTCAGAAATTCAGTATCTTTTGGTGATAAATCAAATTTAAAGACAGCTTGTTGTACAAGAGCTTGCAATTTCTGATTGCCCTGTTCCTCCAAATTTGCTGATACCCATTTAATTGCTTTTTGTACATGTTCTGATTCCGGCATAACGGTAGCCATAAAATTTATCCTCCATAATTAAATTGAGCTATTGTATTTTTACATTATCAATAATGCTTTTAAGCTTATATTTGTCATTTGTAATATAAATTAATTTTTAAATAATTTGAATTAATTTTTTTAATAATTTATATACATGAAAAACCATTATTTATTCAATATATATTCGGGAGAAATATTATGAAAAAGTCTTTTGGCGCAAAAACTTTGATTTATCCAACTCCTGTCTGGTTGATAGGAACATACGATAAAAGCGGAAAACCCAATGTCGCTACAATAGCGTGGGGAGGGATATGCTCCTCCAAGCCGCCGTGTGCTGCCGTGTCATTGAGAGAGGCGACTTACACGCACGGCAATATTATGGAACGCAAAGCATTTACGATAAATGTTCCATCATGCCGCTCAAGTTGAAATTGCTGATTATTGCGGAATTGTTTCCGGCAGAAATGTTGATAAATTTGCAGGCGGCAAAAATTACGGCTGTGAAAAGCGAAAAAGTTGACGCTCCTTATATCAATGAATTTCCAATGATTATGGAATGCAAACTTGTAAATCATGTTGAGATAGGCATCCATACACATTTCATAGGTGAGATTATTGATGTCAAGGTTGATGAATCTATGCTGGGAGAGGACGGATTACCTGATATTTTGAAAATCAATCCAATACTTTATGGACCGGAAATACAATCGTATTACGATGTGGGAAAATATCTGGGAAAAGCATTTTCCATTGGTAAAAAATATTAATAAATGACCATTGTTAAGTTAAAAGGGAGATGCATAATTAATACATCTGAAACAATGTAAAGAAAGGAGATGAAAAATGGCTAAGTCAATAAAAGGAACCAAAACAGAGAAAAATTTATTGGCTTCGTTTGCCGGAGAATCGCAGGCAAGAAACCGCTATACTTTTTTTGCCAGTGCCGCTAAAAAAGAGGGATATGAGCAGATTTCACGAATTTTTCTGGAAACGGCGGAAAATGAAAAAGAACACGCCAAAGGTATTTTTTAAATATCTTGAGGGCGGTGAAGTTGAAATTACCGCCTCTTATCCCGCAGGCGTAATCGGAGATACCAAAAGCAATCTTGAAGCGGCGGCAGCAGGCGAAAATATGGAATGGACTGTTCTTTATGCTGAAGCTGCCAAGGTTGCCAAAGAAGAAGGTTTCCCGGAAGTGGCTCGCTCTTTTGAACAAATAGCTAAAGTGGAAATGTTTCATGAAAGCAGATATCGCAAACTTGCGGCAAATATTGCCAAGGGTGAAGTATTTAAAAAGAAGGCATCAATCAAGTGGCACTGTATTAATTGCGGTTATGTTTATGAAGGGGATGAAGCGCCCCAAGAATGTCCTGCCTGTAAACATCCGCAAGCTTATTATGAAGTTTTAGCCGAAAATTATTAATGAGACTCGCTGAGAGCGAGTGAAACGAAGCTCAAGCGTAAGTGGAATTATCCCAGAAGCGAAGCGATTTGAGTAATGTTGACGAATGTCCCGATACGTCGGGACCAATAGTGACGTAGGAGTCTTTCTACCGCAGCGATGTAGAATTGGAAATAGAACGTTTTACATAACAATCCCCTGCATTTCTGAATTTATATTTTCTAAATGCAGGGGCTTTTTATTTATACGGACATAAAGTTTGTTCTTCTTGACAGTTAATGGAAAATACCCTAGATTGGCGCAGTTTTTTTAAGAGGAGTTGAATTTTTTATGACGACCAAGAAACAACTTAGGTCAGAAAATATAAAGGAAAAGAAAATAAAAAAATCAACAAAAATATTTTACCTGTCACTTATTATCGGTGGGAGGATTTGTTCTGCTGGTTATTTTCTTTGTTACTTTATTCAGCGCTATATTCCCTCCGGTTGATATGGACGCTATGAAAAAGAAAGAAAAACAAATTGCCAAAATTTATTTTTCTGATCAGCAGGAACGTTTTTTAAAATCTGAAAAACGTTATGTTATTAAAGAAAGTGATATCGCTCTGCAAGCCAAAGAAATTGTTAAAGCTTTGCTTGATGGTTCTAAAACCGGATTGGTTAATACATTTCCTAAAGGTGTTACTGTCAAAGACGTAAAAATAGCGGATGATGGAATTGCTTTGGTAAGTTTCAGCAAAAACCTGATCAAATCTTATCAGGGAAGTTCTACTTCGGAAATGGCAACAATTTATTCTTTAACAAATTCTATAACTCAAAATATTCCCAGCATAAAAAAAGTAAAAATTTTAGTGGAAGGTAAAGAACTTCCGTCTATTAAAGGTCATATTTCTACCCGGAAAGCTTTTTCTCCTGATTTGGAACTTATTATTCCTGAAAAATAGAGTAATAGTAATTATCTTATGGCATCAAAATCAAAAATATCCCGCACTCGCAATATCGGTATAGTCGCTCATATTGACGCCGGTAAAACAACGGTTACGGAAAGAATTCTTTATTACACCGGTAAATCCTACAAGATGGGCGAAGTTCACGACGGAGAAGCCGTTATGGACTGGATGCCGCAGGAACAGGAAAGAGGTATTACCATTACTTCAGCAGTAACTACTTGCGCATGGCGTAATCATGATATTCATATCATTGATACGCCGGGACATGTTGATTTTACCATTGAAGTGGAACGTTCACTACGGGTTTTAGATGGCGCGGTTGTTGTTTTTTGCGCGGTTGGCGGCGTTGAACCGCAATCAGAAACGGTCTGGCATCAGGCTGATAAGTACGGTGTTCCCAAAATAGCCTTCATCAATAAAATGGACAGGGTAGGCGCTGATTATTTCGGTGCAATAGAAATGATGCGGACACGTTTTACATCCATTCCCGTGGCGATTCAGATTCCCGCCGGCAGTGAAGATAATTTCCGCGGCGCAATTGATCTGATTAATCAAAAGATGATTGTTTGGAATGATTCAACTGCTGGTATGGAAATTTCAAGGCAGGATGTTCCGGAAGAATTTGTCGATCAGATGAAATCAAACCGCGAAAAGATGATAGAAACACTTGCCGAGGTTGATGACAATCTTGCTGATAAGTATCTCAGTGGTGAAGAAATTACTGTAGCGGAAATAGAAGAAGCACTGAGAAAAGCTACAATATCTTTAAAAATAGTTCCTGTGCTTTGTGGCGCTGCTTTGCGAAATAAAGGAATTCAACCTGTGCTGGATGCTATCATCAATTATCTGCCGTCTCCTGAAGATATTCCACCCGTTAAAGGGATTAATCCCGTAACGAAAAAAGAAGAAATCAGGCATAGTTCGGATAAAGAACCTTTGGCCGCGCTGGCTTTTAAGATTATGCTTGATGAAGGACGAAAACTTACTTATCTGAGAATTTATTCCGGTAAGATACAGGTCAATGATGAGATTTATAATTCAATAAAAAAAAGACGGGAAAAAATCGCCCGCCTTTTACGTATGCACGCCAATAAACGGGAAAGAATAGATACAGCTTCCGCAGGGGATATCGTTGCCGTGTTGGGTTTAAAAACAACGACAACGGGAGATACTCTTTGTGATGAAGAACATCCGATCATGCTGGAACTGATAGAATTTTACGAGCCGGTAATAAGTCAGGCCATTGAAGCTAAAACGCCTGCTGATCAGGAAAAACTGACAATAGCATTGGATAAATTAATAGAAGAAGATCCGACGTTGAAGGTGAAATACGAAGATGAAACCGCACAAACGATAATTTCCGGCATGGGAGAACTGCATCTGGAAATTATTGTTGATCGTTTGTTTCGTGAATTCAACTGTCATGTTAATGTCGGCAGACCAAGAGTAGTCTATCGTGAAACTATTCAGAAGAAAGTGGAAATTGAAGGAATATTTGAAAAGGAACTGGGCGAAAAGAAACACTTTGGTCATGTCCGACTTTCTTTGGCTCCGCGTAAGCGAGGTTTGGGAAATGAAATAATTAATCAAGATTGATGATAGTGATAATTCCCGCGGAATATTATGATGTAATCGAAGAAGGCATCAAAGAAGCAATGATGAACGGAGTATTAAATGGTTATCCGGTAATGGATGTCGAAGTGTAATGGTAACCGGCGGTTCTTTCCGCGAAGGAGAATCTTCAGCCCAGGGTTATAAAATTGCGGCATCAACCGCTTTTCGTGATGGATGCAACTTGGCTGATCCGATTATGCTTGAGCCGATTATGATGGTTGATATTATTACTCCCAGTGAATTTATGGGTGATGTTATCGGTGATATCAATGCCCGAAAAGGTGAAATTCAATCCGTTAATCCCAAAGGGACTGTAAGCGAAATAAAAGCTAAAGTTCCCTTGAAGGCAATGTTTGGTTATTCAACTGATTTGAGATCATCAACTCAAGGACGTGCTGTTTTTTCAATGATTTTTTCAGAATATAATAAAGCTATGATTTTTCAACCATTTTATCAAAAAATATTCCTATCCAGTTGAGTTTTAATCAAGAATAACTTCCTGAAAAATATTTTTATTATTTTCTTGAAAATTACTATATGTAGTGGTAGTATCTCATCCTACCCCAATATATAGCGTTGTTTGGAAGTATTTATATTTTATTTTCTATTTACGGATGGAGTGTTTTTATGAATTTAAAAATCAGAAAAAGAGACGGTCGATTAGTTAAATTTAACGCGGAAAAAATCACCAACGCCATCGCCAAGGCTGGCGCTGCCACAGGTGAATTCGATCTTAAAGAAGCGCGTAAATTGACTATCAAGGTTTTAAATCTTGCCGAAAAACTCTTTGACGGCAAAATTTTATCCGTCGAAGAAATTCAGGATGTTGTCGAAGAAGTTCTCTTGCAGACTCCTTATCGTAAAACAGCCAAATCTTATATCATTTATCGCGATCAACATTCCCGTTTAAGAGATATTACCAATAAAATGGAAGTTGATCTTGTTGATCAGTATTTAAAGAAGCTTGATTGGAAAATCAATGAAAACAGCAATATGGATTATTCTTTGCAGGGATTGAATAATTACATATCTTCGGAAGTGAGCAAGGTTTACTGGCTCAATGAAATCTATTCGCCGGAAATTCACAAAGCGCATACGGATGGTGATTTCCATATTCACGATTTAAGTTTGCTTTCCGTTTATTGCGTGGGCTGGGATTTGTATGATTTGCTTCTGCAGGGATTTCAGGGTGTGTCCGGCAAGGTGGAAAGCAAACCGGCCAATCATTTGCGCAGCGCCTTGGGTCAGGTGGTTAATTTCTTTTATACCTTGCAGGGAGAAGCAGCCGGAGCGCAGGCTTTTTCCAATTTTGATACTTTGCTTGCTCCATTTATCCGTTATGATAAGTTAACTATTAAAGAAATTAAACAGGCCCTGCAGGAATTTATTTTCAATATTAATGTGCCGACAAGAGTTGGATTTCAAACACCTTTTACCAATGTAACGCTGGATGTGACCGTTCCCAAATATTACGCGGACCAGAATGTCATTATCGGCGGCAAACCGCAAAAAGAGACCTATAAGGAATTTCAGGAAGAAATGAATCTTTTTAACAAGGCTTTTCTGCAGGTTATGGCGGAAGGTGACGCCAAGGGGAGAGTTTTTACGTTCCCGATTCCGACATACAACATTACTAAAGATTTTAACTGGGATGATCCCAATATACAGGATTTGTGGGAAATGACGGCAAAGTACGGGGTTCCTTATTTTTCCAACTTCATCAATTCCGACATGAATCCGGAAGATGCCCGCAGCATGTGCTGCCGCTTGCGCATTGACAATCGTGAACTGGAAATGAGAGGCGGTGGGCTGTTCGGCTCCAATCCGCTGACCGGTTCCATCGGTGTTATCACCATTAATATGCCGCGTATTGCTTATCTGGCCAAATCCAAGAAAGATTTTCTGCAGAGATTGGAGAGGCTGATGGAACTGTCCAAGGAAAGTCTGGAGACAAAAAGAAAAGTTCTGGAAAAATTCACGGATGGCAATCTTTATCCATATACCAAGTATTATTTGCGCGGTGTTAAAGAGACGATTCAATGAATACTGGAAGAATCATTTTTCCACCATCGGTCTTGTCGGAATGAATGAAGCTTGTCTGAATTTGCTGGGTGTTAACATTGCTTCGGAAAAAGGTCAGGAATTCACCAAACAGGTTCTTGATTTTATGAGAAAGAAGCTTATCGATTTCCAGAAGGAAACCGGAAATAATTATAATCTGGAATCAACACCGGCGGAAGGGACATCATATCGTCTGGCCAAAATCGATAAAGAAAAATATCCCGAAATTATTACCGCCAGTGATGACAAATCGAAAAACGCGGAACCGTTTTATACGAATTCCACACAATTGCCGGTAAACTATACGGATGATGTTTTTGAAGCGCTGGATTTGCAGGATGAAATTCAGGTAAAATACACCGGCGGCACGGTGTTTCATACCTTTGCCGGCGAGAGAATTGATGATCCCCAATCGGTAAAGAGATTGGTTCAAAAAATTTGTTCCAATTATCATTTGCCTTATATAACTTTTACTCCCACCTTCAGCGTATGCCCGTCGCACGGGTATATAAAAGGTGAACAGGAAAAATGTCCAACCTGTGCTGATGATTGCGAGGTTTACTCGCGCGTGGTTGGTTATTTGCGGCCGGTTAAACAGTGGAATAAAGGCAAGCAGGAAGAGTTTGATTCGCGGCAGGTATTCAAATTTCAAATAAATCAATCAATGGAAATTTTTAGAATAACATTCTTGCGCGATGTGTTTGTGTTTCTAAAATCAGAGGAGAAAAATGAAAATAGGCGGTTTGCAAAAAGTATCTCTTATTGATTATCCGGGATTAATTTGTGCGATTGTTTTTTTACAGGGATGCAATTTCAAATGTCCATATTGCCATAATCCGGAACTGGTGGATCCAAGTTTATTTCAGCCCTGTATAAAAGAAAATGATGTACTGGAGTTTCTTGATACACGCAAAGGAAAGCTTGATGCGGTGACAATTACCGGAGGAGAACCGACTATCCAGGATGATTTAAATGCCTTTTATCAAACAAATAAAAAAAATGGGATTTGCCGTTAAGCTGGATACCAACGGATCACAGCCGCAGGTTATCAAGACTCTTCTTGCTGAAAAACTGCTTGATTTTATTGCCATGGATATAAAAGCGCCTTTGGATAAATACAAGGAAATTGTTAAAACACAGGTCAATCCGGATTCAATCAAAGAAAGTATCAAGCTTATTTTAAAAGCAAAAATTCCGTATGAATTTCGCACAACGATTGTGCAGTCACAACTTGAGGAAAATGATATTCTGCAAATTGGAAAACTGATTACCGGCGCCAGTCATTATGTTTTGCAAAACTTTGTTCCTGCGAAAACTCTGGACAAAAAATTCCTGAAGGAAAAATCTTTTTCAGACGAAAAATTACAAAAAATTAAAAGTCATCTTGAGCATCAAATTCCTTCTGTTACAATAAGATGACAGTTGAATAGAAAGAATATTCCTTAAGCTGATAAGGTGAGCATAAATATTTATAAATCAATGATTTATGCTTAAACTATAAAGTATTTAATCGTCTCATTTATTCTGTGATTAGATCAGTGCCAGGCTGTCAGCAACAGCCATTCCCGCGCGAGTCGGGCGCAAAAATCCATTCTTTAATTCCACAAGTTTATTTTTAATTAACGCGTCAATTATTGTTTTTTTATCCGCAAGCAAATCAACACCGTATTTTGTTTTGTAGAGTTTCAGATCAATGCCGGCTTTGGTGCGCAAGCCAAGAAATAATGCTTCCAGTTGTAGTTGCTCCGCGGAAAGTGTTTCCGTATTTTCCACCGGCATTTTACCTTGAGCAATTTCTTTTAAATAAGTTTTAACGGCAGCTTTATTCCACCAGCGTTTGTTGTTCAAAAAGGAATGCGCGGCAGGTCCCAAGCCTAAATAAGGCACATGCTGCCAGTATTTCAGGTTGTGTCTGGATTTTAAATTATCTTTGCGGGCAAAGTTGGAAACTTCGTAATGAATGTAACCGGCATTTTCCAATTCTTCGGCGGTGGTTAAAAAGAATTTTAGTTCCGTTCATTTTCAGCGGGCAGATTCCATTCCTTCTGAAGCATATTTTTTATACAGAGGTGTTTTGTCTTCCAGCGAAAGCTGGTAGCAGGAAATATGTTCCGGCGCAAAAGATAGGGCTTTTTGTAAAGTATTTTTCCATGATTTAATGATCTAGACCATGAACTCCATAAATTAAATCAATTCCAACATTGTTAAAACCGGCTTTTCTGGCAGCTTCAATTGCGGCAATCGCATCTTTGCTTGAATGCCTGCGGCCAAGAAATTTTAAAATTTTATCATCAAATGATTGGATACCGATGTTCAAACGATTAATTCCCAATGAGCGCAAAGACTGAAAATATTCAAAAGAAACATCTCCCGGATTAACTTCCATAGTAATTTCGGCTGTGGGTATCAATTTTATAAATATTTATTTATTGCAATAAATATTTCATCAAGTTGCTTGGCAGTCAAAAGGGAAGGGGTGCCGCCGCCGATATAGATGGTATCAAAAGATTGAAAAGATGATTACTGTAAAATTTAATTTCTTTGTTTAAGCGCCGCAATATATTCGGGAATAAGATTGATGGATTTAATGGAGTAAAAACTGCAATAGCCGCATTTGCTCAGGCAAAAAGGAATGTGAATATAAAGCCCGGCTTGTTCATTTTTCATAGAATCTATGCAATAATTGAATGTATTCTGATGTCAATCAAGATGATGCAAGGCTGCAAGGAGGGGCGCAGGCGTATTTGATACGTTGAGTGATCCCGGCTTTCGCAGCGACAATGCAGCAGATGGTGCTTAACAGTGCATGCTAATCTGTATCCGACTTCAGAACCGCCAGAAACGCGCTTTGCGGAATGCTCACCTGTGCCGATCATCTTCATGCGCTTTTTGCCGGCTTTTTGTTTTTCGAGCAATTTTCTTTTACGGGTGATATCGCCGCCGTAGCATTTCGCCGTCACGTCTTTGCGGAAAGCGCTGATGGTGCTGCGGGCGATGATTTCTCCGCCGATGGCACCCTGAATGGCAATTTTAAACATCTGGCGCGGTATTTCTTCTTTCAATCTTTCACAGGCCAGAAGGGCGCGGGCGCGGGCGCGGTCACGATGAACAATCTGCGAAAGAGCATCAACCTTTTCGCCGTTGACCAGAATATCCATCAAAACCAAATTGCTTTCGCGGTAATCAATTATATCATAATCAAAAGAGCCGTAACCCTGTGTGACCGATTTAAAGCGGTCATAAAAATCATAGATGACTTCGGCCAGCGGCATTTCGTAGGATAATTCCACACGTCCCGGGCCGGTGTAATTCATGGTGGAATTGACACCGCGCTTTTCCATGCAAAGTTTCATTACCGCGCCCAGATAACGTTCGGGAAGCATCATTGCGGCGCGAATATAAGGTTCTTCGCCTTTGATCGATTTCGGCCGGATCGGGATAATGGGTGGGATTATCCACATAAATAACCTTGTTGTCTTTAAGTGTGAAGCGGTAACGCACACTGGGAACGGAAAGAATGATGGAGAGATCATATTCTCTTTCCAGTCTTTCCTGAACGATATCCAGATGAAGAAGCCCCAGAAAGCCGCAGCGGAAACCCTGACCAAGAGCGGCGGAGGAATCTTTTTCATAAATAAAAGACGCGTCGTTGAGTTTATATTTTTCCAGCGAATCAGCCAGATCCTGATAATCGTCGGAAGCAATGGGATAGATGGAAGCAAAGACAACGGGCTTGACTTCTTTAAAACCGGGCAGGGGCTGGCTGCAGGGTTTATTCTGTAGAGTAATCGTATCGCCGGTGCGCACATCCGCCACGGTTTTAACGCCGGCGATAATGTAGCCGACTTCACCGGCGGAAAGCTTTTCGCGTTTAGCGCGGTTGAGCAGAAAGTGCCCGACTTCTTCCACTTTATAGGTCGTGCCGTTGTACATGAATTTGATGATATCGCCGCTTTTAACGCGTTCCTTCAAAAACGCGGCAGTGAATGATTGTGCCGCGAAAAGAATCATACTTGGCGTCAAAAATCAAAGCGGCCAGTGGATTTTCGGCATCACCTTTCGGCGGCGGAATGCGTTGACAATTGCTTCCAGAATTTCTTCTATGCCGATTCCTTCCTTGGCTGAACATTTTATATGGGTATCCGGATCAAGTCCCAGTTCGGAATCAATTTCTTCCAGCACGCGGTCAACATCAGCGGAAGGAAGATCAATTTTGTTGATTATCGGTATAATTTCCAGATTGTGTTCCATGGCCAGATAAAGATTGGCTAGAGTTTGCGCCTGCACGCCCTGCGCGGCATCAATTAACAAGCAGAACTCCTTCGCAGGAGGCCAGCGAGCGGGAGACTTCATAAGAAAAATCAACATGTCCCGGGGTGTCAATCAGGTTCAGGATATAATCTTTGCCGTCATGAGCACGATAGGGCAGGGATATGGCATTGCTTTTGATGGTAATGCCGCGTTCTCGCTCAATATCCATATTATCCAGAATCTGATCTTGAAAGTTTCTTTCATTGCAGACTCCGGTAAATTGAATCAGCCGGTCGGCAAGCGTTGATTTGCCGTGATCGATATGGGCGATAATACTGAAGTTTCTAATATTTTCCATAATTCTGTATAGATGAAAAAGCCCTCCATAAGATTCGGGGGGCTTTTATATTAAATCTTTCCTGATCAATTAAGCAAGTTTCTTTAAAAGTTCTTCCGATACTTCTTTTACACCGACGCTGCCGTCAACGGAAATTACTTTGGTTCTTTCTTTGAAATAGTTAACCGCGGCCAGGGTGCCGGTTTTTGTGTCATAGTAAATACCATGACGTTTATCGATTGCCGCAGTATCCTGATCATCAGCGCGCGCGGACATATCTTCGCAACCGCAAACCCGGCAGACAGTTTTGCCTTCATGTTCGTGAGGTTTAATCGCATCAATATAAATATTGTTGGGATGGTTGTTGTCCATTTTGCAAAGTCTGCGTCCCATGATGCGTTTTTTGGCTGTTTCGCGATCCAGATCGATTTCAATGACATAATCTAGTTTCATTTTCTCTTTTTCCAGCGCCTTCCAAAGAGCTTCAGCCTGAGCCAGATTGCGGGGGAAACCATCAAGAAGCCAGCCTTTTTTGCAATCGTCTTCTTTCAAGCGATTCAGAATCATGGGAATGGTAATATCATCAGGGACAAGTTCGCCGCGGTCTATAAATGCTTTTGCTTTTTCTCCCAGCGGAGTTTTCTTGGAAATATTCTGCCGGAAAATAACTCCGGTTTCAATATGGGGTACACCATATTTCTTTTGTACTACTGCGCCTTGAGTTCCTTTGCCGCTGCCGTTAGGGCCAAAAATTAAAATGTTCACTTTGTGAGACTCCTTTCATGAAAAATATTAAAGTGTGAGTCTTATAATGTATTGTTTGTTTTTTCGCAATATAAAAGAATTGATACTGGAATTGCTGAATCAAAGCGCTATTTACTGCGTTGGCTTCAATAGACGGCTTCCTCAACGTATGTATTAGATACGCCTCGTCGCCTCGCGTCTCTAGCCGCCTGCACTAGTCATCTTTGATTTAGAAATAGTATCTATAGGCTTGTGAGCTTATTTGAACAGTCTCAAGGGATACGATTGTAATATCAAATGCGGAAGTTCATGCCCAAAGAAACGCTCTTTAGTGACAGGAACATCCGGGCGGACAGGAAGTCGCTGAGCACGATGACCCAGTTGAACCTGATGAACCCTTGGACTTTCTTCTGGCAGATACGGACATTACTTTTTCGAGTTTTTTTTGCTCCACATTTCGGACAGGAAAGATTTTTTTCTTCCTTGGATGAAAAAATCAAACTTTCAAAAATTATTTTTACATTTTTTACATCTAAATTCGTAAATAGGCATTATTATTCCTCCTTTTCAAGGTCAATTATAAAATATGCAGTGAATTAGATAATGTCAAGTTTATGTACTATATTCGAATTAGATTTTTTAAATCTTTGATTTTATTAATGGCTTATTATTTTCACTGGTTTCCAATTCTTTAATTGCTCGTTAATGGCAATATTTCGTTCCGAACCCTGCGGAAAATAATTTAGAGCTTCTTTAAAATGAAAAAGGCGCTTTCCTTTTTTTTCTCTTTTTTGAAATATAAACCGAAATAATAATGAGATTCTCCTTGATTATTAAGTTTACCGTAGGTCATGGCGATGAAATAATTAATATCATCATCATCGAACGTTTTATCTTTCAGTTTAAGGTAGCAATCAAGAGCATTTTGATATTTGCCCAAGGCAAAATAGGCTTTACCCAAAGCCAAAGTAATTTCATCATTGTTGGGATTTATATTTGCAGCCCGCAGAAGATAGTCTTGTGCCAGATCAGCTTTCCCCATTTTCAGATAAATTAAACCGATATTTTTTAAAACATCTTCATCCTGCGGAGATAAACTAAGAGCTTTTTGATAATGTTTGAGGGCTGAATTTGTTTGTCCGAGTTGGTCTTCGGTTAAAGCAAGGGTATAGAGCAAATCAACATTATTAGGATCTTTTTTTAAAGATTCTTCCAGTTGTCTGTACTTCGTATTCAGATCAGCCATGTCTAATGGAATCAATGCCTGCATTCTGCTTAAATTGCCAATGATATTTTTTGCTCCTACCTTGATGATATTGTGTTAAGATTAAAGCTATCCAAATAAAAAATACGATCATCAGTGCCCGGATGTGTTAGTAGATAAGAAGGCATGGTTTTAGAAAGAAATTCATGCTGTTTCATTATTTTAAGAAAATCAACCATTGCTGCCGGATAATAACCGGCGTTGACAAGATATATCTATTCCCAGCCGGTCGGCTTCTTCTTCATGTTCACGCATATATTTTAGAGTTAGGCTGCTGGCACCAGCGAGAGAAAAAGCGGCAATAGCCGCTGTTGCTTCTCCTCCTCCGCCTAGAAAAGCTCCGGCAATAATAGCGGCCAGTGTGGCAATATTTAATTTTTGTGATTTTTCAATGATGCTGGCAATATGTCGGGCATTGGCATGGCCGATTTCGTGAGCAATAACACCGGCCAATTCAGCTTCATTTTCCGCGACGCATTATTAATCCTTTATTGATGTAAATATAACCGCCGGGTGTGGCAAAGGCGTTTATTGCTGAACTATCAATAATATAAAAAATGAAAATTAAAAGGAGCTTTTTTGGTTTGCGCCAGAACCAAATTGCCGATTTTGTTTATATAATCATTAAGTCTTTTATTTTTCAAGTATAAGATGATTTTCTTCCAGTTTATCATAAAATTCTTTGCCCAGTTTTTTTTCATCTTCAATAGTGAATTCGGCAAAACAAATGCTTGTCCTGAACAATAAGATAAAGAAATAAACTAGCAAAAGAAATATATTGATTTTGAGTAAGTTTACGCATAAGCATTTTCATAAATTAATTGCGTATTATTTAATATATTACCTTCTTTGTAATTTTAAGACAAGTTTTCATTTGTTTAGAGTTAAATTAAAATATAAATGGAATTATCTATTATGGAGAAAAAATTTGTTATAACTATTGATGGACCGGCAGGTGCCGGTAAAAGTACGGTAAGCAAAACTATTGGCGAAGAAACTGGATTATATTTATCTGGATACAGGAGCTCTTTATCGGGCATTGGCTTATAAAGCACTTAAAGTTAAAAATATCAATTTGATGATCCGTTTCGCTTTGGAGAATTTATGTTCGAATACGAAAGTTGTTTTGAAAAATATTAATGGTCAAATGAAAGTATATGTGGATGGAGAAGATGTTGAGGAAAAAATTCGTACAGAAGAAGTAGGATTGGCTGCTTCAAAAATATCTACTTTTGCCGTCGTGCGAGAAAAATTACTTAATCTGCAGAGAGAAGCAGGCAGCCAAGGTGGTATTGTTGCGGAAGGAAGAGATATGGGTTCGGTAGTTTTTCCGAATGCTGATTATAAATTTTATCTTGATGCTACACTTGGAAGAAAGAATAAAAAGAAGGCATAAAGAACTTTTGATAAAGGCGCTTCGGTAGAATATCAATCAATTCAAAAAGATATGCTCGAAAGAGACAAACAGGATAAACAGCGGGAAATTGCGCCTCTGAAAGCTCCTGAAGGATGCAATAATAATTGATTCGGATAATTTGTCTATTGAGGAAGTTGTTGAGAAAATTATCTCATATATTTCGATAAAATAAGCTGAAAATAAACTATCAATAAAAATATACTTGATTTTATGTTGATATTTAATATTCAGTGTGTTAAATCTTAAAAATTAAGGTTTCATAAAAAATAGGGGGTATTAGTTTAATGGTTAACAATAACAACTCAAACTTAACAAAAGAAAAGGAGGTTGATGAAAAATCTTCAGCTAAAACTCAATCATCTTCAGCGAAAGAAGATGATATGGATTTTAAAGAACTTTACGAACAAAGTCTTAACCAGTTTCAATATGGAGATATTGCCAGAGGTAAAGTTGTACAGATAAAAGAAGACAGGGTGATGGTTGATGTCGGTTGGAAAACAGAAGGTTTTATTCCCATAGATGAAATAAAAGACGCACAGAGGAAATATTAATATTTCCGTTGGCGATGAAATAGATGTATTTATTGATAAAAGAGATTCAGAAGGAAATCTTGTTTTATCAAGAGATAAAGCGTCCAAAGTTAAAATATGGGATGAAATTAAAAATGCCTGTGAAAATAATATTCTGATCAAAGGTGTAGTTGTCGAAAAAGTTAAAGGAGGTCTTTCTGTTGATATCGGTATTATCGCTTTTCTTCCCGGTTCTCAGGTTGATATTCGTCCGGTTAAAGATTTGGATAAATTTGTCGGCCAAACCTTGGATTTCAAAGTGTTAAAATATGACCGGAAGCGGAACAATGTTGTTTTATCGCGCCGTTCAATTGTATGCTTCAGAAAGAGAAGCGGAAAAGAAAGATATTTTAAAAACTATTCAGGAAGGAAACGTTGTTGAAGGTGTGATTAAAAATATTACTGATTACGGTATTTTTATTGATTTGGGAGGCATTGACGGACTTCTTCATGTTACGGATATTTCCTGGGGAAGAATTGCCAAACCTTCGGAAAATTTTCATAAAGGTGAAAAGATTACGACAAAAGTTCTTTCATTTGATCCTGAAAAAGAAAGAGTTTCTCTCGGTCTTAAACAGTTAACGGATAATCCATGGGAAAAAATCATAGAAAAATATCCGGTTGGTTCAATTGTCGAAGGCAAAGTTGTAAATTTGACTGATTACGGTGTTTTTGTGGAATTGGAATCTGGAGTTGAAGGGCTTGGTCCATATATCGGAAATGTACTGGACAAGAGAAATAAAACATCCGTCAAAAGTATTGAATATAGGCGAAACAATCAAAGTTATGGTTTTGGAAGTAAATCCGGAAAACAAGCGAATTTCTTTAAGTTTGAAGCAAACAACACCAAATCCCTGGGAAAAGCTAAAAGAAAAATATCCGGTAGGAACAGTTGTTAAAGGTGTTGTCAGAAATATTACTAATTTTGGAGTTTTTGTAGGAATTGAAGAAAAAATTGACGGATTGATTCATGTATCTGATATTTCATGGAAGCACAGAGTAACTCATCCTTCCGAATATTTTAAAAAAGGACAGGAAGTTGAAGCTGTTGTTTTAAATGTGGATGTAGAAAACGAAAAATTTTCTCTGGGTATAAAACAAATTGAAAAAAATCCCTGGGATGAATTATCGCAAAAATATGCACCCGGTAGTGTTGTTACCGGCAAAATAACAAACTTTACAGATTTTGGAATTTTTATGGAAATTGAAGAAGGTATCGAAGGTCTTGTCCATATTTCCGAAATAAGCCAGAAGCGCGTCAAGACTTCTTCGGAACTTTATTCTATCGGAGATACTGTATCGGCCGTAGTCAAGAGTATTGATCCTAAATCCAAGAAAATTAGATTAAGCATAAAAGAAATGGAAGCTCCGGCTCCAACTCACCCGACATCCAATCAATATATCAACAATACGGAAAATATTGGATCTAATCTTAGTCAGGCGTTGGCAGAAGTAAAAATTAACAATCAACAAAAAGGTGAATAAAAGCATGAGAAAACATCCGGTAATTTTTGGAGTATTTATACTTCTGGTTTTGGGGATTTTGTTTTACTGTTTTTTTCTATAAAGCTGGTTCGAATTCAGGGAAAAACAGAAGTTTTTCTTTAAATGACAAAATTGGGGTTGTTAGTGTCGAAGGTATAATTTCTGATTCCAATGGAAATAACGGAGCAATTAGATGAATTTGGCAAGAGATGATTCCATTGTTGCCGTTGTTTTGCGGGTTGATTCACCCGGCGGAGGTGTAGCCGCTTCTCAGGAAATTTACGATGCCGTGATTGAACTAAAGAAAAAGAAAAAAGTTGTTGCATCTATGGGTTCAATTGCCGCTTCGGGTGGATTGCTTGTGGCTTGTGCCGCGGATAAAATTGTCGCCAATCCCGGAACCATAACAGGCAGTATTTCGGCAATTATGCAATTTGCCAATTTCGAAGAACTTGCTCAAAAAAATCGGGTTGAAATCTTCAGTAGTAAAAAGCGGGCAATATAAAGATATCGGTTCGCCTCTGAGAGATATGACTCCTGAGGAGAAAGTAATTATTCAGGATTTGGTTGATGATATTTATAACCAGTTTGTTGATGTGATTGTGAAAGAACGAAAACTTCCCCGGGAAAAGGTTGTAGAAATTGCCGATGGCCGTGTATTTTCCGGACGTAAGGCCAAAGAACATGGATTGGTTGATTATCTTGGCGATATGGCATCTGCGGCAAAACTGGCCAGTAAATTGGCGGGAAAAGATGGAAAATATGATTTGGTTTATCCCTGCAAAAAAGCGAGACATCTATTTTTGATTATCTGATGGAAAGTGCGGCAAGTCAAATAAGCAATTCCCTGAAAGAAAAAATGGAAAGTTAAAGTGGTTTAAGTTATTTATATTATCCTGGCAGATAAAGGAAAGATTTATTATGACTAAAAACGATTTAATTAAAAAATTACAGGAAGAATTAAAAACTTATTCCCTTAAAGATGTAACTTATGTCTGTCAACATAATATTTGATTCGATGATTGACGCGATAAAGCGCGGAGAGCGCATTGAATTAAGAGGATTTGGCAGTTTTGAAGTTAGAGAAAGAAAACCGCGTCATGGGACGAAATCCAAAATCCGGGGCCCAGGTAAAATTGGCAGGAAAGAAAAGTGCCTTTTTTTAAAACCGGCAAAGAACTGCGAATAATGGTAGATAATAAAAAATGACTTATCAGACAATAATTGTTGAAAAGAAAAACGGATACGCTGTCGTTAAATTAAACCGTCCTCATGAAATGAATGCAATTTCCAAAGAAATGCGGCAGGAATTGTATGACGGTTTTTGTTGATTTGGAAATTGATCCGGAAGTTAAAGCAATAGTTATTACCGGCGGAGAATATGTTTTTTCAGCCGGTATGGATATCAAGGAAATGACCAACCTGCCCAATGAGGAAAGCGATGAATTTCTCAAATCCATGATGAAGTATTTGAAAAAGATTTATTCCTGCAAAAAACCGGTAATTGCGGCTGTAGGTGGTATTGCTTTAGGCGGCGGTTTTAATCTGGTTACCGTTTGTGATCTTGTTGTTGCATCCGAAAGCGCAATTTTTTGTCATCCGGAATTAAAATTTGGATTCAATCCTTTCTTTTATCCATTAAGTCAGATTGTCGGTATAACCAAAGCAAAAGAAATAGTAATGCTGGGAGAACCTATCGGAGCCAATGAAGCTTTGAAAATCGGTTTGGTCAATAAAGTTGAGCCGCCGGAGAAATTTATGGAGGTAGCGGAAAATATGGCTGAGACATTGTCGAAACGTTCGCCTAGAGCTTTCGAAGAATTAAAAAATCTTTGTTCTATTGTTCCGCGTATGGATAAAATGGCCGCGATGGATATTGAATCTTCAATATGCGCTTTGCTTTTTGCCCGTGATGAACGCAAAGTTCAAATGAAAGAAGTGCTGTCTAAGGAAAAATCCCGCAAGAAGTAGTGAGACTCGCTGAAAAACAAACGTAGCGACGTATTGAAGCGTCAAGTGGAACTATCCCCGAAGCGTAGCGTAGCGGGATAGTGACATTCGCTGAGTATTTGAATCGTCAGTATTCAAAAATGTATCAAGGCTCATTATAAATTATCCCAGTCATTTCCCGGTGCGGCAAAATCTTTAAGTTGATCTCTTCTCTTTTTATGCTGGAGTTTCTTTAGGGCTTTAGCTTCAATCTGGCGGATTCTTTCACGAGTAACGCCCATCATATCGCCGACTTCTTCCAGGGTAAATGGTCCGTAGTTGCAGGCGACCCATGTGCAGTTCAAAAAGGATTCATTTTTTAAGCGCCATTCACAGGTGGTATCGGTGCATATTTCGCAATAAGAGTCATTCTTTTTCTTGCATTTATACATATTAATCATGGAGAAAACTCCTTGTTGTTAAAGTTGTTCTTGAATATAATGATTTATTTAAGGAAATCAAGTGAAAATATTAAAAAATATTCTTATCCTGAATATAGGAAAAAATAAAAAACTGTCACGGCTCAAAATCTTAGAAGCCTATTTTTTCCGTAGGTCTTCTTTCCGGAACGTATTGATGTTCAATTTTTCCTTCATTCCATTCGGGGAGAAACATATAAATTGCAGTAACAACTGCCGTATTCCTTGACATCTTCCGGCCGGTACTGGCAGGGGCAGATAATATCGGCGTCTTTTTCGCGACTGCCAGCCGCCAGACGGCAGGGGCAGGACATATAACCGTAGCGTTCCTTGTTGACTAAAAGATCGCCCAAAATTGCTTAGAACCCAGTCTTTATCTTTATTGAAAAAATAGCCTTTGGGTTCCTGAACCTTTTTCAACATTTCATAGAGTTCGGCAGGAGTCATTAAATACCCAAAGCCTCCTTGATATCGTTTTCCTTGAAACCGATAATTACCTTGTCGCCAATGATAATGGTCGGGAAAGAACGGTCGGGATTGTATTGCATCGACTTCTTCCAGAATTTTCTGTCGGTCATCGCCCTGCAGCAAATCAACATCAACACAATCAAAAGGAATTCCGTTATCGTTCAGGAATTTCTTTGTCGCTTTGCAGTGACTGCACGTGCTCAACGTATAACATTTTAATTTTAGCGGCCATGTTCTTCTCCTTGATTTTTGGTGATCTTTATTTAACCGGATTTTAGAAAAATGACAATGGGTTATTTTTAGAATATTGGACGATGTTGCTTCATTTGGGTGAAGTTAACGACAAGTGAACTAGGGGGCACAACCCCAATGGCTTTGTGTCTCGGTTTGTTGATCTTTAATGAGATGTAAGCTCTCTATTTCAACTCAACTGAGAAAAAATATGTTCTTGACTCTATATTGGTTGCTCTACTTAGCGCCTTATATAAATCAGGATCGATACTTTTCGCAAGAATAATACCGGTCATATTTTGTGCTTTTATCTTGTACTTTTTTGTCCAGAATTTCATATAGCGCTTGATTTGATCAAGTGCCGGTAATTTTGCGGTGCTTTTTAAGCTCATATAAAATGTACATCAAGGCGATTTCTGTAAAGTAAATCCAATCGACCTGCTTTCTGAAAGGAACCTTGCCGTTCAATCAAGGACATTTTGTCGGCTAAACGATATGAAAAAAGCTCTTCAATATCTTTTTCAGTTACTTTACCTGCACTGAAAAGACGAATACATTCTAACGTTAAATCAAATCTATCATCAATTAAACTATTTACTCCACGAGCTTGATTGATTGTATGCTTTCCGTCAATTCTGTTATTTGGAAAAACAATATAAGCTCCAATGGTAGAACCTGTATCAAAAAGTTCATTTACTTCGCTTGGAATTTGTTCTGTAAGCCACTTCTTCCGTTTATGATTTTTATACGAGTGTGTTATGGCATCGCTGCCCAAAAAAAATTCTCCAAGTTCTGATTTATGATATAAATAAGCACCATTTTTATTATCACATAATTCAAAGAGGTTACCATTTGGCAATGGTTTGCTCCATAATATCTTATGATATTTACGGAGTGTTGGACTGGTGCTGTCAGGGTCACCGCCATTTGAATCGGAGTAAAAATTAAAATTTGTGTCAATTATCATTTGTTATCCCCAGTTCAGCCAAGTCTTTTTGACTTGGCTGTTAATAATATAGATATGCTGAGTATATATACGGTCGAGTCAAAAAGACTCGACCAATCTTGTGGTTCAACTATCCCACGTCGCTACGCTCCGGGGACAATTCCACTAGCCAATTTCAATGCACTTCGTTTTTGAAATTGGAGTCTCATTGAAACTCAATTATTATTTCTTCATAACTCTTTCTCCATTTTGGCGGGAGAAGAGTTTTTGTTTTGTCGAAATGGCCGATGGCCAGTAAACAAGGAATCCAGTACTGGTCAGGGATATTAAAAGCTTTTCGGACGCCGTCTATATCGAATCCGTCCATCGGGTGAGAATCCAATCCGGCATCTTTGGCGGCTAGCATCAGCGACATGGCAAAAAATCCGGCGTTCTTGCAGGCAAAAGCCAGTTGCCGTTCAGGCGAGATTCCATAAAGTGAATTTGTCGCGTTGGCAAAACCAGTCATACTGCTCCTGCTTCGACATACCGGCTTTAACCGATTCGGCAAAATCTTTTTCGAAGCCGGCATTGCCTTTTTTAAATCCTTCGCGATCGCCCAGAACAATCAGAACAACAGGAGCATCGGTAATTTTGGGCTGATTCAAGGCCACTTTTCTCAAGCGTTTCTTTTTTTCCCTGTCTCTGAGAACAATTACTTTCCAAGGCTGAAGATTAGAGCTGGAAGGTGCCAGCGCCGCAGTCTCTATGATTTGCTTTAAGCTGTGCGTCGGTTACGTCTTTGGTCGGATCAAAAAAATTGACGGCTCGTCTTTGTTTCATAACTTCTTTGAATTCCATGAGTATACCTCCAATATTAATGGTTACAGAATATTAATTATAACTTCCTAGAGGTAGTTTCATTACGCTGCGACTCCTCCTTGCCAGTCGTTACCTCGAATGCGTCCTGAATTCATTCATTTTCAAAGCTATCTCATTATATTTCTTCATGTCCTCTGGTTAAATAAAAAGTGGCCAGGTCGAAAAAGATAGTCATGCGTCTCTGCAGTTCGAAGGTCATGAAGAGTCCAAGATTTTTTTGCAGGGCGTCCTGCGCCAGCGCGAAAGTCCAGATGTGCTTGCGGATGAGGCTCAGCGCGCTCAAAGCTCCGCTGATTTTAAAGCCGGATTTCTTTCTTTCCCTGCCCAGCTTGGTGTAAAAACTCCTGATTTTGTCTGACATCGTGCAGGCCGCCCAGCCAGAGAGTTAACTGCGAAAGAATCCTGTCGCAGATATTATAAAGAACCTCTCTTTCCACCTTGTGATATTCAGCGGTGGAAGGATTTACCACGACATCTTCCAGCCATTGTTCGATAATCTTTTCTTTGTTTTTAATGATTATATTGACCAGACGGCGCGTCAGAGAATTTTTCGCGACTGCGGGCGGAAGAGTTTTTTTATCCGTGTGTTCAATGGAATCAAATATCGCCCAGTAATCCCTTCTGCTTTTAATGTAGGCGTCCAGAGCGCGTTTGTTGGAGCGGAAGGCAAGAGGCGGCAATTTGTTTACCGGCCAGAAACGTGGCCTGCGAGCAATCATCGCCGGCGCAAAGTTTTCCGCCGCTTTGTTGCACGACAAAAGTCAAAAAAAGCAAATCGCCGTAAAAGCGGCTTTTGTAGGAATCAACATCCAGTAATTTTACAATTTTGCCCTTGATGCCCGTTTCTTCTTCCAGTTCGCGCAGAGCCGCTTCTTCGATGCTTTCTCCGGCTTCGGCAAATCCTGTCGGCAGGCACCACAATCCTTTGGATGGTCGCTCTGTCACGCTTGACAAGAAGTATCTGACGTGAAGATTCGAGAATCGTGGAAACGACCGGCAGAGGATTTTCATAAAAATAAGAATTACAAGCAGGGGCAGAAATCCCTCAAGACATCATCTTCGATTTTTTTTGATAATTATCTCCTCCGCAGTAAAGGCAATGCTTGCGTTGTTTTTTCATTACTGTTTCCTCTGACTTTATTGGATGAGAGCAAATAAAAATCTTGTCGTCTTTGCACATGGTGACAAAATTTTTCTTCATCGCTGTATCCTGCAATTCGCTAAAAAGCTGATTGATGATGGTTTTATTGTGAGCTTCAGTTCCCGTGAGAAAGAATGATTTTTTAAACTGGAAGTAATCTATAAAATGTTCAATTTCCTGAGGCTGAAAAACCAGCGTATTTTTAAAATCAATTGCCTGTATCTTGCTGAAAAAAGGTTGAAGAAGTATTTCGCCGTTTTCAGCGGAAAATTGATCAAAAATAATTTCTATCGGCAGGGATTGATTTTCTGCGAGTAAATTATTTTGTTTAAGGATTTTTTTGACAATGCCGACCATTTCCCGCATGTCCGCATTGGAATGGGTAATGGTGATAAAAAATCCGTCTTTTTTCAGAATGCGGGCGATTTCCGGAATCATATCGGGAAAAAAGTATAAAGCGTAACTGCAGATAACCAAATCAAAAGAATCGGATGGATATTTTTTTATTTTGTCAATACCGGAAGAAGAAAAATAATCCTTCATATCCGGCGCGCCGGCAGGCTTCCAGAAAGAAAGGTTTGTATTCGGGAATAATATCAATGCCGGTTATTTTTGCTTCCGGATGCAGTTTGTCTTTCAGAGCTTCGGTAAAAGCACCGAAAGCGCAGCCTAATTCCAGAACATTTTGGCAGTTGGATAGGTCAACTTGCTTCAGGGCTGTTTTTCTGATGTCTTCTTTATTGGTGGAAAACCGGCGAATTAATTGCGCGATAGCCAGATGCTTTTGCACATCACGAAAAACTTTACGAATCTTTTTTTTATCCAGAACTTCCGCCATGTTAGATTCCTTAATTAGAAGTATTACTTTAAGACTGTTTTTTCTGCTTCCATAATTTTTGCTACTCTTCTTAAATGCCTGTCACCGGCAAATTTTGTTTCCATGAATTTTTCAATCATTTCTGTGAACAGGCACGGAATATTTTACTCTGCCGCCAAAGGCGATAAAATTGGCGTCATTGTGCGCTTTGGCCATTTCGGCGGTAAAAAGATCGTGAATCAAAGCGCACCGGATACCTTTAATTTTGTTGGCGGTTATGGATATTCCGATTCCGGTGCCGCAAAGCAGGATGCCGAAATCATATCCGCCTTTTTTAAATTCATTGCAGGCAGTCACGGCAATATCGGGATAATCCACGGGATTATCACTGTTTACCCCCATATCTTTTATTTCACAATTTTTTGTTTTTAGAAAAGATATGATTTCAGTTTTTAAAGCAACGGCGCCATGATCGGAGGCAATAATAATTTTTTTCATCGTTTATTCTCCCTAAAGAAATTTATGTAAATTTCTTATTTCTTATTTTTACGATATTAAAAAATAAGTCAATAAAAAAACTTTGCTTCGTGAACATATTTGCGTTAAAAAAGTCCCATGCAGGAATTATTGACCAAATATTTCAATTATCTTTTAATTGAACGAGGTGTGGCTCAAAACACGCTGGAATCATACGGCCGTGATTTGCGCCGGTTTATTTCCTTTATTGAGGAGAGCAAGAAAATAACGGATATTCAAGAAGTTACGCCGGAGGTGATTATTGAATATCTGACACAGATCAGAGAAGAAGGTTTAGCGGCAAATTCCATGAACCGGTCGCTTGCCGCTTTGAGAGGATTTTATAAATATCTGCTTCGGGAAAAAATAATAACAGAAAATCCGCTGGCCAATATTGAACTGGCCAAAGTCTGGATGAAACTGCCGGACACGATCAGCAAGGAGGAAATGAAAGCGATTTTGGCCCAGCCGGGTACTCAGACGAATTGCCGCCATCCGCAACACAGCGATGCTGGAGCTTTTATACGCGACGGGAATTCGTGTTTCGGAATTAATTAATTTGACGATGAATAGTATCAACTGGCAGGTCGGTTTTCTGATTGTTATGGGGAAGGGCAGCAAGGAAAGGATTGTTCCAATCGGCAAAATAGCTTACGATTGCGCCAGACGTTATGTTGATGAAGCCAGGCCGAAATTAATGCAGAAAAAAAGCACGGATGTTTTATTTTTAAATCGTTTTGGAAGAAAATTTACCAGGCAGGGGTTCTGGAAAATAGTTGTCGGTTACGCCGCAAAGCAGGATTGCAAAAGAAGGTTTATCCGCACACTTTTCGCCATTCTTTTGCTTCTCATCTTCTGGAAGGCGGCGCCGATTTGCGTACCGTGCAGGTAATGCTGGGACATTCTGATATTTCGACAACGCAAATTTACACGCATGTAACGCGGGAGAGATTAAGAGAGGTTCATCAGAAATATCATCCGCGGGGCTGATATGAAAAATTGTTCATAATTAAAATATAAATAATAATGAGGGGATTAATGGTTAATCGACACATAAATGACAAAGAACAAAGAGGGGAAATACAATTTCCCTTAAAATATATATCGATTGCGCTTGCTGTTGTTGTTTTTATTGTTGTCATTATTTTTTTTTTCAATCCTCAGTTTATTTTCTTCTCTTGCTTTCCAGGCATCGAGAGTAAAAAATACTTTTTCCCATTATGTATTAAAGGAAAAACCTCACTTTTATTATCTGGAAATGGAGAAAAACGGCAAGGATATCCGTGTCGGCAGGAATGATGCGCTGGAAATTACTTACCGGGATGAATTCGTGGTCAAGTCTGTGGTCAGTGACGATCTGTCGGGTAAATACACAACGGTAAAATTTGAGGGATTTAGTAACAAGAGATAATGATTTGGGCGTTTTGTTGAAGGGCATTGATTTCGTCAATAAAATAATTAAAAAAGGCGCTGTTATTGATAATTCCGGCATTGTGTCCGATTATAAAATTTCAGTATATTATCAAAATGAAAAAATAGATTCGGTGTTCCGCTGAAAATTGTAATTACACCGCAGGACTGGTTCAGGTTCGCCAAAGATTCTTCCAATGTCAAGAGCAGATTGAATATTTGAAAAAAGCGATATCGCTGAATAAAAACGATATCAGCGTGCGCAAGATTCTTGCCGGTATTTACTTCGCGGCAGAACAGACTGGATGAGGCAATCAGACTATACAAGGAAGTATTGAACATTAAGCCGGATGATACAGTGGCGATGATGGAATTGGCAAAATGCCATATAAAGAAAAAGGAATATGATGATGCTATTAAAATATCAAAAGAGATTATTAGAATAAATCCGAAGGAAACAGAAGCTTATCTGGGGCTTGGTCTTTCTCTGGAGGAAAAAGGATTATGGGCTCAGGCGGCACAGAATTATCGCGAAGCGGTGCGGATTGAACCGGATAATTATCCGGTAAGATTTAAATTGGGAGAAGCATATAAAAACAGTAATATGATGAGTTCCGCCATAGAAGAATATAAATATATCGCCGAACATTCGAAAGAATCGGAACAGGCGCTTTTTGCTCTGGGTGATATTTATTTAAAACTCAAGAAAATATGATGAGGCTGTAAAATGTTATAAGGAAATCTTAAAAAAACATCCCAGCAATCCTGTTGCTCTGACGCAATCTTGCCACAGCTTATGCAGGAAGCGGCAAAGGGCAGGAAGAACTGAACAGTCTGAAAAAAGCGGTTTCGCTAAATCCCAGGGAGCCGACCATCCGTTTTAATCTGGGAGCGGCTTATGAAAGAAAAAAAATGTATGCCGGAAGCAGTCAGAGAATATGAAAATGTATTAAAAATTAATCCCAATGATGCCGATGCCATGGAGCGTCTTGCCGATCTGTCGCTTAAAAATAAAAAATATATTCCGGCTATAAAATATTATGAAAAGTTAAAGATAAAATTGCCGAAGAAAGCGTCTATTTACGCTAGTCTTGGTTTTGCCTACGGAGAAATAAAAAAACTTAAAGAGTCTGCTGAAAATTATGAAAAAGCTGTCAAATTAGGCGCTAAAGATTCTACTGTGCTTCGTAATCTGGCGGATACGTACGAAAAAATGGGAATGAGAAAGAAGGCGATTGCCGAGTTGGAGAAAATATCGCCAAGGACAAAAGAAGTGATCAGTAACCTTGCCGATTTATATTTGAAGGAGAATAATTATCAAAAGGCTATCAGTTATTATAAGAGACTGGCGGAATTAGAACCGAAGAAGGCCGGTTCATACGCCAATTTAGGTTATGCTTATGCCGCTGCCGGTAATCTGGATTTGGCCATCAAGAACTATACTGCAGCATTGAAATTCGACAGCGATGACGCGGATATTTACGATAATCTTGGTGAAGCATACGA
>CAVXLI010000002.1:0-27905 GCA_963762595.1 uncultured delta proteobacterium
GACTCATTACATCCTAGGCCCTGAACTATCTATGTTAAGGCTGTTCAAAAGTGCTGAGATGCTAGGCGCGCAAGAACCCTGCCGCGAGGCGTATAGTTTCATACGTTGAGCGGCGGGGTTTGCAGCGCAACAACGCAGATCAGTGCTTTGTAAAGCCTTTGGCTTTTTCCGGCAAGGAATGTGTTTAAACATGATTGCGCCTCCCTGTGGGAATGCACCCCCGGTCAACAGCCGTCAGTGGGCTTCGTCCCAGTTCTTCCCGCTGGCAATTTCGACTCTTCAGCGGCACTTTAAGTTTGATGACTTCTTCCATTTCTTTTTTGACGAGCGCCATGACTTCTTCTTTTTCTTTTACCGGCGCTTCGAGAACAAGTTCATCATGCACCTGCATAATCAGACGGGCGGAAAGATTTTTTTCCGAAAGCAGATGAGCAATGTTCACCATCGCCACTTTAATCAAATCGGCGGCGGTTCCCTGAATAGGAGTGTTGATCGCCATGCGTTCGGCAAATTGCCGCACGGAAGGAATCTTGACTTTTCAATTCCGGCAGGTAGCGGCGACGGTTCAAAAGCGTGCAGACAAAACCATCCCGGCGCGCGCCTTCCAGAATTCCATCCAGATAGATACGCACTTTTTTATAGCGCTGAAAATATCCGTCAATGTATGCCTGGGCGATTTTCATGGGAAACGCCCAGTTCTTTGGCCAGACCGAAAGCGCTCATGCCGTAAAGAATGCCGAAGTTGATGACTTTGGCCTGACGGCGCATATCGGCATTAACCATCTGCGGAAATACGCCGAAAATATCGGATGCCGTGCGGCTGTGAATATCTTCATCGGAGGAAAAGGCGTCAATGAGCGCTTTATCTTCGGAAAGATGCGCCAGCACCCGCAGTTCGATTTGCGAATAATCGGCGGAGATCAAGTACGCAATCCGGGCGCGGCGATAAATGCCTGACGGATTCTTTTGCCTTCCAGCGTCCGAATGGGAATATTTTGCAAATTGGGATTGCTGCTGGAGAGCCTGCCGGTTGCCGTCACTGTCTGGTTGTAGGAGGTGTGAATCCGGCCGGTTTGCGGATCAATCAGCGCGGGCAGAGCGTCCACATAAGTGGATTTTAGTTTGGTCAAAGCTGCGGTAAGCCAGAATCTCCGCGGGCAGTTCATGGCTTTGCGCCAGATAGGTAAGAACATCCACATCCGTGGAAAATCCTTCCTTTGTTTTCCTTCCCGTGGGAAGTTTGAGTTTTTCAAAAAGAATGCTCTGCAATTGTTTGGGAGAATTGATATTGAATTTTTCTCCGGCCAGGCGATAAATCTTTTCTTCGGAAATGGATAATAATTGCCCCAGCTCCGCCGACATTTGTTTTAAAAGTGATGTGTCCATCAGCACGCCTTTTTTTTCCATATCGGCAAGCACATACAAAAGCGGCATCTCCACTTTACGGAAAAGCTCAGTGGCGTTAATTTCTTTTAACTTCCCGGCAAGAAGCGGAAGCAGAGCAAAAACAGCATCGGCGCGCTGTCCGGCATAGGCCGCCATTTTTTCCAGCGGCACCAACGCCAGCGGATAAGTCTTTCCCTTTGCCTCCGGCAATATCGTTGGGTGAGGGAATCTGTTCATGCAAATATTCCCAGGCTAATTTCGGCAAGCTCATAAGAATGTTTTGGCGGGATTGAGCAAATAAGCCATCAAGCATCAGTATCCTCGCCTGCCTGCACATCAAGATCTTCCAGAGAAACAAGCGCTGTTTTTAAATCATGAACATATTTTTTTATTTTTGCGTCACTGTAAAACGGGAGCCAGTGCGGCCAATACTTCTTTTTCCTTCAACTGTTCTTTGGCGTTGGTATGACCCAATGGTATGTAAAAAGCATCACTGCCTGTGCCCAAAGCAATGCCGATTAAATCCGTTGATGGATTTTTCTCCCAAATAACTTCAAAGGAAATTTCACGGCAATCTTGCAAACGAGAGACAAGCTCGGCTAGCGCTTCCTTGTCCAGAACCAGTTTACAGTCTTTAGCCGGCTCTTTCGTTTCCCGCTTTATTTCCTGCAAAAGGGAGGAAAATTCAAATTCACTGAAAAGTTTAGCGAGTGATTTCTTTGTCCGGCTCTTTGCGTGCCGCATCCTGAATGTCAAAATCAATTTCGATATCTTTTCTAATAAGAGCCAACTGGCGGCTTAGCCTTGCCTGTTCGGCATATTTACGAAAACTCTCGCGCAGTTTGACGTTTTTTAAATTTTCGGCATTTTGTAAAACAGTTTCTCAGCGAGCCGTATTCTTCAATCAGTCTTTGTGCCGTTTTGGGACCGATGCCCGGCACTCCCGGAATGTTGTCGGACGTATCGCCCATCAGGCCTAGAATCTCCACTACTTTCTCCGGCCCTACGCCAAAGCGTTCCTTCACCGCCGCGACATCATAAGTTTTATCTTTCATCGTGTCGATCATGGTGACGTTTTCATCCACCAACTGCATCAAATCCTTATCGCCGGATACAATGACTGTCCGCCAGCCTTTTTCGCTTGCCTGCCGGGCCAAGCGTGCCGATAATATCATCCGCCTCAGTCCCCTGCTTTTCCAAAACGGGAATGGAAAAACCGCGGACTATATCCTTGATAAAAGGTATCTGCGGACTGAGATCATCGGGCATGGGTTTGCGGGTCGCTTTATAATCGGCAAATTCCTCATGACGAGTGGTGGGACCTTTGACATCAAAAGTGACAACGATATAATCCGGCGTAAGATCGCGCAAAAGCTTTAATAGCATGTTGGTAAAGCCGTAAATGGCGTTGGTGGGAAAACCTTTGGAGTTCGTCAGCATGGGTATAGCGTAAAAAGCGCGATAAAGATAATTGCTGCCGTCAACGAGAACTACCAGGGGAATTTTATTTTTTTCTGCCATGAGCCATCACTTTAATGAATAAGCCCACCCATACTGCTAATGACAGCGATATAGGTGGGCCAATGATAAAAAAATAATTCAGCTAAATTATTAAGCCTACCTATTGCGTGCGGCTTCCTTTCTGGCTTCTTCAATTTGCTTCAAGTATTGTTTATTTATTTCTTCAGCCGTCTTCCTATATTGTTCAGCAGTTGGCGCCATATTCCTGATGTTGTATTGAATGGTTATTATGACCAACGCCAAAACAGCACCGATGATTCCAAATACCATCCACGCTTTTTCTGAGGGAATATTGTGCACCTGTGTGCTGGCAATGACCAGATAGTAAACGTAAATAGCCATATAGACGATAATGCCGATATAATAAGGAATGACGCTTAATATCGCAATAATAGGCGCTAAAGCCATAAGGTAGGCCGCGCAACGGTAGGAAGTTTCGTAGTTTTCCTGAGAGTCTAACAATTGCCAAATTACATAAATAATAGCGGCGCCGATAAAACTGCCGATAACGGCAAAAATCGGAACAAAAATAATCATTCCCAGACTTTCTACAAATCCCACGTGAACATAACTCAAGCCAAGAATGTTGATAATGGCCTGGATAATACCGGCTATAACAGCCATGATTGCTGCAAAGATTAGAGGTTCAACAAATCCGCCGGTTTTCGGCATGCTTTTAAAAAATTTTGCCGGCGCTGTTACGACTCGCACCGCCGTTTGCGGCATTGCTGCAAAATTAATGTCTTTTACTTCCATTTTCCCCTCCTCTTTTTTTAGTTTTGCGAAAAGTTAAAGTATAATTTTTATATTTCTCACGAATTACATTTATCGTCAATATATTGTTTCTGTATGCTTTTTTTCAAAACTTCTCCCCGGCAAGCACCTAGTAAACTCCGGCTAGGCAAATAGATGCAAATTGGCCTTACACGTCAAAAGACGCGTTTATTTTAAAGGTTCTTACAGCCCGCATATCCAGAATGTCAGTGATTCCGGTTTTTTCTTTTAAGCCGGACAGGAACAATTCTATCTCTTGCGGACTTGCCGCGTTCACAGTAAACCAAACATTGTATTCATTATCCCGGAGATAATTGTGCGTCACTCCTTTATACGCGTTTACGGTATCGACAAAATTTTCTATTTTTTCTTTCGGCACGCGCGCGGCGCAAAGCGTAGAGGCACGGCCAAGTTTAGTGCTATCAAACACCGCTGCGATCCGACGGATGATGTCCTCGTCTTTCATCTTTTGAATGCGGCCCAGCGCTTCTTCTTCGGTGATGCCGCATCTTTCGGCAATAATCTGAAACGGACGTTCCTCGAGAGGAAATTCCTTCTGTAAAATATTTAATATTTTTTTATCGACTACGTCCATACCTTACTCAAGCTAACTATGTTTTATAAACCTTATTAGGTTGATACAAGCACAACGGTTCTGCCGCCAAATAATCTCCGGTTGCTTCATACGCCCGCGCGCGACAGCCGCCGCATACCTTAATAAATTCGCAACGGCCGCACTTGCCGCCGTACTTACTCAAATCGCGCAGATTGCGAAATTCTTCCGAATTTTCCCAAATCCGAGCAAAACTCTTCTTCTTAACATTACCGCAATCCAATTCCAAATAACCACAAGGCTGGACCTGGCCAACATGTGAAATAAAGCAAAAGGAAATACCGCCGAGGCACCCTCTGGTCATTTCATGAAACTGTCCTGAAACCGGCTTCTTCTTTTGGCCTTTGTTTTTCTGCTGGTGAAGAATGCGAAAATAATGGGGGGCACAGGTTGCTTTGAGCTGAATGAAACAATTCATGCTCTCTTTGTGAAACCACATAAGAGTTTCTTCATAATCCGCCGCGGTTATCGCTTGCTCAGCCAAATCCCTGCCCCGGCCTGTGGGAACGAGCAAAAAGATATGATGCGCCGCCGCTCCCAGTGTCTTGGCTAATTCCAGAATGTCTTTGATCTGTTTAAGATTGGCGGTTGTAACCGTCGTATTGATTTGAAATTCCATGCCGGCTTTTTTCATTGCTTCTATACCGTTCAGAGCTCCGGCAAAAGCGCCTATCTCACCGCGAAACGCATCGTGACTTAGCGCATCCTTGCCGTCAAGGCTGACACTTACTCTCTTAATTCCGCTCTCAATCATCTTTTTCGCCGTGGCTTCATCAACAAGCATACCGTTTGTCGCCATGACCATGCGCAATCCTTTTTTTGTTCCATAAGAAGCAATATCAAAAATATCCGGACGCAAAAGCGGTTCCCCGCCGGTTAGAATAATTACGGGTGAAGACATAGCGGCAATTTCGTCGATGAGTTGAAAACATTTACTGGTGGATAGCTCTCCCGGATATGGCCCGCAATTGGCTGCAGCCCGGCAGTGAACGCAGTTCAAATTACAACTGCGCGTCACTTCCCACGCGATCATATTCAAATTATTTTTTAGTAATTTTGCCGAAAGTTCCAACTTCATCTCTCATTAGAGTAAGGAGACCATTGCTCAAGCTTTCATTTGTTCAATAGTGCTGCCGCCTGTGGAGCAAAATAGGTTATAATAATATCAGCGCCGGCTCTTTTTATTGCCGTCAGCGTCTCCATCATTACTTTTTCTTCATCCAGCCAGCCCATCTGCGCCGCTGCTTTGATCATCGCGATATTCGCCGCTGACACTATATGCGGCCAGAGGTAAATCAAATTCCTGTTTGGCGCGATAAATTACATCCAGATAAGCCAGCGCCGGTTTCACCATGATGATATCCGCGCCTTCTTCCACATCCAGCATAATTTCACGAATTGCCTCGTCGGAATTGGCCGGATCCATCTGATAGGATTTTCTATCGCCGAATTGCGGCGCGCTTTCGGCCGCTTCGCGGAAAGGCCCATAGAAAGAGGAGGAATACTTTGCCGCATATGCCATAATCGGTATATCTTCCAAATTATTTTCATCAAGGGCTTCGCGAATTGCCGCAACTTGTCCATCCATCATTGCCGAAGGCGCAACCATATCCGCTCCGACGCGCGCGTGCGATACCGCCGTTTCCGCGAGTACTTCCAGCGTCGCATCGTTTTGCACTTCCTCTTTTTCCAGCATGCCGCAATGGCCGTGGCTCGTGTATTCGCACAAACACACATCGGTAATAACCAAAATGTCGGGCACTTCATTTTTAATCCGCTTTACCGCCTGCTGGACAATGCCGTCTTTGGCAAACGCGCCGGTGGCCATTTCGTCTTTTTTCTCCGGAATGCCGAAGAGCAGAACGGCGGGAATGCCAAGCTCCCGCGCTTTTTTTACTTCCTTGACAATGTTATCTGCGGACATTTGAAAATTGCCGGGCATGGACGAAATTGGTTTTTTGAAATTCTTGCCGCCAACCACAAAAAGCGGATAGACCAGATCGTCGGTGCTTAGTTTTGTCTCGCGAATCAAACGCCGGAAGTTTTCATTCTTTCTTAACCTTCTGGCACGATATTCCGGAAATTGCATAACTTAATCCTCCATCTTACTAATTTCTTTATCTGTCAGATAACAGGCGGGATCAGGCCCCCAAATTTCTCCCGCCGCTTCGGCTCGCGCCCGGAAATTACCGGCACAAATATCTAACCAGCGGCAATGGGCGCAGCGTCCTTTTACATATTTCTTTTTTTGCTTTAATTTTGCCAAAAACTCATTGGATTTATCAAGCCAGATTTCACTAAAAGGTCTTTGGCGAACATTGCCCAGAGGCCGGTTGCGCCAGAACTGATCGGCATAAACTTCTCCGTCCCAGCTGACACAGCCGATACCCTGGCCGGAGCTGTTGCCTTCATTCATCCGTAAAAGCTCCAACACTTCTTTTGCCCGGGCGGGATTTTCATCTTTCAGCTTTAAATACAGATAAGGGCCGTCGGCATGATTATCCACGGTGAGAATTTCTTTCTGTTCGCCTGCATCAAAGAGTTCTTTTGTCCGCCTCATGATTAAATCAAGAAGCCTGCGGGTCTCTTCATGAGTCAAATCTTCTTTCCTCAGCTTGGAGCCGCGACCGGTGTAAACAAGATGGTAAAAACACAACCTTTCGATTTTTTCCTTTTCGAGCAAATCGAACATCGCCGGCACATCCGGCAGATTGTGCTTGTTGACTGTAAAGCGGATGCCCACTTTAATTCCGGCATCACGGCAATTTCTTATCCCTTCCATGGCCGCGGCAAACGCGCCCTTTTTACCCCGGAAACGGTCATGCGTTTTTTTTAATCCATCGAGGCTCACACCGACATAGGAAAGGCCTATTTTTTGCAGTTTTGCCGCCACTTCTTTTGTAATCAGTGTGCCATTGGTAGAAATGACAGCCCGCATTCCTTTACCTACGGCGTATTGCGCCAGCTCCAATAAATCCAGGCGCAAAAGCGGCTCGCCGCCGGAAAAAAGAATCACCGGCGAGCCGAACTGAACCAGATCGTCAATGAGTTTTTTACCTTCTTGTGTGGTCAATTCATCGGGTGAAAGAGTATTGTCGGAACTGGAATAACAATGGATGCACTTTAAATTGCAGCGGCGTGTCATATTCCAGACGATAACCGGACGCTTATCCGCCGAAAATTGTAACAGATGCGAGGGAAGCGTACCGGAATGCCTGCCGTAGCGCAAAACATCGGATGGCTCCACAGCTCCACAATATAATTTGGAAATGCCGATCATTTTTTCTGCCCCTCAGGCCTGTCGCGAACAATTTCCTTCTCAAAATAATCAATCAAAGCCCGAACCAGCCCCTCTATTGTATATTCTTCCTGATGGATGTCCACAGAAAATCCCGCTTTTTTCGCGGCGGCCGCGGTAACAGGTCCGATGCAGGCAATTTTGATCTTTGACGGATAAGAAAAATCATTACCCATAATTTCCACGAAATTATTGACTGTCGACGAACTGGTAAAAGTAATCACATCCACTCGATTTTCATCAAATAGCTTTTCGATTTCTTCCTTCTTCTTTCCTGAACTTACTGTTTCGTAAGCTGTAACCACATCAACCTTAGCGCCGAGTTTTTTCAAACCCGTGGGAAGAACATCACGCGCGCTGTATGCCCGCGGAATAAGTATTTTCTTTTTCCGCAAATCGATGCCGGCAAATGATTTAATAATTCCTTCGGAAATGAAGTAATCGGGAACAAGATCAACTTTCATGCCTCTGTTTTCAATTTGCTTAGCCGTGGCCGGGCCGATACAGCAAATTTTAATTCCTTTCAGATCACGAATGTCCCTTTCTTTTTTCAGTAGTCTTTCCAAAAAGAATTGAACGCCGTTGGCGCTGGTGAATATCAGCCAGTCGTAATTTTCCAGGTTTTTTATCGCCGCGTCAAGCTCATGCCAATCCGCTGGAGGAACAATCTTGATTGTCGGAAAGTGAATGGGATACGCTCCTTCTCTTGCCAGCAGTCGCGCTAATTCATCGGCTTGCGTCTCCGGTCGCGTGATAACAATGCCTCGACCAAAAAGCGGTTTTCGTTCAAACCAGGAGAGTGTCCGGTGCATATCGACCACTTTACCCACGACAAGAATCGCCGGAGGCGAAAAATTTTGCTTCTGCGCCAGTTCGGTGATATTGTCCAGCGTTCCAATAATGATTTCCTGCTGCGGCATCGTACCCCAACGAATAAGAGCCGCCGGCGTTTCCGGCGCTTTGCCGTTTTTAATCAACTCTTCTACAATTTGAGCTATATTTTTCACACCCATCAGGAAAACCAGGGTGCCGATACCGCATAAGGCCTTCCAATCGATATCGCTTTTTTCTTTGGATGGATCTTCATGACCGGTGATAAAAGCCACTGTGGAAGTCAAACCTCGATGAGTGAGCGGAATACCCGCATAAGCAGGAACAGCGACCGCAGAAGTAACTCCCGGAACTATTTCAAAAAGGATACCTTTTGACGCCAGTATTTCGGCTTCTTCACCGCCGCGCCCAAAAATAAAAGGATCGCCGCCTTTCAGGCGCGCCACCGCATTTCCTGCCGCAGCCTCTTTTACCAATAAATTGTTAATTGTTTCCTGCGATAAAGTGTGATCGCCGCCTTTTTTCCCCGCGTAAATAAAACGGGCATCGCCTCTGGCATGTTTGAGCAGTTCTTCATTGACAAGATTATCATAGATAACCACGTCGGCCAGGCGCAGACAATCGATTCCCTTGAGCGTAATCAATCCCGCATCGCCCGGACCGGCACCGATTATATAAACTTTGCCGACTTTAGATATTTGCCCCATGACCTTTTTTATTAAACCAATTCTAAAAACTTTTTGCCGCCGCGTTCCAGAATCATTTCCGCGAGTTTTTTGCCCAGTTCTTCCGCTTCAAAAACAGTTCCTTTCACTTTATCCCTGATTATTCCTGAACCCTGAGGCGCCGCCACCAAACCTTCCAGCGAAAGCTTATCCCCTTCCAGTTTGCCTAACGCGGCAATAGGCAGGCGGCAGCCGCCGCCTAAACAGCGCAAAAAGGCTCTTTCCGCCGCTATTTCCGTATTAGTCGGCGCGTGATTAAGCTTTGCCAAAATTTTTTTCAGCTCACTGTCACCCGTTCTTACTTCCAACCCCAAAGCGCCTTGCCCCACCGCGGGCAGCATCAATTCCACCGGTAGAAATTGCGTAATTCTCTGGACCAATCCCATGCGCTTCATACCGGCTGCCGCGACAATAACACCGTCGAGCTTTTCCGTCTCAATTTTTTTCAGTCTCGTATCCAAATTACCCCGCAGAGGTACAATCACGGCGTCGGGCAACATATCCAGAAGTTGGGCGGAACGGCGCAATGATCCCGTGCCGATTCTCGCTCCTTTGGGCATTTGTTCGATTTTCCTTCCATCCCTGGATGCCAGAATATCCCTTGCGTCTTCCCGCTGGAGGATTGCGGCAAACTCCAAACCGTCGGGAATTTCTGTGGGTACATCTTTCATGCTGTGCACGGCAAGATCAATCGCGTTGGAAAGCAGGGCGTCTTCAATTTCTTTAACAAACACGCCTTTACCGCCAATTTTCAGCAGGGAAATATCCTGCATAATATCTCCACTGGTCTTAATGACACTGATTTCGATATCCGTTTCCGGCATTATTTTTTTTATTTTCTCGGCAACAAAATTAGCTTGAGTTAAAGCCAGCTTACTGCCGCGGGTTCCGATTTTTATATTCATAAAATTTCCGGTTCAATTATTTTGTCGGTTGAGACTAAAAAATATTTCCCCACCCTCAAAGGAGGGAGATAATGTTGACCGTTCTGAACGCGCCATATATTTTTAGTCATCCAAACGAAAGATTTGCCTCACCGTAGCCACGATGTCTGTGGAACTAAATTCGGAACTTTCTTCTTTTAAAACACTAACCGGAGTATGCAGTAACTTGTTGACGATGGAATTGACCAGAATTTTTATTTTTTCTTGTTCCTCCTGATCAAATTTTTGTATCCAGTTAGACGCCTTCTCCATTTCTGCCTGCGTAATTTCTTCAGCCTTGGTACGCAGAGACACTATCGTCGGCACAGCCTTCAATTCTTTCAACCAGTTAGTGTAACGCATTATTTCCTCTTCCACGATCGCTTCGGCCTTCAGCGCCTCTTTTTTGCGGATATTCATGTTTTCGTCGACAATATCCTGAAGATTGTCAATGTTATAAAGGTAAACATTATCGATGGAATCTGCCGCGGGATCAATGTCGCGCGGGACGGCTATGTCAATCAGGAATAACAGACGGTTTTTGCGCTGATGATGAATCTTACGGATCAGCTCGGCAGTAACGATATAGTCGGGCGCGTCTGTTGAACTAATTACGATGTCGGCCTCGATCAGTTTTTCGCTCAAAGCGTCGAGCGATACGGCTTCTCCATGAAATTTTTCCGCCAGCTTAACTGCCTGCGCTGGCGATCTATTGGCAATGACTATGTCCTCCGCTCCACTGCTGATAAGATGCATGCCGGTCAGTTCGGCCATTTCTCCGGCTCCGATCAATAGAATTTTCCTGCCCGCGAGCGCTCCGAATATTTTCTTGGCCAACTCCACCGCAGCAAAGCTCACGGAAACTGGATTGACCGCTATTGCTGTTTCCGACCGGACGCGTTTGGCCGTGCGAAAAGCACGGTGCATCAAGCGATTAAGAACGGTTCCGGTCGCGTTTCGTTCCAAAGCCCGGCGGTAAGCGTCTTTCACCTGCCCAAGAATTTGCGTTTCGCCCATCACCAGTGAATCAAGGCTGGACGCCACTCGAAAAATATGGCGCACTGCTTCCTTATCGCAATAATTGTAAAGATATTTTTCCGCTTCCGCCGGCGTCAGATTTCCATTTTGCGCCAAAAAATCAAAGAGGAGGTGAATAGTTTCTTCCTCCCCTTCGATGCTGGCGATAATTTCAATCCGGTTACAGGTGGAAATATACAAAACTTCCTGCACGCCTTTTAAGGAAAGGAGCCGGGGAAAGAGGTCCTTTTCCTCCTCACAACCGGCAAATATTTTTTCCCGAACAGCAAGCGGTGCTGTTTTATGATTTACGCCAATTAATACAATCATGTCTTAAATAAAATCATGTAAAGTTGTAAAACAAAATCTCACGCCAATATAAGATAACAAGAAGAGAATAAAGACGGCGCAGGAAACTACAGCCATCCGGAAACCTTTCCAGCCGATGGCGAGACGCTGATGCAGAAGAAATCCGTAAATAATCCAGGCGGCTAAATGTCCAAATAATTTTTGGATCTGCCGGCCAACCTCTCTCCCAGGTAAATCCCGCAAAAACAGCTCCGGCAATAATACCTACGGTCAAAACGGGGAATCCCCAAAGCAGGCAAATGTGATTAATCCTATCCAGATCGTTTAGCGAGGGCAATAACCTGCTCATGGAGCTTAATTTTTTATGTTTCAGCAGACCGTTTTGAATTATGAACATCGCTCCCGCGCAGGAAGCAAGGACAAATAAAACTTCCCCGACAATTGTTAAAGTTAGATGCGCCATAGTCAGCCAGTTTCTGCAGATCCTCCGGCAACAGGGATTTGCCTGTTTCCTGTCCAGCAGCCGCAATCATGAAAAACAAAATAAAAGGAGATATAAAAGCGCCCAGCAATCTTGTTTTGGTTTTAAATTGCAGGACAAGATAAACTCCGCTTGCCGACCATGCACAAAAAGAAAAGAAAGCGCGCGAACCGAGATTGTGAAACCCGGCGGAACTTATAACCGCGAACAACAAGTAAACAGTTAAAAAGCCGAAAGCAATGGCCAAAATCCAGGTGGAAATTTTGGCCAGCATCACTTTCTTTACAAGCAATGAAAGCAAATAACCGGCAACGGACAAAGTGCAGAGGGTAAAGGCAATTTTAAATAAAATCAGTCTCTGTGCTAATTAAACTCAATTTCAACCTCCTTGCCCGTGATTTTCTTTATAAGCATCTTCACCTTTTTCCAATCTTTTTCCTTTATAACATCCAACATTCCCGCCGCCAATAAGGATGAAAACCAATCTTTGCCCACACCGGAATTTTTCGCCATTTTGGTTCTCAGGCTCCCTAAAATGTTGAGAAAAATTTCATATTCATTTCCGTATTTGGATTCCAGCTCTTCGCGCAGATGGCGCGCCAGCGCCGGACTTTTGCCGCCGGTACCGATAGCAATTGCCAGATCGCCTCGCTCCACAAGGGAGGGCAAAATAAAATCGCATTTTTGCGGATCATCAACAATATTTACGGGAATACCCTTATTGCGGGCGTCGCTGGATATTACCGCGTTGGTATTTTCATCATCTGTCGCCCCAATGACTAAAGCGGCTCCATAGATGTATTCACTGGAGTATTCTTGGGCAATGTGGCTGATGATGTTTTTTTCGTTCAGTCGGGTAAGTTCCGGCGTCAGTTGGGGGCTGATGACAAACACTTTAGCGCCGCAATCCAGAAGCCTTTTTACCTTTCTTTCCGCAACTTCACCACCGCCAACAACGACACATTTCTTGCCGGCAATATTCCAAAAAACAGGATAATATTTCAATGTTTTCCTTTCTGCCATGGTACACTTACGCTTGTTAGGCCTGTTTGGGGAAACTATCACGAAGGGGGGAAAAATTCAAGCCGGGGTATTTATACAAAAGCAGGCATGAAGGCTAGTTATTTTGAACCACCAAGCCATGGATGGTACATAAATAGTCACGCCTAAGCATCAGCCTGCTTGAATTATTGCCTAAAACAAGCTATATCAATTTTCAACAGGGAACAAAGGGTTTTTCATGGCAAAAAAAGAACCGGAAAAATGGCTAAAAATGGAAATATCGGCTCCCGCGGAACTCATGGACGCGCTGGGAAACTTTCTTACCGAAACAGGCGCTCAGGGCGTATTTCAGGAAACGCTGGAGCCTCAAGCCGCAGGTGACTTTCCCGAATCGAGAGATGAGGAAATACTCCAAGCTTATTTTCCTCAAGATGCACGCAGCGAAAAAAGAATTATCGCCGTGCAAAAATATATGGAAAGCGTGCGCGAAATATTCCCCGATATAAGAAAACCATCTCTGAAAACGGAAGTCATCAGCGACCCGGATTGGGGCGAGCAATGGAAAAAATATTTCAAGCCCATACGGGTAAGCAACAATATCATCGTCAAACCGACATGGGAAAGATATTCTCCTTCCAGCCGCGATATTGTAATTGAAATTGATCCGGGCATGGCTTTCGGCACCGGTCAGCATGCTTCCACCAGAATGTGCATG
The DNA here is from genome assembly GCA_963762595.1 of uncultured delta proteobacterium. Taxonomy (GTDB): domain Bacteria; phylum Desulfobacterota; class Syntrophia; order Syntrophales; family Smithellaceae; genus UBA4810. The sequence goes on from CAVXLI010000002.1 coordinate 13,596, forward strand.
GAAGCTATCGAAGATATAATCATGAAAGACCGTTCGATTAAATCATGGAAAGTGCTGGACGTCGGTTGCGGTACAGGTATTCTCGGTATTACCGCCGCCAAGCTTGGTGCTGAGGACGTTATCTGCGTGGATATTGATAAAAAAGCCGTGGAAATCGCCCGCGAAAACGCGGCAATCAATCAGGTGGATGATCGTTTAAGATTTTTCAATCGTGATGTTACAACCATCAACGAACCGCGCAATTTAATTATCGCTAACCTTACCGCTAAATTGCTCTTAACATTGCGACCGCATTTGACAAATTTACTTTTAACGGACGGATATTTGATTATCTCCGGCATCATTGAACAGGATACTAAAAGTATCGAAGAGAATTTTTCTGTTGCATCGTTCACGCAAAACAAAGTAATCACGGAAAAAGAATGGGTTTGTTACGTGCTCAGAAAAAAATCGGCAACTGTTTAGCAGCGAAACTTTTAAAACTTAAACGCCTCTATTCAACAAAGGAAAGTTAGCTTTGACCATTCCCAGAATTTATAGTCCTGATGCACTAGAAAATAAAGAAATTTGCGAACTGGGACCGGACAACTATAAATATTTGAAACAAGTTCTACGCCTAAAGCCGGGCAATAAAATAAATGTATTTGACGGTTTCGGTCATGAGTTTGCGGCTGTAATAAAAAGTTTTTCATCTGACGAGGTTTTTGTGGCGCTTGGGGAAAGAATTCAAGCCGCCGGCAAAGAAATTCGAATCTCTTTGGCTCAAGCCATACCCAAAGCAAATAAAATGGATTTGATTGTGAAGAGCGCTGCTGAACTTGGCGCGGATGTAATAATTCCATTCACGGCGGCGCGATCAGTCAGCCGCATTGCCGGCGATAAAGCACTTTCCAAAGTCGCGCGCTGGCAAAAGATCGCCCGGGAAGCGGCACGCTGCTGCCGCAGCAGCCGAATAACAGAAGTATCATCACCCATGTCTTTTGCGAACATGCTTTCCCAGGCAAGCGGCAAATCCTGCAAAATTATTTTTTGGGAAGAAGAATCGCAAAAAAGCATCAAAGACGTGCTCACTGATAAAAAAATTAATTCCATAAGAGATTTTTTTATTATTGTCGGGCCGGAAGGCGGTTTTTCCAAAGACGAAGTTATGCTGGCAAAAAAAGCCGGCTTTATTTCGGTTAGTCCTTAGGCCGTCAAATTTTAAAGGTAGAAACGGCAGCGGCGGCAATAATTTCCATAATCCAATATGAAAAAGGAATCTTCAGCAATAGATCAAAGGAGGTTAACAAATGACCATTTATAAATTTGCCGGTTTTTGGCGGCGTCTCGTAGCCTACCTGATTGACAGCACCATCATCACTATCGTTTTCTTTGTTTTATTCATGATCGCCATGATGGCATTTTTTTTTGGCTCCATGTCCGGCAACAGCAGCGAATGGCTCGCCGATTTAATGGATCCCGACAAGGGCTTCTTCAATTTTGATTTTTATATGGATATTTTATGCAGCTATGACGATCGCCTACTTCACATATTTTCACGGCACTACAGGCCGCACACCGGGTAAAATGCTTCTTGGCTTGCAGGTCATTTCCGCCGACGGCACATCTATTTCCTTCGGCATCGCTTTTTTAAGAGCGGTGGGCTATTTGGTTTCCGGCGCGTTATTTAACCTCGGCTTTATCTGGGCTGCTTTTGACAAAAAAAAACAGGGCTGGCATGACAAGATGGCCGATACAGTTGTAATTATCAAGGAGCAGGAAAATCAAAGTGCCGGCATATCGATTCCCGATCAGCCTGCAATTTTACCAGAGCCGCAGTATGATGGAGGAAAACCTGTGGCCTTTGGAGAGCAAATGAATCAGCCGGGCAAAATACCGGAAAACAATATTTAACCGGAGGGCAGACGAGCGCAAGCGACCAAAAAAGACCTTGACAAAAGAAATCATATTTTATAGACGATTGCAGCCTTTGTCCAGGATTAAATTAATCCGGCGGGTCGGTAGCTCAGTCGGTAGAGCATCGGACTGAAAATCCGAGTGTCGGCAGTTCAATTCTGCCCTGACCCACCATGAAACTGCAGGCCCTCCCTAAAAAGGAGGGCTTTTTTAGTCCATTATCTTTCAAGGTGATGGAACTAATAAGTGTGTCCATGACAAAACAAAAAATGAAAATCATGCTGGTCAATCCTCCCAACTGCGGAAAAAGTATCCCGGAGGAGGAATACGGCATTACCTCGCTTAAGCAACTCTTCAAGGGAGAACCCTTCAATTTAGAAGTCCTCGCCGGTCCTTTGCACGGGCATGAAGTAATGATCTTTGATCTAAAGTGCGAAAGCGAAGAGGCTTTTTGGATTGCCTTTGACACGTTTGCGCCGGACGTTGTCGGGTTAACAGCCGTAACCTGCGAAGCCAATACCGTCATCCGCATAGCCTGCAAAATAAAAGAGAAAAGCAATCCTATTGTAGTAATCGGCGGTAATCACGCCACTTACGATCCTGCTTATTTTAACCGCGCTGAATTCGACTATATCGTTATCGGTTTAGGGAAAAAAAGTTTCAGTGAATTGATCAGCCGTTTGGATGAAGGCAAAAAGGGCGCTGGAATAGCCGGAGTTGCCCAAACCTCTCCCGGTAAACCTTTAGCCTATGTAACCAGAAATTATGATGAAACTGATTTGATGGATGACGTCCCTCCCCGTTATGATCTGGTCACCAAATATAGAAGTCAATATTTTCTGGAGCAGTTGGGTCTGACGATGGGGTTTGTCATTACCGCATACGGTTGCACGCATAAATGCTCTTTTTGCACCATCCCGGGAATGACGGGGGGAAAATACCTGAATCAATCTATAGATGCCGTAATTCGCGATATTCAATTGCTCGGTGATATTTCCTTCATCAGGATGGTTGATGCCAATACCTTTGGCAATACGTCATTATCGTTTGACCTTTATAAAAAAATCATGCAATCCGGTATAAAGAAAAGATTCTTCGCCGATGTCCGTGCCGATACGATTGTCAACCACCCGGCTCTAATGAAAAACTGGAAGGAGGCAGGACTCTACGCGGTCATTGTGGGCTTTGAAGATTTTCAGGATGCACGCCTTGCCGCCTATAATAAAAAATATCAGGGTCAGGTAATTAATGAAGCTATAAAAATCTTGCATGACCTGGGCATCATCATTGTCGGTGATTTTATCGCCTCTCCCGAATACGAGGAGAATGATTTTGAAAAATTGGAAAGCTTCATTGTCGCCAACAAAATTGAAATCCCGGTAATATCTGTTTTGACGCCCATTCCGGGGACACCGCTTTATAAGGAAATGAAGAGTCAAATCGTGATTTCCGATTTGGACTATTACACTTTTACCAACGCAGTTACGGCGACAAAAATGCCCGAAGGTTTATTTTACAGAACGTTTGCCGATCTGGTAAAAAGGCTCCATGATAAGCCGCACAGACCACAGTAACGGAGGAAAATTAGTGCCAGTTTATATTAATGATATTGCCGCATTTCTCCCCAACGAACCGGTGAGCAATGACGAAATTGAAGATGTATTAGGAAAGATTAATAACAATCGATCCCGCATAAAATCGATGGTGCTCAAAAACAATGGAATACAAAAACGCTACTACTCGATTGACCGTAAGACCGGGAAGCTCAATTATACCAACGCCCAAATCACCGCAGAGGCAATCAAAAGATTAAAGCCTTATGAAAGTTTTTCAATAAACGATATTCAGTGCCTTTGCTGCGGCACAACCATTGCGGATGTCATCGCGCCCGGCCACGGACTGATGGTGATGGGCGAGTTGGGAATTGGGCCTTGCGAAGTAATATCCACGTCCGGCATTTGCCTTTCCGGCATCACCTCCTTCAAGGCCGCTTACGCCAATGTCGCCCTGCAATTGAGCGATAACGCCGTGGCGACTGGTTCGGAGTTGGCTTCATCGCTGATACGCTCTAATTTTTTTGAGCACTTAAAAGGCGATCCTGATTTCAAAAATCATCCTGTTCTTACTTTTGAATCGGATTTTTTGCGCTGGATGCTCTCTGATGCCGCGGGCGCCGTCTTTATGACCGGCAAAAAGAATGAAAAAGGGAAATCTTTGAGAGTCGATTGGATCGAGCATATATCTTACGCCGGGCAAATGGATCTCTGCATGTACGCTGGCGCCGTAAAAAAAGAAGACGGCACTGTCATCGGCTGGCGGCAACTCGATTCTCTGGAAGAAGCCCTGGCTGGAAACTACTTCGCGCTCAAACAGGATACCGAGCTTCTGGGTGAACATGTTGTGCGGATTACCGTAGATCAAGCGCTGGGACGCGCCGTGGAAAAAAGAAAGATTAAACCGGAAGAAATCGATTGGTTTTTGCCGCATTACTCATCGGAATATTTCCGCGATAAAATTCATGATGCAATGGCGGGTATCAACTTTAAAATACCTTATGAAAAATGGTTTACCAATCTTGCCTATAAAGGCAACACCGGCGCTGCTTCCATTTACGTGATGATGGACGAGCTGTTTCATTCGGATAAATTGAAGGAAGGCCAGCGGATACTTTGTTACATTCCCGAAAGCGGCCGGTTCTCCGTAGCCTATATGCTCTTGACGGTCGTTTGATCGCGGCTGTGCGGCTCATAACTTTTTGGATTTAACAAAAGATATTCCATAATTCTCGCCTCTATTTTATATTTATCTTATAATACGACCATGCCGAATTAATCCCGTATGCGAAGCGTATAGGGGCAAACACCACATGATTTAACTTGACAGGCGGAGTTATTTATTCTGTACTGCCGGTCATAATTCTATTGAAGTTCATAATTCAGGGAGATTGATGATGTCTGAAAATCCTTTGCATTTACTTATGAATCCGAAATCTATAGCTGTCGCGGGAGCAAACAATACTCCGACCAAGATGGGGACCATACAGGCTCTAAGTGTTTTAAAAGATGGCTACCGAGGCAAGTTCTATCCGATTCATCTCACGGAGAAAACAATTCTAGGGATTACAGCTTATGCCTCGCCGCAGGATTTACCCGAGGTTCCTGATCTGGCCTTGTTGATAGTTCCCATAAAAGCGGTCGTTTCTCTTTTGGAGGATTTCGGCAAAATCGGCACGAAAAGGGCAATCGTCGTCACCGCCGGTTTCAGGGAAACGGGAGCAGCCGGTCAGGATATGGAAAATAAGCTCAATGAAGTTGCTCGCCGTTATGGGATACGTTTTGTCGGCCCCAATTGTCTGGGCGTAATTAACAGTCAGGTTTTTTTAAATACAACGGTCTATCCATTTACCCAGGAGCCCGGCCTGCTTGGTTTTGCATCGCAGAGCGGCACTTATGTAACACAAGTTCTTCCATATTTGAGAAAAAGAGGGATTCGCTTTAGCAAAGCCATCAGTTTAGGCAACGAAGCAAATATTGATATCGCGGATGCCCTGGAGTTTTTGGGAGAGGATGAGCAAACCAAAGCGATTATACTTTACATCGAAGGAATTCGTGATGGACGAAGGTTTATAGAAATTGCCCGCAAGGTTACCCCGCATAAACCAGTATTGGCGCAATATGTCGGCGGTTCCGTATCCGGTGCCCGAGCCGGGATGAGCCACACCGGCGCCATGGCCGGACCAGATTTTCTTTATAACGGCATCTTCAAGCAAGCCGGGATAATCCGCGTGGGCTCAGTTGAAGAGCTCTACGACCACGGCTGGACACTGGCCGCGCAACCTCTCCCGCAGGGAAGGCGTGTCGGCGTCCTGACCAACTCCGGCGGTCCGTCATCTTCCATTTCTTACACTTGCGATTTAGTTGGATTGGAAGTCCCCCGTTTTTCCGCCGGTCTGCAAAAAGAAATCAGGAAACATTTGCAGCCACACGCGGCTTCGGCCAATCCGGTGGATCTTACTTTTGATAGAGGCATGGAAAAACTAGCGATAACTATTCCGGAAATTATAATCAAAAGCGGAGAGATAGACGCTTTAATCATGCATGGAATAATGCACTCCGGTTTTTTGCGCGAAATTTATAACCACGTTTTAGATTTTATCGGGGGTATTTCATTTGAAGAATTTTTAAGTTTCACTGAGCCTGTAATTAAAGAGGTATTTGAGTTGCCGCGCAAATATAACATGCCATTAATTATTTCCAGTTTCTTCGGTCAGGAAGATTCTTATACTAAAGGGTTTCAAGAAAACAATATTCCTGTTTTTTATTCTCCGGAAAAGACCGCCCGCGCGTTAGGTTCTCTTTATCATTACAAACAAATTAAAGAACGGACTTCTGGTAAAAAAATCCTCATTCCCAAAATCAACCCGCAAGCTGTAAGCCTAATTCAACAGGCGCGGGAAAAAGGGCAAAAAGCTCTCGATGAATACGCGGCAAAAAAGTTGCTTGCCGCCTACGGTGTGCCGGTTACAAAGGAAGCATTGACAAAAATGGAAAATGAAGCACTTTCCGCCGCCACCAAAATTGGCTATCCGGTTGTGCTTAAAGCCTGCGATTGGAAAATCATGCACAAGAGCGGCAAGGGACTTATAGCCTTGAATATAGAAGACGCCTCTAAGCTGAAAACAGCGTTTAAAGATATTCAAAAAGCCGCGGGAAAAACAGTACCGGTGCTGGTTCAGGAAATGCTCTCCGGTAATCGAGAATTCCTAGCAGGCATGACACGATTTGCCGGATTCAGCGCGTGTGTTGTTTTCGGTTTGGGCGGAGTTTTTACCGAGATTTACCGCGATACAACTATTCGGATGGCACCGCTTACCGACGCCGACGCGCAAGAAATGTTTGCCGACCTGCGCGCCCGGAAACTTCTGGAAGAGTTTCGCGGCATGCCGATGGTGGAAAGCGATGAGCTTGCCGGAATACTTCAAACGATAGGAAATATTTCCTTATTGCATCCGGAAATAGCTGAAATTGATTTAAATCCCATTATCATTAGCGGGGCACGCCCTGTTGTCGCCGATGCCTTAATTGTGTTGGCCAAATAGAAACAAGAAAAATTATTTCATTCGTACTCAGTTTTTTTTATACAAAGGTCTGGCGTCCTGATTGCTTAACTTTTTTTGCGGGATTTTTTGAATACATCGCCGAGAGTACCCATCATCTCCGGCACCTTGTCCATATAGCCCTTTAATTCTTCCTTTTCATTCGCGGGATTTTCTTTTTCGTTTCCGGCAAGATCAAGAGAGATTCTTTTATTGGGCTGATCAATTTTTTCGATTCTTACTTCCAACTGTGCATCCGGAGACAAAACATCGCGTGAATGTTTAATCTTTTTGCCGCGCGCCAGTTTGGAAATATGCAAAAGGCCGTCAACTCCGTCTTCCAAAGTGACAAAAGCGCCAAAATCCGTCAGACGCGATACCTTGCCTTTATGGATACTTCCTTCGGGATATTTGCTGCCGATTTCATTCCACGGATCAGGCAGGGTGTCTTTGACGGATAAAGTGATGCGTTTATTTTCCCAATCAAGATTGATAATTTTTGCCTCTATTTTATCGCCCGGGAAATAGAGAGCCTTGGCGTCTTGAACTCTTCCCCAGGCCATTTCGGAAACCGGCAACAGGGCTTGAATTCCGCCGATATCCACGAACGCGCCGAAATCGCGGACGGCTTTAACTACACCACTGGACAGTCATTCCTTTTTGCAGATGAACCTTTGAGTGCTTCGATTTTTTCCTGTTCGATTTTTTCGAGAAGGGGACGGCGGGAAAGAACGATTGTGCGCCCGTTTTCCGCATATTCGATAATCATAAAATCAAATTTTTTACCGATATATAAGGCGACATCATCGATTTTTTTCGTATCCATTTGCGAGTAAGGACAAAAGCCTGCTGGCGTTCGCGCTTATTTTGACCGCAAAGCCGCCTTTGATTTCCTTTTCCACGGTTGCTTCCAGCGGAATTTGTTTTTTATAAGCGTTAAATAAATAATCGTCTACGCTTTTGCGCGTCAGTAATTTGGTGGTAAAGAGTTTTTCACCGTGTTTCGAAGATAGAAAATAGGCCGTGATGGGATCACCTTCTTTTACTGTGAGGTTGCCTTCATCATCCAGAAGCTCTTTTTTATCAAGATAGCCTTCACTTTTTGCCCCCAGATCGAGGAATATCCATTCGGAAGTAATTTTTACGATAGTCGTATCGATTTTTTCTCCCACAGAATAACGCCGGGGAGTGAGACTTGTTTCATCAAGTAACTCGGCAAAACTCTTTTCCTCTTCCATAGGTCTTCCCCATATTAAGCAGTAATGAAGTGCACACTTCGGTGCACCTCTTTGATAACATGAAAAAAATAATTTGTCTTTCAGAAAATTGTGAGCTCCAATTAATGTAGCGACAATTCCGATATTAAGATACATTAAAAAAATCTGGATATTTAAATAAATATGTATTATTAACAAATCAAGAATATCTAAGGAGTTAAATCACTTATGCGTTTTGAAATTGCCCGTGGCGGCAGCGGGCTTAACTTATGAAATCCGCAATATCGTGCTTATCGCCAATAAACTCAAGGAATACGGCGTCGATATTATCTGGGAAAACATCGGCGATCCGGTGCAGAAAGGCGAAAAAATTCCCGATTGGATGAAGGAAGTTCTGATCGAAATATTAAAAGACGATGCTTCTTACGCCTATTCGCCGACAAAAGGAGTGGATGCAACACGAAAATTTCTTGCCGACCGCCTGAACAAACGCGGAAAGGTTCAGATTACACCGGAAGATATAATTTTCTTCAACGGCCTGGGTGATGCCATCGCTCGCGCGTATAGCTCCATTCAGGTTGACGCGCGCATGATTATGCCGGAGCCGACCTATTCCACTCACTTTATGGCGGAAGTCCTGCACGCTTCATTTCCGCCCAATACCTATCGTATGAATCCTTACAACAACTGGTATCCGGATATGCGGGAGTTGGAACAGAAAGTTAAAAGCCATAAGTCCATTGTCGGCATTTTGGTGATCAATCCCGATAATCCCGACGGGTTTTGTTTATCCAGAGGAGACGCTCAAGCAAATTGTGCAGATTGCCAAGGAAAATGATCTTTTCGTTGTCTTTGATGAAACCTACATCAATATTGTTTACAACGGCAAAAAAACCGTGCCGCTTTCCGATATTGTCGGCGATGTTCCGGCAATCAGCATGAAAGGAATTTCCAAGGAACTTCCCTGGCCGGGTTCGCGCTGCGGCTGGATGGAAGTTTATAACGCCGAAAAAGATCCGATTTTCGACCGCTTCATTAACACGATATTGCATCAGAAAATGTCGGAGGTTTGTTCGACAACTCTGCCGCAACTGGCGATTCCCAGAATAATGACGCATCCCGAATATCAGAATTATCTGGATGAACGCAAAAAGCATTACGAAAAGCTTTCCCATATCGCTTACGATATTTTAAAGGATGTTCCCTGTCTGATGGTGAACAAGACCAACGGCGCTTTTTATATGACGATTGTTTTCAATGAATCGGCTCTTAATAGCCATCAGAGCCTGCATATCAAGAAAAAGGAAATAAGGGAATTTGTGGAAAATTTAGTCAAAGACACCATCGAACACGACAAACGATTCGTTTATTATCTTCTGGCGGCAACCGGTATTTGCGTTGTGCCGTTGACGTCATTCTTTACACCGCTGCTTGGTTTCCGCATGACGCTATTGGACAAGGACGAAGCGGAATTTGAATATGTAGTAAAAACCATCGCCGAAAAAATCGTGGAATATATTGAATCGGGGAAATAAAAAAAGCCGAAGAGATTTTGTAACGCCCCTTCGGCTTTTTGCGTTTAAACTTTAACCCCCATGCGCTTCGCTTAGGGGATCAATTCCGCTAACGCTTCAAACTTCACTTCATTCGTTTTCAGCGAACGTCATTGACCACGGGTATCTCCGATACCCCCCGCCTTTGGCGGGATTAATTCGACTTACATGTTTTAGTTCACTTCGTTCCTAAAACTTAAGTCTCATTAACTAATATCTGCCGCCGCGGTTTCCACCGCCGCCGCCACGTCCACCTGCACCTCTGTTGAATCCACCGCCACCGCCGCGGTTTCCGCCACCACCGCCTCTTGCTCCTCCGGCGCCGAATTCCTTCTTTGGTCTTGCTTCGTTGACAGTAATTGCTTTTCCATCAAGCATACCACCGTTGAATTTCTTAATGGCTTCGGTTGCGCCTTCTTCCGTTTTCATTTCGACAAAACCAAATCCTTTGGATTGACCTGTAAACTTGTCCTTAATGATTGAAGCGGATACAACTTCTCCCGCTTCGGTAAAGTTAGATTTAAGATCATCATCTGTGACTTTATAAGACAGGTTGCCGACATACAAATTTTTGTTCATTTTAATCCCCTTTCTTGTTGATTACTTCTTGTTAACCTTCATTCCCCGATGGGGCCCCACAAAGCATCAAAATCACCCCCATCCGTCTCCCGGTTGAGAAGGAAGGAAAAAGTGAGGGGCTTGTATGCCTTACCTCTTGAGCTTTTTTAAAAGCTCATTACTGCTTAAAGCAAAAAACCACCAAGCACTCAGCGGAGCATGGTGGTTGTGTCTCGTTTATAAAGAAAGATTTAAACATTCTAAAACATAAACACACTATATTTTTGTGTTATATTTGGTCACAATACCGGTTAATAGTCAAGAAGGATTTTCTTTTTGTTTTCTTTTTCTTGAGAGGCGCCCCGTACGGGAATTTTGCTCAAAAAACGCTAAATTGAAGCTCTCCGCGGCAAGCCACAGAGAATCTTCGATTCTTAAGGAACAATATCATTTAGTATTCGCTCGCTTACCCGAAAGCTTGCTACGGGAATGCGCTCGCTACCGAATTCATTGTATTAATTTTCAATTGACACCAATTAATTCGTTCAATTACTTTTTTTCTGATATAATCCGCTAAATTTTATTAACGTACTTTTAAAAGCCGGAACGCCGCAAATAAGGAGGAGGTTATGTTTGATTACATGATGACCAAAGAGCAAATCAAAATCCGGGATGAGGTGCGGGAACTCGTTAAATGGATGCCTCGCCAGATGATTTTGGATATGGATACGGATAAAATCAAATTCCCCAAAGAATTTTTACAGGAAGCCGGCAGGCGAAATCTTATGGGTTGCCGCTATCCGAAAAAATGGGGAGGCCGGGAAATGGATTGGGTGACCACCTGCATGCTTATGGAAGAGGTGGGAACGCTCGGTTATGAATTTGCCTGTGTCTTCGGCGTGGGGGCGGAACTGGTCTGCGACGCGATTATCCTGCACGGCACGGATGAACAAAAAGAAAAGTATGTAAAGCCTCTGCTTAAGGGTGAGCTTTTTGCGGCGGAGTGCCTTACGGAACCGCGCGGCGGTTCGGATTTCTTCGGAGCTACAACCAAAGCTGAAGATAAAGGCGATTATTATCTTTTAAACGGCCAGAAGCGATTCATTGTCGGCGCCGAAGGCGCGGATTTTTTTCTCGTTTACGCCCGCACCAATCCCGAGGCAAAGCCTCAGGAAGCGATAACCTGTTTTATCGTGGATCGCGGCCCAGGCGTGGAAGTGAAATATCTTTACGGTCTGATGGGCTGTCGCGGCGGCGGAACCGGTCGCCTTATCTTTCGCAACGTGAAAGTTCCCAAAAAAAATGTAGTGGGAAAAGTTCAGGGAGCTTACGCCGTTTTTAATACCATGATGATACCGGAACGTCTGGGAACGGCAGCGATGACAATCGGCGCCGCCCGTCCGGCCCTTGATATCGCTACAAAATATACATCAAGACGCAAAGCGTTCGGCCAGGTAATCAATCAATTTGAGGGCGTTAGTTTTCAGGTTGCCGAAGCCGCCATGCTGCTGGATGCGGCCCGCGCCATGGCTTATGTCACCGCCCGGGCGGTGGATGAAGGCGCGGATATGAACCGGGTGCGGCGCATGGTATCGCAGAGCAAAAAATTTATCACCGAATCATGTCAGAAAGTTGTTCACAATTCCATGCAGGTCATGGGCGGAATTGCTTACACCAATGTTTTCCCCATTGAACGCATCTACCGCGATGTTCGACTGGCTTCCATCTGGACAGGCACCAGCGAAGTCATGTCCATGATCACGGCTCATGAATGGTACCGGGAATATTTTCAGGAAAAGGCAAAGGGCAAAACCCGCGATCATGAACTCGACGCACCGGAAGCTTTTGATGAAGAAAAAATCTATGACGATGATGATATGTGGAAAAAGGGATGGTAACGAGACTCCAATTCCGAAAGAGTAGCGCACCGGAATTGGTAAGCCAATTCATCCCGCGAGCTAAGCATCGCGGGATGAATAACACCCTATTCTGATCATCACTTATTAATTGTAGTTGTTAACTTAACCCGGGTATCAATTTCTTCCCGTAGTCCATAATGAATGTTGTTATTTCCTGGCAATGATGATATTTATAAAGCAATTGTTGCGCTCAATTCTGTGACCGTCCGGAGCCAATGGATACATAGTGGAGATACTTGTGTCACCGCCAAAAATCATGACGATTAAAAAAGAAAGCAGACCTCAACCTAATAGTATCGGAAGAAACGAGCCTGCTCGGCTCAAAAAAGCAAATTGGGCAATTAGTCATAGATCATTAGGTACATCATGAAACTGAATCTGCTAACGTTGAAATTCTCCGGGAACTCGTCGAAACTCGAAGCGCCATTTCTGAGCGATTACTATCGGGTGTCACTCCCCCACATCCGCATATCCCTGGTTCTGGGAGCACTGTTATACGCAGCTTTCGGTATCCTGGATGCACTACTCATGCCGGAAAAAAAATTCACCATATTGTTTATTCGTTTTATTATCGTCTGTCCCGTGATTTTCGGAACTTTACTGGCATCGTTTTCAAAGTCCTTTGAACGGTATATGCAGCCTCTCCTGGCAGGCGTCTACATTCTTGCTGGCGGGGGTATTATTTGCATGATCGCTATTGCCCCGCCGCCGATCAGTTATTTTTATTATGCCGGCCTGCTGCTTGTTTTTATGTGGGGCTACACCTTCATCCGTATCTTGTTCATCTGGGCTTCATTAGCCGGATGGGTGCAGGTGGTATTGTACGAAATCACGGCCATGTGGATAAGTCCGACGCCCTTTACCGTTCTGCTCAGCAACAACTTTTTTTTCATCAGCGCAAACGTCATTGGAATGCTGGCGTGTTATTCCATCGAATTCTATGCCCGGCGTGATTTTTTCCTGACGCAACAGTTGGAGATTGAGCGGGAAAAAGTTAACAAGGTCAATCGAGAATTGGAAGAACGTGTGGAAAAGCGAACGACGGATTATCAGATCATTAATCGAACGCTGGAACAGGAAATCACCGGCCACAAGCAGGCGGAGGAGGCGTTGCGGGAGAGCAAGGAGCAGTATCGGGCATTGGTGGAAAATGCGAGTGATATAGTTTTCAGGACGGACAATAATGGACATTTCACCTTCGTAAATGCGGCGGCGATCCGTATTACAGGATACGAAGAAAAGGAAATTATTGGAAAACATTATCCGACATTGATCCATCCGGACATGCGTGACGAAGCCATTAAGTTCTTTGGTCGTCAGTTCGTAAAGGGGCTTCAAAATACCTATTCAGAATATCCCATTATCAAGAAAGATGGCCGTGAGGTTTGGCTTGGGCAAAATACTCAGTTGATCATGGAAGATGGCAATGTTACAGGCTTTCAGGCGGTGTCCCGCGATATCACCGAACGCAAGCGGCTGGAAAAAGAGTTGAGGGATAGCGAAGAAAGATACCGCGAACTGAGTATTATCGATGACCTCACCCAGCTTTATAATTCCAGGTATTTTTACCATCAGCTTAAAATGGAAATAGATCGACTAGACCGCTATGAACATCCATTAACCCTTCTCCTTCTTGATCTCGACAATTTTAAGGCATTCAACGATGCTTACGGCCATATTGAGGGAGACCAGGTCTTATTACGACTCGGCCAGGTAATAAAAAGATGCCTGCGCAAGACAGATTCCGCCTATCGTTATGGCGGCGAGGAATTTACGATCATTCTGCCCATGACAACACGCAAGGAAGGCACCGTTACTGCGGAAAGAATCAGAGCGGAATTCAAGAAAGAGAATTTTTCCCCGGTGTCGGATAAACACGTCTATCTTACAGTAAGCATAGGGCTTGCGCAGTATAAGAAAAAGGAAGACATGAAGGCCTTCGTTCACCGGGTTGACCAGCTTATGTACCAGGGGAAAAAGAACGGAAAAGACAGGATTTGTTCTGAGTCATAGCCTCAAGAGAGGATGTGCTGCATGGTAATCCTTGGTATATTTCATAACTGCAATCTGTG
>CAVXLI010000003.1:0-47352 GCA_963762595.1 uncultured delta proteobacterium
CGCGAAGGTAATTCCCTGGAGTCTGTTAAAAAAGATATAAGGAGTCACAGATGATGCGTATGCGGCTATTGCGGCGGGAAGTCAAAGCCAAAATAGTTGTCAGTGACGAAGAAATAGGTGAGTATTACAACAAAAACCGTCAGGATTACGAAGGTAAAGAAAGCAGTGAGAATTAAACAGATTTTATTGTTGTTGCCTCCCAAAGCGAATAAAACCATGCAGAATGAAAGTAAAAGATGAAGCCCTAATCTGCGCAAACGGATTATAGAAAGGAGAATCTTTTGATTTGCTGGCCGCAAAATATTCTCAGGGACCGGCGGCCACGCAGGGCGGTGATGTCGGTTTTATTGAAAGAGGAGACAATTATTCCGGAAGTCGAAGCGGTGGCCTTTAGCCTTCCTGTGGAGCAAGTAAGCGAAGTAATTGAATCCAGTATTGGATTTCATATAATTAAGGTGGTGGATAAAAAAGGCGCCGGATTGAAACCGATTGCTGTGGTGCGGGAAGAAATAAAAGCAAAAATTGAAGATGAAAAATTGGATAAAAAATATGAAGAATGGATTTCTTCTATCCGGAAAAAATCACACATTGAAATAAAATTGTAAATAAGTAGCAAAGTAAAAAATGGACGCAATAAAAATCAAGAGGTGCCTCCCAGCATAATTTAAAAAATATTAGTTTAGATATACCCCGCGATAAGTTTGTTATTATTACCGGTGTGAGCGGTTCCGGCAAATCTTCGCTGGCTTTTGATACGATCTATGCCGAAGGTCAAAGGCGTTATGTGGAATCGCTTTCCACTTACGCCCGTCAGTTTATCGGACAAATGGATAAGCCGAATGTGGAATCAATTGAAGGCTTATCGCCGGCTATAGCCATCGAACAGCGCACGGCCAGCCATAATCCTCGTTCCACCGTGGGCACGGTCACCGAAATTTACGATTACTTCCGTCTGCTTTACGCCGCCATCGGTGTTTGTCATTGTTATCAGCTGCGGCCGGGAAATTAAATCGCAAACAATTGACAGTATTCTGGAAAGTGTTCTTTCTCTTCCGGAAAATACACCCTTCAGCATTCTGGCGCCGCTGGTGCGCGGGAAAAAAGGTGAATTTCAAAAAGAATTAAAAAAACTTCAGAAGGAAGGATTTGCGCGTGTCCGGATTGACGGAGAAATCAGGGATCTGGCGGAAGATATTGTTCTGGAGAAAAACAAGCGCCACGATATTGATCTTGTTGTTGACCGTCTGGTCTTAAAAGAAGGCGTCAGAAAAAGATTGCGTGATTCTCTGGAAATTGCGGCCAGCCGCGCGGAAGGACTGGTGCGCATAGTTACTGCCGGCGGCAAAGAAATGCTTTTCAGTGAAAAATATGCCTGTCCCGATTGCGGAATAAGCATTCCCGCGCTTACTCCCCGCATGTTTTCCTTCAACAGTCCCTATGGCGCCTGTCCTGATTGCAACGGTCTGGGTTCTTCGCATGCATTTTGCGGAATATCTGGTTGTGCCGGATGCCGGATTATCTCTGCGGGAAGGGGCAATTGCGCCCTGGGCGGGACGAAGTTCTCTTTATTATCATAGTGTTCTGGATGCTCTCAGCACTCATTACGGATTTGATATTAACACGCCTTTTAATAAGTTGCCGGAAAAAATTCAAAAAGTTCTTCTTTACGGATCGGGCAATGAGAATATTAAATTTTATCATGACCGTCCGAATAAAAGATATTTCACTCACCGTCCTTTTGAAGGAGTGATCAAACAACTGGAACGCCGCTGGAGGGAAACCACTTCGGCCGCGGTGCGCAATGATTTGATGCGTTACATTGATTTGAGCGCCTGCGATACCTGTCATGGCGCGCGTTTAAAAGAAGAAATCCTTGCCGTTACCGTGATGGGCAAAAATATTTATGAACTCTGCCAGATGTCCATCCGCGAATGCTATAATTTTTTCGAACAATTGACCCTGTCACCGCAGGAAAAAAATATTACCGAAAGAATTATCAAGGAAATTAAAAGCCGCCTTCAATTTTTGCTCAATGTCGGCATGGATTATTTAAGTCTGGAGAGATCAACCTCATCTTTATCGGGCGGGGAAAGTCAGCGCATCCGGCTGGCCACGCAAATCGGTTCCGGATTAATGGGTGTTTTGTATGTGCTGGATGAGCCGACTGTCGGACTGCATCAGAAAGATAATTTGCGTCTGATTGATACTTTAAAAAAACTGCGCGATATGGGCAATACCGTGCTGGTTGTGGAACATGACGCCGATATGATGCTGGCCTGCGATCATATTGTGGATATGGGTCCGGGCGCCGGAACACAGGGCGGAGAAATAGTTTTTCAGGGAACTCCCGAGGAAATTTTGCAAAGCGATGATTCGCTCACCGGCAGATATTTATCGGGGAAAGAATCCATAGCGTTGCCGTCAAAAAGACGGTCAATTACGGAAAGACATATTATTTTGGAGGGAGCCAGTGAAAACAATCTCAAAAATATTGATATTAAAATACCGGTGGGAGTTTTTACGGCGGTAACCGGTGTATCCGGTTCCGGTAAAAGCACAATGGTTATTGAAACTCTTTATAAAGTGCTGGCGCGCCGTTTAAATCAGTATAACGGATCAATGGGAAAAATTAAAAGAGTTATGGATTTGGGAGATATTGAACGTGTCATCATGATTAATCAGCAGCCCATCGGCCGGACGCCGCGATCTAATCCGGTAACTTATACCGGAATTTTTTCTTTTATCCGCGATTTATTTACCAATCTTCCCGAATCACGGGTGCGCGGCTACAAACCGGGGCGGTTCAGCTTTAACGTGAAAGGCGGCCGCTGCGAGGCCTGTGAAGGCAATGGTTTGATTAAAATTGAAATGCATTTTCTGCCGGATGTTTATGTGACTTGCGATGTCTGCCACGGCAAACGATTTAATCAGGATACGCTGGATATCAAATATAAAGATAAGAGTATTGCCGATATTTTGGATATGACGGTCAGCCAGGCACTGATATTTTTTTCCAATATTCCTTCGATTAAATCGCATCTGCAATTGCTCTATGATGTCGGTCTGGGTTATATCCATCTGGGGCAGTCGGCGACCACTCTTTCCGGCGGCGAAGCGCAAAGGATAAAACTGGCGCGGGAATTGGGCAAGAGAATCAACAGCAATACTCTTTATATTCTGGATGAACCGACCATCGGATTGCATTTTGCGGATATTCAAAAACTGCTGGATGTTTTGATACGCCTTGTAGATATGGGCAATACCATGGTCGTAATCGAACATAATCTGGATGTGATTAAATGCGCCGATTATATTATTGATCTTGGGCCGGAAGGTGGCGCCGGCGGCGGTCAAATTATTGCGTCCGGTACAGTCGAAAAAGTGGCCGGCGAAGAAAAATCAGCAACCGGTCAATTTTTGAGAAAAATTCTTTACGGCTAAGCATAACGAAGTTTGAAGCGCAGGCGGAATCAATGAAACTATCTGAAAACGAATGCAGTGAAGTTTGAAGCATTAGCTGAATTGATCCAACTGCAGCAAAATCTTGACATAATATTCTAAAAGGTTCAATATTGGATCGCGAGAGTATATTGATTTTGATGTATGTTAAAATCGAATAAAGCTGTAAGAATGTTTTGTAAAGACGGATAATGGGATGACTTTAGCGCCGATTGCACCTTTAAAACATAGACATTCAATATTAATTGTCGATGATGAAGAATCTATTCTTAATGCTTTTAAACGTATTTTAGCCGACGAAGATTACGAAATTCACACGGCGAACAATGGAATGGAAGGCCTGAATAAACTGCGTGAAGCGCAAAAACCTTTCTCTCTTATTATTTCCGATCAAAGAATGCCGGTTATGAACGGCGTGCAATTTTTTTCCCAGGCCAAAGATATTTTCCCGGACGCCGTACGCATACTTCTGACCGGTTACGCCGACACCGATGCCATAATTGACGCCATCAATAAAGGAGGGATTCATCTTTATTTTACCAAACCATGGCATGAAGAGGAACTGCTGCTTCACATCAAACAATCACTTTCCAAAGCTGAACTGGTGATGGAAAATAAACGATTGATTGAATTAACCAAAAAACAAAATGAAGAATCTGCTGGAATTAAACAAAACTCTTGAAGATAAAGTCAAGGAAAAAACCAAGTGATCTATTAGCCAAAGCCGAAGAACTAAAGGAAAGTTACGAAAAATCACAAATGATTTTGGATGGCATTGTAAAAACGATGTCTAAAATCGTGGAAACACGTGATCCTTATACCTCCGGACATGAGGCTCAAGTGGCCATAATATCCTGTAAAATAGCGGAAGAAATGACAATGCCTAAAGAACAAATTGAAGCCATTCAAAGTTGCCGCAACTCTTCATGATATCGGGAAAATATCCGTGCCTTCGGAAATATTAACCAAAGCCAGGGTTTTAAGTGATTTGGAAATGGAGATAATCAAAACACATTGTAGAGTTGCCAATGATATTCTTAAAACTATTGAGTTTCCCTATCCGGTAGCGGAAATTATTTTGCAGCACCATGAAAGGATGGACGGTTCAGGTTATCCACAGGGCTTAAAAGGGGAAGACATATTGCTGGAGGCGCGTATTATTGGGACTGCTGATGTTATTGATGCTATGGCTTCCCATCGGCCTTACCGGGCGGCACTAGGTGTTGATTTAGCGATTGAAGAAATAGTCAAATACAAGGGAATACTTTACGATTCGACGGTTGTTGATACCTGCTTAAAAATATACAAAACCGCCGGTAAAGCGGTATTTGCTCAAGAAAAGAATACTACCGGAGTGACTTTGGTGTAAAAATTCCATATCACTTATAAATACCGGCAATATATTCATATACAGATGTCGAGTCCAAATCATCGGAGGAAATAGTTGTTTCCCAAAACGATGATGCTTTTTCCGGAGTTATATCCCCAAATAAGCCGTTCGAACATGTTCGTTATTCAACAGTGATTGCCCTGTACCTTGAAGAACTATTTTGCCGTTTTCGAGAACATAGGCTCTGTCGGCTATCGCCAGTGTTTGTTTTACGTTTTGTTCGACAATCAGGACTGTTGTTCCTTCCGCCTTGATTCTCTTGATTACGTTAAATATATCCCGTACCAGGATTGGCGAAAGACCCAGCGATGGTTCGTCAAACATTTGCAGCCGGGGCTTGGACATAAGCCCTCTACCTATAGCCAACATCTGCTGCTCTCCGCCGCTTAAGGTTCCCGCAAGTTGTCTGCGCCGCTCCAAGAGCCGCGGAAACAGTTCGAACACCAGTTCTTTTGTAATTTCCCGTTCATTTTTAGCTTCCCCTTTTAAAGAGCCCATGTCAAGATTCTCCTCAACCGACATTTCCACAAAAAGCCTTCTTGCTTCCGGCACATGAGCTATTCCCAGTTCAATTAAGCGGTAAGGCTCGACTTTATTGATCGGGATGTCATTAAATAAGATTTCACCTTTTTTGGGTCTCAGTATGCCGGATATCGTTTTCAGGGTTGTTGATTTTCCCGCCCCATTGGCGCCGATGAGGGCGACAATTTCCCCCTGTTTTACATTAAAGGAAATATCCCAGATTACCTGGACGTCACCATAAAAAACATCAATATTCTTGATTTCAAGCACTGTGCTTCTCTCCTAGGTAAGCTTCAATTACAGCCGGATTGTTACCGATTTCCACAGGTGTGCCTTCCGCTATCTTTTGACCGTAATTCAAAACAATAATCCGGTCGGAGACGGCCATAATCACCTTCATATGATGTTCGATAATCAGTATGGTTATCCCCTGATCTTTCCTTATCTTCTTTATAATCTCGATTTGTTCATTTATCTCCGTCGCGTTAAGTCCGGCAAATGCTTCATCGAGCAGGATGATCTCCGGCTGGGTAGCCAGGGCGCGGGCAATCTCGAGTCTTTTTCTTTTACCCAGGGAGAGCCCCTTGGAAAGAAGATCTCGATCATCATATAAGTCGGTAAATTTCAATATTTCCAAAGCTACTTCCTGCGCCTGGGCCTTGGTTTTGGTCCTGAGAAATGCCGAGGCAATGACATTATCCAGGGTAGTCATCCTTTGTAGAGGTTTTACCACTTGAAAAGTTCTGGCCACACCCAGCTTACACAATTCATGAGGCTTCAGTTTGGTAATTTTTTTCCCTCTTAAGAAAACATCACCTTTTGTCGGGTGGTAAAATCCATTGATCACATTAAACATAGTTGTTTTACCGGCGCCGTTGGGGCCGATGAGCCCAAGAATTTCATTTTTGTTTAGGGCAAATGAAACGTTGGTCAGGGCAGCGAGCCCGCCGAATTGCTGGGTAACATTTCTTACTTCAATGAGACTCATAATGACGCCTCCTTCTTGCGCTTGAATGGATTCAGCAACTTGCGAAAATCGCCAACGATGCCGTTGGGCACAAACATAATAATCAGAATGAGAATAACTCCGAAGATAGTCTGGTGCGCCGCGCCTATATACGGGAGCGAACGTATTTCTTCCGCGAGAAATACCATAATGACGGCGCCCACAATGGGCCCCCAGTAGGTAGCAGCGCCGCCGACCATAACGACCATCACCGTCACGATCGAGATATCATAGAGAGGAAAAACCACTCCAGGATCAACATACCCCATATAGTTCATAAAAAAAGCACCGGCAATGCCGGTGAGAACGCCGCTTAAGCATAAAGAAATGGTTTTATAAAAGGTTGTATCAATTCCCATGGACTCGGCCGCATCCTGATCCTCCCGGATAGCCACAAAATAATACCCCAGTTTGGATTCTATAATGGCTTTAACCAGGATAAATGTTCCGGCCGCGATGAGCAGGATGATGTAAAAATACCACGTTTTGTCCACCCAAGTCCGCTCCCGGATCATTATTCCCATGTTTCCCTGCGTAAAGGCGGTCAAGTTTTCTGTTGTTACGCGGCATATCTCACCCAGGGCCAGAGTGGCCAGAGCAAAATAGGCGCCCCGCAGCCGCAGGCAGATATATCCGATAATAAGGGAGAGGATCGTGAGAATAATCACCGATGCCGGGATGCCCCACCAGGCCGATATCCCCAGGTGATAATAAAGAAGTCCCGCGCCATAAGCGCCGAAGCCGAAGAAGGCGGCATGACCGAAGGAAACCTGGCCTGTGTAGCCGCCCAGAATATTCCACGCCATACCGATAACCGACCACATTAAAACGAGGATCAGTATGTGCATGACGTATGTATTGAGATTGAACAGCGGCACGCAGCACAAGAGCGCAAAGATTAACAGAGGAAGGTATTTTTTCATTTTCCCAACCTCATCTTTCTGAGGATCGACGCAACGCCTCCCGGTAAAAATACGAGGGCGGCCACGAAGATGGCAAATCTGCCTGCGGGCGCCCAGCCCATACCGATATAAGTGGAAGTCATTGATTCGAAGATGCCTAGAATTAATCCACCGATAACGGCGCCGTTTGTCGAACCCATTCCGCCGATTACCGTAATAACAAAACCGACATTGGTAAATTGTCTGCCCAGGGCCGGGTAAAGATAGTAAATCGGAATGAAAAGACAGCCGGCTGCCGCCACCAGCACCAGGCCGACCCCAAAGGTCGCCATCCGGACCCGATTGACATTAACACCCATGAGGAGTGCCGCATCGAGATCCTGCGCTGTAGCTCTGATGGATTTGCCCATATCCGTCTTGGTGAGGAATATCCACAGGCCGACAGTAATAATAACAGCGATGACAAATGATAAAGTCCAGGGCATGGAAAGGGACAGTTCTATGGGCGACGCAGGCCACAGGTCAGTCAGATACCAGGCATTCGACGCATAGCTCACCGGCGTGGACCGGTAGTTGCCAGTGAATAGTACCGTGGCGAGATTGGAAAAGACCATCGCCAAACCGACGGTGAGGATCACCATATTATGGGGCAGTATTGATTCCACTTTCATGACGGGGGTTAAAAGATATTTTTGAATGGCCAGCCCGAACAGGAACAATACAGGTGCGGCAATAAATACGGACAGATAAGGATCTAAACCGTAAAACGTAAACAGCCAGTACGCTATATACATGGCGATCATCATGAAATCGCCGTGAGCAAGATTAATGACCCTCATGACGCCCATGATCAGCGCCATGCCCAGGCCGATCAATCCATAAAGTCCGCCCAGCAGAAATCCGGCAATCAGTGTCTGTAAGAAGAGCTCGAGATTCGGCATTCTATTACCCTTTTGCTACTTTCGTTCCCTCCATTTTGGGATAGGATATACATATTTAGCGGAGGCATACTTTTTTGGCCAGATAGTTTCGTGCTTACCCTTGATGACCTGCATCACGAGGGTATCCATGAAGTTCTGGTTGGTGTAGCCATCTTTATCCTCGAATTTTACCGGGCCGAAAGCAGTCATTGTATTCGTCGCTTTAAAGGCGGCGCGGATATCATCCGCCTTCCAGGACTTTGCCCGGCTTAATACATCCTTGATAACATAAAGGGCGGAGTAAGCTTCAGCGCCATGATAAGAGGGATATTCATTGTAAAGGTTCTTATATTTTTCAGCAAACTGTTTGGCCCCAGGGTAAGCTATCTGGGGCTCCAAAGGGTGGCAGTCATCACCAGCTCTGAAGCCTCCTTGGCGTTCTGAATAAATTCCGGAATGGCAAATCCGGCGGCGCCGCCGGCATAGAGTTTGGAATCTATCCGCAATTCCTTTATCTGCCGCATGAGCAGCGCGGCATCCATAACATATGATACCATGTAAATAACATCAGGATTAGCCGCTTTGACCTTGGACAAAATCGGCCGGAAATCAACTGCTCCCTTTTCGTACTGTTCTTTGACCAGAACCTGCATGCCTGCTTTCTTCGACTGATTCACCATATCTTCCGCGCCGGAAGTCCCGAAATCGGAACTCTCGTAAAGAATCGCGATTGTTTTAGGTTTCACGATCGTATTCAGAAATGACATAAGTCCTTTTGCATAATAAGCGTTGGTGGGATTCAGGCGGAAAACATATTTGTAGTTTTGCTGGGTAATGTCATCCGTTGCACCTGTTACAACCATATAAGGTATTTTTCTTTCTTCAGCCACTGCGGCGACAGCCTTAGAGGAGGAAGAGCTATATTCACCGAATATTACCGGTTGCTTTTTTACATCGATGAGCCGCTCCACAATTGAACGCGATATTTCCGGTTTGCCCTGCGAATCTTCAAATTCCAGTACGATTTTCTTGCCTTTGATTCCACCTTTGGCGTTGATTTCCTCCTGAGCTATTTCATAGGATTTCTTTTCTATTTCGCCGAATTTTGCGTTTGTTCCCGTAAGCGGAAGAGGGATTCCCAGTTTCAGGGTATCCTGGGCAAATGCATTGATGGCGAAAAAACTTATGAAACACGACAACAGCGCAATAAGTCTAAAACGGCTCATAATAACCTCCTGAATATTTTGGAAAGTATTTTTAGGTGTTATTCGAACTTTTCTACAATACAGAACAAATCTCCATTTTGTCATGTCTATTTAATAAACTATTTTTTAAAAAATTGTCAATGTAAAAAAATAATTATCAATCTTACCTACTTTTTAATCATAGTTTGCTCTCATCCTGCCGGACAGATGGACATGCAGCGGAAGCAATGGTATTGAAAACCGATGAATGAGGCTCGATATAGACTCAGGAACTTTAGGATTGGCGAAAGGTAATTATTTTTTTAGGCGGATCCATAACACCGAGATGGGCGGTTATGCTTATCCTGTCGATTTCACTTCAGCATCAAGATTCTTTTCGCTCCCCAAATATTGCCCGGCCAATGCGGACAATTGTCGCTCCTTCTTCAATGGCCACTATGAAATCATCGGTCATGCCCATGGAAAGTTCTTCCAATTGAATTTCCGAAATTTGTTGACGAGAGATATTATCACGAAGATTTCTCAAAGCGCAAAAGTAAGGACGGGCATTTTCAGGATTATTGGAATATGGAGCCATAGTCATTAATCCGCGCACGGCCAGATTTTTCAGACCGGCTATTTGCTTAATTAAGGCCGGGGTATCATCCGCCGGAATACCGCTTTTTGATTTTTCGCCGCTGACATTGATTTCAATCAAAATATTTAACTTGCGGTTGATCAGGCCTGCTCTACGATTTAGTTCCTGCGCGAGTTCGAGGCGGTCAACGGAATGAACATAGTCAAAGAGGGTGACGACATATTTTGCTTTATTGGTTTGCAGATGGCCGATCATATGCCATCCGGCGCGGCTGCCAATGGCGGCAATTTTATCTTTGGCCTCCTGAACATAATTTTCGCCGATCATGGTGATACCGGCGTCAATTGCCTTGATGATGTATTCGGTGGGAATGGTTTTAGTCACCGCCAGCAATTTAATGGAATCAGGGTCACGGCCGCACTTTACGGCAGCGGAAACTATCCTTTGTTTTATCATTTTTACATTGTCAGAAATATTTATTTCCATTAAATCTAGCCAAAGCTGATCGCTTCTAATTTTTTTAGTGTTTCCAAAACTTCGCCAAGCGGCAGGCCGATCACATTTGTGTAAGAGCCTCGAATTGATTTTATAAAATAAGCCCCTTTCCCCTGCATTGCGTATCCGCCGGCCTTGTCATATGGTTCTGCTGAGGAGATGTACCATTCCATCTCTCCGGCGCTGATTTTCTTAAATCGCACGGCTGATTGGACTACCTTTGTTTTAATCAGGCCTGCGGCATTGTTGGCGAGTGTAAATCCGGTAAAAACTGTATGCCTGCGGCCGCTGAGCCTTTCCAGCATTTCGCGCGCCTGCGTTTTATTTTTTGGCTTGCCTAAAATAAGTCCGTCAATGACAACAATTGTATCTGCTCCCAGCACCCACGCCTGTGGATGCTTCCGGGAAATTAGCAGAGCCTTTTCCTGAGCCAGCCTTCGGACATGCTGTCTTGGGCTTTCTCCCCTGATATGATCTTCATTAACATGAGCGGGGATGGTTTTGAACTTCAATCCCACCGATCGCAGCAGTTCCTGCCTTCGCGGCGAAGCCGAAGCTAAAATAAATTTCGCAGTTGAACTAAAAGGCATGATTTCTTAACACTTCTTAAAACACATTATTTATTTTTCTATTGCAAATTTAATTTTGCCTGTCAATTGTAAATTGCAAATTGTATTTGCTTCTTGACGTGATTTGGGGTTATTATAAGGCCAGAAAATATCAACGAGGTAGATGATGAAAAAAATATTAAGTATATTTTTAACAATCATTTTCTTATCGGCGTTTATTGGCACAGCTTTGGCGGAAGAAAGAGTTGTACAGCTGACGATACCCGGATGTTCCACCTGAAACTCCGAAAAAAGGATATGGACTATCCTGAGAAATATCAACGGCGTAAAAAAACATCAAAGCAAGGGGAAGGATTTGTTAATCATTACGTTTGATGACGAAATGACTACCCTCAATATTATTATCGATGAACTTAAAAAAGGAAAGTTTAATGTCACCGGCGATCCGGTTTATTTAAAGTAAGCTTAAAGGTATTTCTTCGTTTTTGCCGCTTCCAGAGTTTCGACTACTTTTTTTACATCCTGGGAGCGGCCTTTTTTGCAAATCAGCAAGGCGTCTTTTGTTTCGACAACGATTAAATCCTTTATTCCCACAAGAGCGACAAGTTTTTGCGGGCTATAAACAAGAGAACCGTCGGTATCTTCGAAAATTACATTGCTGCCGCCGGTTACGGCATTGCCTTTGTTATCTTTAGCCGATATTTCCCAAAGAGCATCCCAACTGCCCACATCGCTCCAGCCGAAATCACCTCTCAGCATAAAAACATTGTCTGCTTTTTCCATAACGCCGTAATCAATAGAAATCGAGGTCAGTTTTTTATAAACGATACGGATAGTAACCGCTTCTCTTGGAGTGCCAAGAACATTTTTGATTTTCATCAGGCCTGCGTATAAGTCCGGCAGCCATCGGCTAATTTCATTTAAAATTATCGAGGCTTTCCAGATAAACATGCCGCTGTTCCAGTAAAAATTGCCGCTTTGAACAAATGTTTGTGCTTGCGAAAAATCCGGTTTTTCTCGTATGGATTTTACCCGGAATATTTCTTCACCGGATATGGACCCTGTAGAGTCGCCTCTCTCAAGATAACCGAAGCCGGTATTGGGTCCGGAAGGTTTAATGCCGATTGTTACCAGCGCGTTTTCTTCTGCAGCAAATTGTGCCGCCGCCGCAATGACCTCTGTATATTTATGGGAATCACCAATGGCGTGGTCGGAAGGCAGTACAACCATGACATCATCGCCGACTTTTTTTTGTATATACAGAGCCGCAAGGCCAATGCAGGGTGCGGTATTTTTACCTTCCGGTTCAATAATGATATTTTTCTTGGGAATTTCCGAAAGCTGTTTGATTAGCTCACGCGCGTGCTTTTTGCCTGTCACCACCAAGATATTTTGCGGAGCAATCAGTTCTTTGACGCGGTCAACGGTTTCTTGAATGATCGTTTTTGCGCTTATTATATCCAGCAGATGTTTGGGCTTCTTCTCTCTGCTGCGGGGCCAGAACCTTGTGCCCCTTCCGCCGGCCATGATGACAGCATGCATTTTCCGAACTCCTTGCGGTTTTGTAGCGAATGAATATAATTACTGAATGCTATAATACAATGTGCCTTGCAATTTCAAGCTAGAAAAGATAGCCTCAAACCTAATGTCTAAAATGATTTATCCGGAAATAATATTGAAAAAAGGACGCGAAGCGGCACTGCTGCGCGGGCATCCGTGGGTATTTTCCGGGGCTATTGCCGCGATTAAAGGAAAACCCGATGCGGGTGATATTGTTTTGGCCAAAGATTCGAGTGGTAAACCTCTGGCATTAGGATTTTTTAATCCCCGAACGGACATAGCCTTTCGTATCTTGACAAGAAACTGTGAAGAAGAAATCACCCCATATTTTTGGCAAAATCGTCTGCAAGCAGCATGTAAATTACGGCAAAGAATTATCAATGAACAAACAAACGCTTATCGCCTCATCAACGCCGAAGGTGATGGTTTCCCGGGATTGATTGTTGATGTTTATGGTTCGACTCTGGTTCTATCCATTGCGACCGCCGGGATGGAAAAACAAAAAAACCATATTTTAGATGCTCTCATTTCCCAATTAAAACCGGCGCGGATTTATGAAAAAAGCGAAGGCCGGTCACGCTCATTGGAGGGGTTGGAAACAAGGATCGGTTTTGTTTCCGGAGATAATGAAACCGGTCTTGTGGAGATAATGGAAAACGGGTTGAAATTTGAAGTTGACTTTGCCAGCGGCCAAAAAACCGGTTTTTTTCTTGACCAGCGAATCAACAGAGAAAAGATAGGCGCACTGAGCCACGATGCCAATATTTTAAACTGTTTTTCTTATACCGGTGCTTTTTCCGTTTATTGCGCTGAAGGCGGGGCTAAACGGGTCGTTTCTTTGGATATATCCAAGCCCGCCTGCGTCACGGCGAAAAGGAATCTTCAGCTCAATTGGTTTTCTACTGAAGATCATCCAGTAATAGAGGCGGATGTCTTCGATTATTTGCGCAATACACAAGAATGTTTCGATATGATCATTCTTGACCCTCCCGCGTTTGCCAAAACTAAAAAGGATGTGGCTAAAGCCGCGCGCGGCTATAAGGAAATCAATTTACAGGCGATCAAACATCTTGTTGCCGGAGGAATCCTCGCGACATTTTCCTGCTCCAATTTTATAGAAGAAGATCTTTTTTGTAAGATTGTTCTTGGCGCGGCGCGCGATGCCGGCGCTGATTTACAATTTGTAACAAGATTAGCGGCAGGGCCGGATCATCCGGTTTTGCTGGGACATCCCGAAGGCCACTATCTTAAGGGACTTCTGCTGGTCAAGAAAAATTAAGCGGCTTTTTTTATCCGGTGTTACAGCTATCTTCTTTTACAAATAAAAGCATAAAACAAGCGGCTAGAGACAAGACAAGAGATAAATAAAAAGGGGCCTGCATGTTAATATTATCCCAGAGAAAACCGGCAATCAATGAAGCGGGCAGGGCGCAAATACCGATGGCCATTTGAAATACACCCAGGCCGGTGGCCCGGAAACAGTCCGGACAAAGTTCCGAAGTATAAGTTTTTTGCACGGTTTCCAGTGCTGCCTTATGCAAACCGTAAAGGACAAAAACGGCGACAACGACGATGGAATTGGTTGATAAAATAAAACTAATGCAAATTGCCGCCCATAAAATAAAAGCTAAATACATTAACTTTTTTCTTCCTATTTTGTCCGATAGTCTTCCCATGGGCAAAGAAAAAATCGCCGCCGTTACGGTAATTATAAGATAGAAAATGGGCAAATAAGTTACTTTAAAACCGCTTTTACCGGCAAAAATAAGCAAGAAAGAATAACTGAAAGCGCCTAGTGTAAAAACAGAATTCAGAATAAGAAATAGTTTAAAATTGGCGTCTAAATCTTTAAAAGTAAAAGCGGCAAATAGTTTTTTATCCGAAATTTTATTTTCCTTAATATATTTGTAAATAAGAACAGCGCTGACAAGAGAGGGCAGGGCGGCGATGAGAAAAAGGTTGGTAAAACCAATATGCTCAAAAAGCAAGAGGCAAACAATAATGCCGCAAACTGCTCCTAAATTATCCATGGCCTTCATTAAGCCAAAATTGCCGCCGCGGTTTTGATCAGTGGAAATATCGGCAACCAGCGCATCACGGGGGGCGGAGCGGATTTTCCCGGAACGGTCTAATATTTTAAGGGGAATCAGCCACTGCCAGCTGGGGGCGAGCGCATAACCAAACCGCGATATTGAACCCAAAATATAACCGGACCATATAAAAAATTTTCTTTTTCTGATTCTGTCGGAAATATAGCCGGATACGGCTTTGGAGATGGAAACGAAAGCTTCACCCAATCCGTCAATCAATCCCAGCATGGCCATATTGGCGCCCATAACAGAAGTTACAAACAAGGGCCAAACCGGATAAATCATATCCGAGCCAAAATCATTTAAGAAAGAAGCCCAGGCAAATGCTCGAATAGATTTTTTGTTTTCTTCTTGGGGTTTTTCCGTCATAATTTATGAAAGCAGTGAAGGTGCGATAACATAAATTAAAGAATAAGCAGCCGACCAGATTAAAGTACCGGCCGTAATTAAGATGCAGGCATACGCCAGAAGTTTATGTCCTGCCGTTTCCTGTTTTTTTTCGTTATACCCCATCAGCAAAAGCAAGAAGTATTCCGGAGAGCAGTCCGCCGCCATGAGCCCAGTTGTTTATGCCGCTGATTATAATTCCGAAAACTATTAATCCGATAATCCAGCCGAGCGCTTGTTTGTATATGGCCTCTCCGTAATAACCGCCGCGGCTTTTTCCGTAATATAAAATTGCGCCGATTAATCCGCAGATGCTGGCCGAGGCACCTATTGTGAAGGAAACACCAAACAGCAAGGAGGCGGCAAATCCGGCAATTCCGGACAGGATATATATGCTCAAGAAGCGGTGAAAGCCGAATACCTGTAGCACAAAAGGTCCTAACTGGTATAATGCCATCATATTAAAAGCAATATGCAAAATTCCTCCGTGCAGAAATGAAGCGGAAATTAAAGTCCAAAAGCGATGAAATTCAAATACGGGCACTGTTCCGGTTGCTCCTAATAGAAAGAGGCTTTGACCCGAAGGAGAAAGAAAATTAAAAGGGCTGCCCCCGGACAAAATTCCCTGAGGATTTAACAACAATGCCAGAATATAAAAAGCGATGTTAATGTAGATAATGGTCATTACCGGGTTGAAAGCAAAGAAAATATTTCTGATAATTCCTGCGGTATTGTGCAAACCCGGGCGTATAAGTCCGCAATAAGGGCAGGAAGGCTCGTCCGAGCTGATCAGCTTGCGGCAGTTGGGGCAGAGGATTGATTTTCTTTCCGAGGACATTATTAATTCCTATATATAATTTTAGTTGCGGAGTTAATTAACAACATTAATCCGAGTTGTAAAGAAAATACTGCTCGTATTGACTATTATTTCTCATTTACTATACGCTCTGCTGAAACTATATGTTATTGTACAAAGGCGAGGATTGATAGTTATGCAGATTAAAGATCGCGTCGTAATAAAAATTGAATCAGTGGCATTTGGCGGCGAAGGAGTCGGACGCGTCGATAATTTTGTGGTATTCGTTCCCTTTGCCGCTCCGGAAGATGAACTGGAAATTGAAATTGTTCAGCTCAAAAAGAAATTTGCCCGCGGTAAAATATTACAGATTGTCAAACCGTCGCCGATGCGAGTAAGCCCCTTGTGCCGCTATTATGAAAACTGCGGCGGTTGTTGCTACCAGCACTTAAATTATGAATACCAGCTGGAAATTAAAAAAAAGCAGGTAGAAGAAGTGTTTGGAAAAATCGGCAAAATTGCGACTCCGCCGGTTTTGAAGATTATAGCTGCTCCCAAGGCTTATCATTACCGGGGGAAAGCCGAGTTTCATGCCTCAATGACGCCGAATGGTTGTAAAATCGGTTTTTTAGATGTTTCCGGCAGTGAAATTGTGGATATTGAGCGATGTGAAATCATGGAAGAAACGATAAATGAAAAATTATGTAACTTGAGGGGGAATAAACAGCTGTCAACGCAATAAGAATGCCCGCATAACAATTTGGTCAGGGCTTTTTGCTAATCAGAAAGATGCAGTTATGAGGATGGTTAAGGGGAAAAAGTTTTTGGTGCATCGAGGAGGATTTTTTCAGGCAAATCTGTATTTGACGGATCAATTGGTGGATGAGGTTTGCCGTTTGGCAGGGACTGAAGAAATAAATACTTTAATTGATGCCTATTGCGGCAGCGGGCTTTTTTCAATTTTTTTGGCGCATTATGCTGAAAATGTTGTCGGTATTGAAATAAGTGAAAAATCGGTAAAATATGCGCGAATAAATGCCGAAAATGCGGATGTGAAAAACGTTAGGTTTGTTCAGGGAAAAGTTGAAAATATTTTGCCGGGGGAATTTTTATCTCTTAAAGATAAAAATAATTTGATTGTGCTTGATCCACCCCGCAGCGGCTGTAGCGAATCAGTATTGAAGACAATTGCGGATTTAAAGCCGCAAAAGATTATTTATATTTCCTGCGATCCGGCGACGCAGGCGCGGGACGTTAAATATTTAAATGAGCGTGGTTATGACCTGCTTAGTCTTTTACCTGTGGATATGTTTGGGCAAACCGAGCATATTGAAGTCATCGGTTTATTGGCGACAAGATGAAAAAAAGATGGTAGCTTATGCGGTAAGTTGGTGACGGGAAAATAATTAGGAATAACTAACATCGAATAAACAATAAAAATATTTTTGTAGCTTTCAGGCGAAAATATTGTTATTTAAGCGCCAAATTTAAATATTTTAAAATGCATGTGGAGGAGAAAATGCCGTCGAAAAGTAAGAATGTGAGACTTGAGCAGCGCCGAATCCTGGAGAAAAAACTGGATTTGCGATTGCAGCAATTAGCCCAAAAGGGGATCAGCAAAGAAAAAGCCCAAATCGATCCCCTCGTTAAAAGTCTTAAAGCAAAAATCAGACAAACTAATATAAGAATTGCCGCGTTTGAAAAGTATGTAAAACAGGCCGAGGAACTGGCGAAGGCAAAAGCGCAAAAGTTAGCCGAACCGAAGAAAAAAGAGAAAAAACCGAAGGCTGCCCCCAAACCGACACCGGAACCCAAACCTGTTCCTGCTGCGGTTGAGCCGAAGCCTCCGAAACAGCCGCCAATACCCCCGGCACCAGAACCTAAACCAAGACCAGCGCCCAAACCCGAGCCGCCGTCGATACCAGTAGAAAAAGTACCATCAGAAGAAATGGCTGAGTTTAAACCGGAGAAAAAACCAATACCCCCGGCACCGACGCCAAAACCACTGCCAGTAGAGCCAAAGCCGGAGATGCCATTAGTTCCAGAGCCGGAACCTGCACCTGCACCAGAGCCGATGATCGCTAAACCAAGACCAGAACCAGAACTGAAGCCGACCCCGCCACCACCGGTTGAACCTAAGCGCGTGGAAAAGCCGGCGGCCCCGGTTCCAACACCTAAACCAGCAGCAAAACCAAAACCGGTAAAGGCCAAACCGAAGCCCAAGAAACAGCCGAAAGTTAAGATATCTAAGAAAAAGCCGGCAAAAGCAAAGGTTGAACCAAAGCCTAAGAAACAGCCGAAAGCCGCGGCAGCAAAGGCAACAAACGGCAAAGGCCGCACCAAAACCTAAACCAAAGCCCAAGAAAAAATCGGCAGCGCCGGCTGGTAAAAAACCGAAAAAACAAACGGCAGCCAAAGTTAAAACGCAGCCGAAAAAGAGCACAGGCAAGAAAAAAGGGAAATAAAATTTTCCGGTAAACAAAAAAGGGCAAACTAAATTAGTTTGCCCTTTTTTAATATTGGCGTCCCCACGGGGAGTCGAACCCCGGTTACAGGCGTGAAAGGCCCGTGTCCTAGGCCTCTAGACGATGGGGACATTCGGAAATTAATTTTTATGTAAGGTGCGCGCCTTATATATTGTTCAAAGTAGAATGTCAAGCAATGCCTCAACAGAAAGTATCACAAGAAAACCGGCTTTTGCCGAAATGCTTTTGAAGGACTATACAAAAGATAAGATAACAGGTTAATTATTTGTGAAAGACAATGGCAACCAAAGAGACAGTCATTAAAACTCTCGAAGATATAGCGGTTCTTTTGGAATTGACCGGAGAGAATCCCTTTAAATCCCGTGCCTATATAAATGCCGCCCGCAATCTGGAAAAAGTAGAATCTGACCTAAATGAGTTGGTACGGCAGGGGAAAATTTATGAAATCGAAGGCATAGGCGAGGCTATCGGCAAAAAGATTGAGGAATTGATGACTACGGGGAAATTGGAATATTACGAAAAGCTCAAAACATCCGTTCCTTCCGGCCATCTCGAAATGCTGAAAATAAGCGGTCTGGGACCGAAAAAAATTCATACACTATATAAGGAACTGGGAATAACAACTGTAGGTGAGCTGGAATACGCCTGCCATGAAAACCATCTGATCGAACTCAATGGTTTCGGAAAGAAAACACAGGATAATATTCTGGCCGGGATAGAAAAGCTCAAACATTATCAGGAAAGACGGCTTTATAGCGAAGCGCTGAATGAAGCCCATGTTTTGTTTGAATCACTTAAGCGGCAAAAAGACATTACTGTCATCAGTATCGCCGGTTCATTGCGCCGCGGCAACGAAACTGTCAAGGATGTTGATCTTCTGGCCAGTTCGCCAAACCCTGGGGATTTAGCGCAATCCTTCGCTAATCTTGATCAGGTTGCCTCTGTTATCGCGAGCGGCGAAACTAAGGTCAGCGTGGTTTTAAAATCAGGTATCAATGCCGACTTGCGCATTGTAACAGAAGCTGAGTTTCCTTATGCCCTGCATCATTTTACGGGCAGCAAAGAGCATAACACAGCCATGCGGGGCAGAGCGAAGGACATGGGCATCAAAATGAATGAATACGGCCTTTTCCGGGGAGAAAAAAACATTAAATGTGTAAGTGAGAAAGAAATATTTACGGCGCTGGGGCTACAATTTATTGAACCGGAATTACGCGAAAACATGGGCGAGATTGAAGCCGCTGAAAAGGGTGTATTGCCTCAATTGGTCGAAGAAAAAGACGTGCAGGGACTTTTTCATATCCACACCAATTTCAGTGATGGAACGGATACACCGGAGAGTATCGTACTTGCGGCAAAAAAAATGGGATTAAAATATATCGGTATCAGCGAGCACAGCCGTTCGGCTTATTATGCCGGGGGATTAAAAGTGGAGGATATTCACAGGCAGCATGAGCTTATTGATAATCTCAATGAAAAATATAAGCCATTTTATATTTTCAAAGGAATTGAATCGGATATTTTACCGGACGGAAGTCTTGATTACGATGAAGAAGTTCTGGCACGGTTCGATTTTGTGATTGCGGCGGTTCATTCCAATTTCAATATGTCCGTGAACGAGATGAACAGCCGCATTAAGAAAGCTCTGCAGAATAATTATACTACCATGCTCGCGCATCCGACCGGCAGGTTGCTTTTATCGCGGGAACCATACGCGCTAAACATTATGGAAATTATCGATACAGCGGCTGAGTTCGGCAAGGCACTGGAGCTCAATGCCAACCCGCACCGTCTGGATTTGGATTGGCGCAATTGCATTCACGCTAAAAAGAAAGGCGTAAAGATAGCGATCAATCCCGACGCTCATCAGACAGCAGGATTGCAGGATATTAGTTTTGGAATTAAGATAGCCCGCAAAGGATGGCTCACAAAGGGCGATTGCCTTAATTGTCTGAATCTTAAAGAGATGAAAGCTTATTTGTTAAACAAACAATAATTAAGCCGGAGGTGCTTTATGAACATTCACGATTTTAGAAAACCCGAACATAAGCTCGATGAACTATTTTTAAACCGGTGGTCGCCGCGGGCGATGTCCGGTGAAGAAATTGACGAAACTACATTGTTTTCTCTTTTTGAAGCAGCCCGCTGGGCGCCTTCATCCAATAATAATCAGCCCTGGCGCTTTATCTACGGCCGCCGCAATACAAAAAGCTGGACAACTTTTTTCAATCTGCTGGCTGAGGGCAATCAAGGATGGGCTAAAAATGCCGCCGTGTTAATTGTTGTAATATCTAAAACTACATTTGATAACGGTAATAATGCCCGGACGCACTCGTATGATGCCGGCGCCGCCTGGGAAAATTTCGCTTTGCAAGGATCGCTTGCGGAGCTGGTCGTGCACGGTATGCAGGGATTCGATTACGATAAGGCAAAAGAGGTTTTGAGTATTCCCGATGGCTATAAGGTGGAAGCAATGATTGCCGTGGGCAAAAAAGGAAAGAAAGAAGATTTGCCTCAGTATCTACAGGAACGTGAATTTCCATCCGCAAGAAAGAACATTTCCGAAATAGCCATGGAAGGATTTTTCAAAAAATAGAAGGCACAATTTTCGCAAAAGATGTTTGCAAAAACGCAGCCGAAGAATTTCTTGCTTAAAGCTTCTATAACCGGCGGTTAAATGCTACAAATATTGTAGATAAATCATCAATCCGTGATATTTTTTGGTTAAATATGTAATTTAAATTTAAATACTGTTTCTTAAATTTAGATTTAAGAAAAAAATTATCTTAGCATATTAATATCTTTCCAACGTGTAACATCTTGATTAATTCTTATCTTTTTCATTTGGCCTGACAATTGCTTTAATAAACCCAATACATTTTTATTCATTACAACAAATTTAAATTTGTTCTTGAAATGTATCTCAAAAATAGATATGAATTTGTATTATAAAATAAAGAAAACTTTTTGTGGAAAATGAATAGAATAAAATTTGCGGTACATTTATTCTTCTGCCTTCTCCTGATTTTTTTTGGGGGTCTTGCGAGCACAGCCTTTGCGGTGGATGTACAGATTTCCCAACTGACTGATACTCCTGATCCCGCGATCCGCGGCGGTCAAATAACATATTCCATATTTGTTGAAAACAATGCAGATGATACTGCCCATAATGTGGCGTTGACCTTTCCGCTGCCGGATACCACCAGTTTTGTCTCGGTCAGCGACGCGAGATGCAGCCACAATGGGAGCACACCGGGGACGGTGACCTGCACCTTCGGCGACCTCGTGGGAACGCTCATAGGAGGGCCAGTTATACAGGTTGATACGGTCATCAGGACCTCGGGGGATACAGGATCAACCATAAATGTTACCGGGACCATCATCACCAGTGACACCGATACAAACCCCGGCAATGACACCGCCACCCAGAATACGACTATTGACGACGGCGCGGATCTGGTTGTCGCCAAGGCGGACTCCCCTGACCCGGTCATTGCCGGCGGCAATGTTACTTACACTATTGCAGTAACCAATAACGGCCCGAACAATGCCAGCTCCATCACTGTCACAGATACTCTCCCCACAAATATGACCTATCAGTCGGTCAGCGGCAGCGGCTGGTCGTGCAGTCGCGTCGGACAGGTGGTGACCTGCACGCGGGTGACTATCCCAGCCGGTAGTCCACCCCCGACAACAGCCCCGCCCATCACGCTGGTGGGAAGGGTGACCGGCGCCATCACCGGCACCATTACCAATACGGTGACCGTCTCTGCCGCTACCGGTGATCCCGATACTAATAACAACACCACTACTCAAAACACTGAGGTCACTTTAGGGACGGACCAGTCGATAACCAAGGTCACAGTGGGCGCTGTCATCGGCGGCCAGACAGCTACCTTTACCCTGCGTCCTCGCAACAACGGCCCTTATCCTGCCGACAACGTGGTGGTGACTGATACCCTGCCGGTCGGCTTTACTTACATCAACGCTACCGGCACCGGCTGGAGTTGCACCGCTGTGGGTCAAGACATTACCTGCACCCGCACGCAATATGCGGTAGGCGCTACGAATAATATCTCGGTACAAGCAACTGCCCCTGCCAGCGGCACTGGCATTACCAACACTACCGTGATAACCGCAACCACCCCGGATCCCAATCTTAGCAACAACACAGGTTCGGTGACTTTTAATATCGTGCCGGACGGCGCTAATCTCTCCATCAGCAAGACCAAGACGCCCAACCCGGTTGCCCAGGGTTCAAACATCACCAGCACCATACGGGTAACCAACAATGGTCCCCGCGCCACATCCGGAACCCTCACTATCACCGATACTCTATCGGCTGGGGAGACCTATGTCTCCGGTAGCGGCACCAGCTGGTCGTGCAGTCACAACGGAGTGAATCCTGGAGGAGTGGTGACCTGTACATACAGTGCTACCCCGCTGGCATCCGGCGCCTCGACATCTGTCCTGACCGTTATTACCACTGCAACAAACGCGGGCGATCTGACCAACAACGCCTGCGCCACCGATGTTGGCGGCCAACCAGACGGCGTGAGTGGGAACAACTGCGCCAGCGGCACCGTCACCAGCACCGCCGCCAGGGCGGATCTGACCATCGCCAAGAGCGCCGATGCAGGGGGTGACGGCAATACAACCCTCTCAGTTTCCGAGAACACCATCACCTATACCATCACTGTTCCCAATAACGGGCCAGATGCCTCAACAGGAGTGGTGGTAACGGATACCATTGCTGGATATTATTCCGGCTTGAGTGGCACCACCAGTGTTACGTTTCCTGTAGCACCCACCCACGGGTTCAGCTGCAGCCACCTTAATGGAACGGTCACCTGTACAGGCGGAAGCATTCCCAACGGCGAAACTGCAACCATCACTATTGCCGTCACGCGTCCTCTGCTCGATGGCCCCCTCACCAACACGGCCACGGTTAATTCCACCCTTGTCGGCGATCCCGATCGTACCAACAATTCAGCACAAGCGACCGTGATTATCGATCCAATCTGTGACGTGCAGATGCAAAACAAAACCGTCTCCCCCAGTAGCGTAGCCGCCGGCACCGAAGCGACGTACGTACTGACCTTCCGCAACAGAGGTCCATCCACCGCCAATGGTGTCGAAGTTACCGATAATTTCAACCTTCCCGTGGGCGGGGATACGAATTTCACTTTCATTTCTGCGACCCCCACTGAGGGGTCCTGTTCCTGGGACAACGGAACCAAAATCCTTACCTGTAATGGGATTACCCTAAACAACGGCGAGTCGCGCACGGTGACGGTTATTATCCGCCCCAACTGGCAGAGCGGAGATCCGGTTCGGACGATCAACAACACTGCCGCCATAACCACGACTACCACCGAGAGCAACGCAACGAACAACTCCCGAACCGCAACGCTGACAGTTACTGCTTCCGACCTAGACCTCCTGGTCAACAAGACCGATCTCGTTGACCCCATTGGTTATGAAGCGGGGGTTCCGGCCAACAACACCATTACCTATCTGGTGAGGATTACCAACCGGGGGGCCTCCCTTGCCACTGGTCTGGTCTTGACTGACGCCATGACGCCGAAGACCGGCAAGACTATGACTTTTCGTGGTGACTGGGCTGATGCCGGCGGGACGATTGGCCCTAACCTCTGTGATAACGTAGGAACATCGGTAACCGGCCCGGCCACGCAGTCTATTACCTGTAACTTTCCTGATCTGGCGCCCAATACCTCATACAACCGCTACCTGCGCTTCGAGGTGATTACAGCCCCGGATCCCGCAGGCGACACGCACAACAATATTGCCACCGTGCACGCCAACGAACACGACCGGTTATCGGCTAACGACTCCGAGTCCGAGACCTCATCTGTCCGCATGCGCGTCGACCTGGTGGTCGCCAAGACCCCGCCATTAAATCCGGTCCAACTGCGCGAGCCTTTCAACTGGACCATCACCGTGACCAACAACGGTCCCGGGGACAGCACCCAGACAAGCCTGACCGATACCCTCCCCTCCGGTATGGCCTTTGATGGCGCCACCCCATCATGGGTCAAAACGGGAACCTCACCGGGCTCCGGCACCTGTACCACTGCCGGACAGAACCTGGCCTGTACCCTTGGTATGCTTTCGTCTGGCGGGGTTGCCACCATCACCGTGCCGGTGCGAGTGACCTCCTATCCCTCCGGAGGCACTACCAGCAACTGCGCTACGGCAACCACCGATCAATTCGATCCCACTGCCGCGAACAACACCAACCAATGCGGCACCGTAACGGTGCAAAGATCGAGCCTCGCTGGATACGTCTACCGTGACCTGAATGACAATGGTTCCATGAACGGCGGTGAGACCGGTATTTCCGGCGTAAACCTTACCCTGACCGGCACCGACGCCTACGGAAACCCGGTCACTGCCACTGCCACCACCAATGCCTCCGGCGCCTATCTCTTCAACAACCTATCCCCCTCGAATACTTTCGGGTATACGGTGACCGAAACCCAGCCGCCCATTTATTATTTCGACGGCCTCGACAGCAGGGACAACGGCGCTAGTGCTATTCCGGGCAGCAGGACAACCGATGTCATATCCAACATCATTGTCCCTGCCAACACCGCGCTGATTGGCTACCTCTTCGGTGAGATACCGGCAGCGAGCATTGCCGGATATGTCTGGAATGATGAAAACAATGACGGTGTCCGAGATGCTGGTGAGACCACCGGTATCCCGAACGTGCAGATCCACTTGACCGGAATCGATGTAAACGGCCCTGTAAATGTTACAACAACCACCGATGCCAGCGGCGCCTATAGTTTCGGCCCCCTGAGCGCTGGCAACTACACCGTCACCGAGACCCAACCTGCCGCTTGGGCGGATGGCCTCGATAGCGCCGGCACAGCCGGCGGCACGGCGGGCAACGACATTATTACCGCTATCGTTCTTAATCCCACTACCATCGCGACCGGCTATAATTTCGGTGAACTCGGCGGTTGCTCTGGCCGGCATCGTCTACAACGATCTTAATAACAATGGTATCCGCGAGCCGGCGGAACCGGGGATTCCCAATGCCACCGTGACGCTGACCGGCACTGATATCAACAGCAATGCCGTAAACCGTGTCACGACCACTGCGGCGGACGGCAGTTATCGCTTCACGAATTTGCCGATGCCGAACGGAGTGGGATATACCATCACCGAGACCCAGCCGGTAGGTTGGAACGACGGCCAGGACACCCTCGGCACCCTCGGCGGGACCCTCGGAAATGACGTCTTTTCAGCAATTCTTTTTCCAACTCCCGGGGCCTCGGGAACCGGATACAACTTCGGTGAAATCCAGGGCACGGCCGGAATCGCCCGGGCCTCCGGCAAGGTATGGCTGGACATCAATCACAACCGGAGTGATGATGACGGCAACGGCCAGGCAGGCTGGACTGTCGAGCTGATCCAGCGCGCAGATCCCCTGAACAACACCAGTTACACACTCATCGCCACTACCATTACCAATTCCGCGGGAGAATATGCCTTTAATGGCTTGTCTCCGGGCACCTATGAGATCCGCTTCCGTTACCCGACAAGTGGGTACGTCTTCGGCATTCCCGTCTCCGCTTGGTCGGGGGTGGATTTGACCTACGGCACTATCCGCAACCTAGTGCTGATCGCCACCGACGATGCTCAACAACAGAACTTGCCGCTTGATCCCGGGGGTGTGGTTTACGACGCCATGACGCGCCTTCCGGTGGCGGGAGCTACGGTAACGATTTCAGGACCCCCTGGCTTTAATCCTGTTCTGCATCTCGTCGGCGGCGCAGGCAACGCATCCCAGACCACCGATGCCACAGGAAGGTATCAGTTTCTGCTGTACAACAGCGGGCCGGATATCGCGCCTTCTGGAACCTATACCCTGACAATCACTACATACCCGGCAGGATATTTGCCGATCAATTCGGTCATGATCCCGCCCTGCAGCAACACGCTGACAGTCGGTTCTTCGCCCAACCCGGCGTTGGTTCAGAATAATGATGGTCCGCCGACAACAACCACTCCAGGGGTGTGTCCGGCAAACTCGGCTGGGCTGGCAGCCGGTGCGGGAACGACTCAATATTATCTGCTGTTCCTTTTAACCCCCGGCACTTCAGCCGCTGTTATCAACAACCATATTCCTATTGACCCGATACTGGGCGGGGCGATTATCGCGACGAAAACGACACCGCTGGTGAATGTCAAGAGAGGTGATCTTGTTCCCTATACGATCACTATGACCAACACCGTGGCGGCAACATTGGCAAACATTGATGTTCGTGACATTATTCCGCCGGGCTTCAAATATCGCCTGGGCAGCGCGACATTAAATGGAGTGAAGAATGAACCCGTTGTTGCCGGAAGACAGTTGACCTGGCGCAATCTCACTTTCGCGCCGGGCGAGAAAAAGACCTTTACCATGATTCTTGTTGTCGGCTCCGGTGTGGCTGAAGGTGAATACACCAATCAGGCTTATGCTGCCAACAATATTGTCAATACCGCAGTATCCAACGTTGCCTCGGCGACCGTTCGTGTAATCCCCGATCCCACATTCGATTGTGCCGACATTATCGGTAAGGTATTCGATGATAAGAATGCCAATGGTTATCAGGACGAAGGCGAACCGGGAATTGCCAATGTAAGGCTCGCCACGGCGCGTGGACTTATTGTCACCACCGACGCCGAAGGAAGATTCCACGTTCCCTGCCCGCAAATTCCTCATGCCGATCGCGGTTCCAACTTCATTATGAAGGTCGATGATCGGACTCTGCCTTCGGGCTACCGTCTGACAACGGAAAATCCGCTGGTTGTCCGGCTGACACGGGGCAAAATGACCAAAATGAATTTCGGTGCGACCATTCATCGCGTGGTGCGCATCGATGTGAACGACGCCGCTTTTGAAAAGGGCAGTTCCAACCTCCGCGAGGAATGGCAGAAAAAAATCCAGTCACTGGAAAAGATACTCCACGAACGCCCCACAGTCGTGCGGCTGGCCTATCGCATGAATACGGAACCCAAGAGTCTGGCCAAAAAGCGCATTAAGGGAATGCGCGAAATGCTGAAATCGCTCTGGAAGAAAGGGAAGAACTGCCCACCGCTGGTTTTTGAAGAGGAGATCATCGAGACCCGATGAAGACATTCCATAAACGGCTCATAAAAACCTTTATACTTATTCTTGTTGCGGCTATTCTTCCGGATGAAGCAATCTCGGCGGAAATTCGCGGGCGTATTGTCGATCGCTGCTCCACAATCGAGCAATCAATGCCTTCCAGCTCGGAACAGGATCTCAAAATACTTGTTGAAGCAACAGGTCTTGCAGGAAGCGATGTCCGGGTGATGTTTGAGGGGGTGAGCGCTGTTCCCAAAAGTTCTCCCCAGATATCATCGGTAATACGGGACGAAAAACGGGCATCTCTTTTTGAATCGGGCAGTGCGGTTATGACGGGGGCGATACTTGAGCGCCTTGATGAATTAGTCCGCAACCTTAAGGGAAAGCAAAATATAAAAATCGAAATTACCGGCCATACGGATAACCAGCGTATCAGCAAAAGATTGCAAAGTAAATTTGCCAGCAATCAGATACTTTCGGAAGGCCGGGCGCTGGCCGTAGCCGCTTATCTCAAAAAACAGCTTCAACTGAAAGCATCCCAGCTTGCCGTTATCGGGAAAGGTGAAGGAAGCCCCATCGCCGATAACAAAACGCAGGAAGGAATGGCCGCCAACCGGCGCGTTGAAGTTCGTGTCTGGTTCGATGAGCCCCAGCCGGTTGCAAAGGGAATGGAAGAAAAATCTCTCTGCGGCGCGGCCGACCAGCGTCAGGATATTCCTTTCAATGTAACTGTCGACGGCGTTCCGATGGAGCTGAACAACGGACGAACCGAGGCCGACCGCGAGCGCTGCGCCGATGTAGCATTGGAAAAGGCGGATATCCGCATACACTATGATCCGCTCGCGATTGCTCCGGCGCTGAATGTCTGGACTACCCCGAACGGCTCGCTGCGAAGCGCTCCGGTATCCTTTTATACGTATTCCAACTACGCGTTTTGGATCAAAAACGCCGAAGTAAGAATTTTTGAAAAGGGCGCCAACTCTCAGCAGAAGCCTTATGCCGTAGTGCCCGTCAAAATCAACGAATCAACGCTTTGGAAATCTTCCGCTAATGCTCCGGGAAAACTTTTCTTTTTGCTTCGTGTTTATGATGAAAAAGGACGCTTCGATGAAACCGCGGCCAAGGAGCTTACCCTGCTTTCGTACCGCAAGCCGCAGAAAGATGAAGAGAGCCAGAAGCGGGAGCGGTTGATTGGATACGGCGAAAACAGCCGAGTGCTGGCCAATATACCGGTGCAAGGCGGAAACATAACTGTTGACGGCGCGAAGATAAAAGAAGGGCAGATAGTTACCGCTCTCGGCCTGCAGGTTCCGGTTGATCCGGCAGGCAAGGTTGTCATCCGCCAGATAATGCCCGCAGGGCCGCACTCAATCGAAGTTTCCGTAACCGATAAAGAGGGCCGTGGCGTGATTTACCGCCGCAATGTTTCGATTCCGGATAATGATTGGTTTTATATCGCCATTGCCGATTTGACTCTCGGCCAAAACTCCACATCGGGTCCCGCCGCATTAGTTACGGGTGATGATAGCGGTTATTACGACAACAAAACCTATATCGACGGCCGCGGCGCTTTTTATCTGAAAGGTAAAATCAAGGGCGAATATCTGTTGACGGCAAGCGCGGATACCCGCGAGCGGCCGCTCAAAGATCTGTTCAGCAATTTCGATTCCAAAGACCCCGGTTACCTGTTGCGCCGTATTGACCCG
Source organism: uncultured delta proteobacterium (assembly GCA_963762595.1). Classification (GTDB taxonomy): domain Bacteria; phylum Desulfobacterota; class Syntrophia; order Syntrophales; family Smithellaceae; genus UBA4810. The sequence goes on from CAVXLI010000003.1 coordinate 29,198, forward strand.
GATATGTATTATCCGGTCTATGGTGATGATAGCACGATTGTGGACGATGCGCCGACGCAAGGGAAGTTCTATGTCAAACTGGAAAAGGGCGACTCTTCAATCATGTGGGGTAATTTTCAGACGCAGTGGACAGGCACCGAACTGACACAATACAACAGGGGACTCTACGGCGCCAATCTTGTAATTAAACCCCAAGCCGCCACTAAATACGGTGAACGCAAAACATTTGTGAATTTATTTGCCGCTGAACCGGGAACAATAAGCTCGCGTGAAGAGTTCAGAGGGACGGGCGGCTCGCTCTATTATCTGCATCATCTTGATATCACGCAGGGCTCGGAAAGACTTTGGGTCGAAATAAGAGACAAGGATTCATATATTGTTCTGGAACGCCGCCAACTTTCGCCGGCGCAGGATTACGATATCAATTATTTACAGGGCAGGGTTGTGCTGCGCTCTCCGCTTCCCTCGGTCGCCGACGGCAGCACACTGGTACAAACCTCGACACTAAACGGCAATCCGGTATTTCTGGTCGCGGCTTACGAATATGTGCCGGGAATGACCGCCGTAAACGATCTGGCCGGGGGCTTGCGGGCGACGCACTGGTTTGGTGACTATATTCGCCTCGGGTTTACCGGCTACCGACAGGGCGATGATCAAGCCGCTCAGCGTTTGGAAGGAGCTGATTTTATCCTGCGCTACAAACCGGGAACTTTCCTGAAAGGCGAATTCGCGCACTCTAAAGGCGCGGGCGTCGGAACGCAGGCATCCATTACCGGAGGCTTCGGTTTTAATACTCTTCAGGGCACGGATAATGATAGTGCCAACGCCTGGCGTATCGAAGGCGCTCTGGATATGAGCGAAATAAAGGAAGGCACAAAGGGCAAGGTATCTTCCTACTGGCAGAACCGCCAGCGCGGATTCTCCGGGCCGGGGCAGGTAACACTGGCCGGTGAACGGATGGAACAGGTGGGAGCTTCTGCCCAGTTGCCGATTGGTGATAAGACAACAGTTGATGTAAAAGCCGATTATCGCGATTCCGATACCCAGACATTTCGCGCGACTGAGGGCTCTGTTGGTTATCGCGTGACTGACTCCGTGAAAGTTTCGGCGGGTGTCCGCGCGGATGACAGGAAAGTGGCCGTAGCGAATGCCAGCCCGACTCTTTCTCAAGATGGTGATCGAACCGATGCCATTGTGCGTGTGGATTACCGGCCGGTTGTAAAGAAACCGCCCCAAGCCGCAGCCGATGCTAAATCTCCCGCCGAAGCAGGAAAGGATACTGCGCCGGCAACAGCACAGCCCGAGTCAGGTGGTACCGCGCAGGAAAAACCGGCACAAACAACGGCAGAGGCTCAACCGGGCACACCGCAGAAAAGTGATGCTCCGCCTGCTGTGCAATACGAACCCTGGGGAGTTTTTACTTATCTCCAGAAAACAATAAATCATTCCGGCACGCGTCCGGAAAATGACCGCGTCGGTGTCGGTGCGGATTGGCAGGCGACACCCCGCTTCAAAATCGGCGGTGAGGTTTCCACCGGCGATGACGGACTCGGCGGAAAGCTTACCGGTGATTACCGGGTAGATGACCGCAGCAATGTATATTTGACCTATACCAACGAAACAGACCGGCCTGATCTTGCCTATCGCGGCAGGATTGGCACCCTTGTATTCGGTACCGGATACAAACTTTCGGATCAGGCACGGATTTACTCTGAATCGCGCTGGGCGGATGGTGCCGGTCCCGATAGCCTTGTGCAGGCATTTGGCCTTGATCTGGCGCCGAATGATCGGTGGACGTATGGAATTAAAGGCGAAATAGGAAGAGTCAGTGACGAAGTCTCCGGTGACATGAAGCGTTATGCTGTAGGATTATCCGCGGCCTATAAGTTCCAAAAAATTAAATATGCCAGCGCCCTTGAGTATCGCCATGAAGACGGCACGATCGAAAACCGCGACACTTGGCTGATGAAGAACTCTTTAGGATATCAGGCGACACCATCATGGCGGCTGCTGGGCAAATTTAACTTCTCCCGCAGTTATTCATCACAGGGATCATTTTATGACGGCAATTATATCGAGCTGGTTACGGGAGCGGCGTTTCGTCCGGTGACGCATGACCGTCTGAATATGCTTTTCAAATATACCTACTTCGAAAACGTGCCCTCGCCGGGTCAACTGACTCCGACCGATTTAGTTGCCGATTATTCCCAACGCAGTCATGTCTTTTCGGTTGATACAATTTACGATCTTCTCGCGTGGCTTTCTGTGGGCGCGAAATACGGTCTGCGCGTTGGAGAACTAAGGACGCCGAAGATCGATGGCGAATGGTACTCGAGCAAAGCGGATCTGATCATTTTACGGTTTGATTTACGCCTGGTGCGTGAATGGGATGCCCTTATCGAAGCACGACGGTTAAAGGTATATGAAGCTGATGATGAAAGGTCGGGATTCCTGGTTGCCATTTATCGCCATATAACGGATAACTTCAAAATAGGTGCGGGTTATAACTTTACCGACTTTTCCGATAACCTTACTGATTTGTCCTATCGCTCTCACGGCTGGTTCATTAATGCCATCGCATCATTCTAGTTCGTCATTCCGATCACAGATAACCTTCAGGTTACTAAGGCCGGTGTCGGCTTATTTTGCTGTTGACCAGTGCAAAAAACCAATTGAAATAAAGAAAATTGTGGGTATATTTAAGTGCATGGTTTTTAAAATGTATCATCTCTTATAACATTTAAAGAAATGGGGCACTGTTCCCAATTAATCCCTCAACCCTGTCCGACATGTTGAATGTATCACGCAAGACGGTTTCCAAAATCATCAACGGGCGTGGAACTGTCACACCGGATATGGCTTTAGTCTGTCGGTAACGTTCCGTTCGATACGACATCGGAACTGTGGCTAAATATGCAGAGCAATTATGATTTATGGAAGGTTTCACATTAATTGGTAGAGTGGAAAAAGTAAAAAGAGCGGTTATATCTGAAGCGCTATCCTACTGCAGACTCTGGGTTTGATCATCTGTTCGATCTTTCCACAGATCGCTATGTTCATTCCCGACCTTATTTATGGACCGCCGTAACCGATTAACCTTGAAAAGGAAAAGAAGATGTTTATTCCATTATTGGCTACAGATTTCATGAAAAGAGCGGTTTCACAGTACGGGAAAAAAGTCGGCGTCGTTGATGGAGACCGACGGTTTACCTACGCCCAGTTCGGCGAACGGGTAAACCGCCTCTCCAATGCCCTGACAGCGATGGGGGTGCGCAAAGGAGACCGGGTGGGTGTCATTGATATGAATACTCATCGCCTCCTGGAACTGCATTTCGGCGTGCCCCGGATCGGGGCCATTCTGCTCCCCATCAATATCCGCCTTTCCCCCCGGGAGATTGCCTATGTTCTCAACGATTCAGGGACGCGGGTTCTCGTCATCAATGAAGACCTGGCGGGTCTCGTTGAAAAAGAGAACCTGAAGGGCATTGAGCACACGATCATTATGAAGGGAGACGAGACAGGGGCAACCCCGGCCGGTATAGCGGGAACTGATTATGAACAAATGCTGGAACAGGCCTCTCCTGTCTTGGAAAGGGACTTTGACCTGGACGAGAACGATCCCGCCGAGATGTTCTACACCAGTGGCACCTCGGGCAATCCGAAGGGGATGCTCCTGACCCACCGCATGCTGTGGCTCGCGACGACAAAGGACCTTTTCGTCGGCGTCTCCGCTGCGAACGACCGCGTAATCCATCTCCACGCGATACCACTTTTCCATGCCAACTGCTGGCGGAAAGCCCATATGGTTACCGGCGTCTGCGGCCGCCATGTCATGCTGAGACAATTCCGGCCTGATCTGGTCTGCCAGTTAATTGAAAGGGAAAGGGTGACCTATGTGGATCTGGTCCCGACGATGGCCAACACGCTGACCCAGTTCAAAGACCTGGATCGCTACGATCTCAGCAGTCTTGAGCGCATCGTCATCGGCGGCGCACCTCTTCTTCAGGGTACCCAGGAGTCGCTCATTGAGAAATTTCCCTGGTGCATGATAAACGCCGGCTACGGCATGAGCGAGACCGCCTCGTGCGGTACTACGGCGCATCTGAAGGATTACCTGCAGGGGCTTTCCCTGGATGACCGGAAGAGCCTTCAGCGGTGCCAGGGAGTCGAGGACATGCTGACCCGGGTCCGGGTGGTCAATGGCCACGGCAAGGATGTGCAGGCCGACGGCAAGGAGATGGGGGAGATTATCATGCGGGGCCATACGGTGATCGACGGTTACTGGCATCTTCCGGAGGAGACGGCAAAAACGATTGTTGACGGTTGGCTCTACTCCGGGGACATAGCGACGATGAACGAAGACCGATATATTACGATCGTGGACCGCAAGAAGGATATCATCATCAGCGGGGGGGAGAACATCGGCTCCGTGGAGGTGGAAAATGTCATATCTTCCAATCCCGCTGTCGCGGAAGTGGCCGTCGTGGCGGCGCCCCATGAAAAATGGGGGGAAACCCCGGTGGCCTTTATTGTCCTGGCGGCCGGATGCACTCTCACGGCTGACGACGTGATCGCCCATTGCCGCAAAGAGGAACTGTCGCCGTTTAAGATCCCGCGGACGATTGAATTCCGGGATGCCCTGCCCAAGGGCGGGACGGGCAAGATTCTTAAAAATGAATTGAAGCGTTCCCTTTGGGTGAAGAAATAGTTTAAAAGTCATGCCGTATTTGAGCATCGGGGACATTTGGGCGATACCATTTAAGGGGTGACCCCATTAAGATATAATGTAGATATCAAAAAATAAACACAATACGAAACACAAGGAGGGAAGAATGATTAAACGCCTCGTTTCAATTATCGCGGTAACAGCATGTCTGGTGAGCCTGATAAGCGGGTGCACTATTCGTCTCGTTCCAAGCAAAATTCCACCCTTAGATACCAGGACTGAGGGACTGGCAGGCCCATTCGACAATATCACAGTAACCCTGGTCAACGCACAGGCAGACGATTCCGATCTTTCTGTCCGGGACTTGAACGGAAAGGATACCGGCTGGGTGTTAAGTCGTAACTTATGGACTAAAAAGCTGGCAGAAGCTCTGGCTGCTGAATTGAAGGCACGCCAGGCGAAGGTTGTCAGGGGGGCGCCCGTTATAATTTATTTAAAGATTACGGAAGTAGTTTATACAGGCAGGACGAGTTTTGCCGGCGTAATCCAATTCGATGTAACGGCTAACGTTGCCTCGAGATCGGGATGGACAAAGACATATGTTGGGAGAGGTGATGCCAGCGCGTGGGCTCCCGCGGGCACAACAGAGGACAAAAATTGGAATCGGGCGGCAAACTGGACGATCAGGGATGTAGTGCGCTTGATAATGTCCGATCCTGAATTCATCGCTGCGCTTGGCAAGAAGAGATAAAACCGTATAACACATGTACTATAGGGGGCCTTATATGAACAAAATTTCTGTTACTGAAAAAGATAAAAAAATGGCTCAACGCTGTGTCGAATGTCCGGTATGCGCGCATGCCAGGAAGAAACAACGCGGGATCGCTTATTGGTTTGTCAAGAATATCGAGAAAGGCTTATGCCCATACTGCGCGGCGTATGAGAGGGTTTACGGGAAAAAGGCACATGAGGCTTGATGGGGAAGCGCACGCTAGGGGAATTTAACTCACTTCCGTCATTCCGGTCGACGAGCCGGAATCCAGAATTTTTACTTGTCATGTCGAAACCGCGGGGAGATATCTTGCTGCCCTTCCTTCAGCCGTCAGTCTTCAGTCTTTGTTTAAAAAAAGAATTGAAATACAAAAAAATCCGCGTATATTTGAGCACATATTTTGAAAATGATGGATGAGATGCTGCAAAAGATTAAGTAATGAATAGTGCGGACGTTTCTAATAAATGTAAACAGAAAATTGAAGGCAGCGAATTGACTAAAGAGGAACGACCGTGACGGGAAATCTTGATCTAAACGAATTAAAAACGATTCTTGATGATCGCAGGGTTTCCACAGGCGAGTCCGTCCGCGCGCTACATTCCCATGATGAATCGTTTCATTCACCGGTTCTTCCCGATGTCGTCGTGTGGCCCCATACCACCGAAGAGGTCAGCCGTCTTGTCCGCTGGGCCTGCCGGGAAAAAGTGCCCGTCACCGCGTGGGGCGCGGGAACCAGTCTGGAAGGCAACCCCATCCCCGTGCAAGGCGGGATGGTCATCGACTTCACCGAAATGAACCGGATTATCAACGTCCGTCCGGAAGACTTCCAGGTGGATGTTCAGGCCGGCGTGATTTACAAGGAACTGAACAAAGCACTGGGCCGCGATGGTCTTTTCTTTCCACCGGACCCGGGAGCCGCAGCCACTATCGGCGGCATGATCGGCAACAATGCCAGCGGCATCCGCTCTGTCTGCTACGGAGCGACAAAGGATTACGTCATGCGGCTGGTTGTTGTTCTGCCGGGAGGTGAAGTGATCCGCGTGGGAAACCGCGCGAGGAAAAGTTCATCCGGTTATAACCTCCCGTCTCTTTTTACCGGGTCGGAAGGAACCCTCGGCATAATAACCGAGGCCACATTGAAATTGGCCGGCCTGCCTGTCAATTTCATGGCCGTACGGACAACTTTCCCCGCTGTGCTTGCCGCCACCAATACCGTGCATCAGATCATGCGCGCGGGGCTTGTGCCTTCCGCCATGGAATTTTTGGACGCCAATGTGGTACGGGTTCTCAATTCCGACCGTGGGCTAACGCTACCGGAAAATCCCACACTGCTTATGGAATTTTCCGGTTACAGCGAGCAAGGTTTGCGGGAAGAAATGAATTATGTGGAAGAGATTTGTCAGGCAAACGGAGCGCTCTCCCTTGATCGCGGAATAGGTGCGGAAGAAAGAGCGCGTCTGTGGGAAATACGTCACCAAACCTATGAATCCATCAAACGGCATCACACAGGCCTTTCTCCTCTGATCATGGATGTGGCGGTGCCGCTCTCCCGCTACAGTGAAATGGTGGAATTTAGCAAAAAGGAAGTTCAAGATCTAACTGCCTATCTTTTCGGTCATGCCGGCGACGGAAACATTCATGTCCATGTTATGGATGACCCGCAGGATAAAAAACGCTGGGCGCGCGTGGAAGAAGCCACCCGGCACATTGTGATGAAGGCGCTGGAGTTTGAAGGCACCTGCACCGGCGAGCATGGCATCGGCATCGGGAAAAGCTGCTTTATGTCGCAAGAGCACGGCGAGAGCCTCGTCCTGATGAAACGTCTTAAGGAATTACTGGACCCGGATAATCTGTTTAATCCCGGAAAATTTTTTCTATGAGCGAAATGATAAAAAATATTCTTCTTGAACGGAAAGATCATGTAGCCGTCGTCACGTTTAATAGGCCTGAGCGCAGGAACGCCTTTGATGAACACATGTGGACGGGACTGGAGCAAGCCGTCGCGCAATTGCAATCGCAAACACCGCGTGTCGTTGTGGTTACCGGGGCAGGGATGGCCTTCTGCGCGGGGTTTGACGTCAACCCCGACAATCCCCAGGTCAACGGCCTGATTGGCGCGGTGGAGAGGCGGGAGCGGGCGCCGGTCGAGACGCTGATCCGCCGCCTGCAGGAAACGGTGGATGCTCTGGTGAGCCTGCCTGTGCCAGTGATTGCGGCTGTCAACGGTGACGCTTACGGCGGCGGGGCGGAACTGGCCTCGCGCTGTGATTTGCGCGTGATGGACCCGGCGGCCGTATTCTGTTTCTCCGAGGTGCGGCTGGGGCTCATTCCCGACTGGGGCGGCGGCCCCGGTCTCACCAGGCTCATCGGCGCCTCACGCGCGGCGGACATGATCCTCACCGGCCGCAAGATCGGCGCCGACGAGGCTCTCAGCATCGGTCTTACCAACCGCATAAGCTTGCCGGGGCTGGCTCTGGCGGAGGCCATGACCCTGGCGGAAACTATCGCTCAAAACGGTCCCCGCGCCGTTCGCCATGCCCTGGCGGTTATCAGAAAAGTTGCGGAACTGCCCATGAGCGCCGCCCTTGAACTGGAACGCGAAGAGGCAGTCACGCTCATCGTTTCTGGTGAGTGCGTGAATGGCATTACGTACTTTCTCTCAAAACAAAAGCCCGTGTTCCCCGACATCGATTCCTGACGGAAAAATAAAAGGCACAAGACGATTGCCGGTCACTGATTACTTATATTTCCGGTAGTGGCATAGCCTTTCGGCCTGTAGCACAAAAAACCCATTGAAATTAAAAATATTCCGAGTATATTTGAGCACGTGGTTCTAAAATATATTTTAAGAAAAAATGTATTTAAAAAATAGGACGCTTCGCCGTTTGCCCTATTTGCCGCATGCAGCCGTAAAATAAAAAAAAGAGGTGAATTATGAAGAAGAAAGATTATCTTCGGTTAACATTGATTCTGGCCATCTTTTTTATAGCTTTGGGCGGCTGGCTGCTTCATCTGATGATACATCCGGTTGCCAAAAACTTGGTGAATTACATACCTGCCGTGGCCGGTTTCATCAGCGTGATTATAATTCCGCTTCTGTTTATATTTCGGTCAACAACCACCTTTGCTTATCTTCTCAACGGAATAACAGTAATCATCGGCACAATCATGATGGCGCATTATTCCATCACGCACCCCCCGCAGGTATGGACTCTGCAGACGATCTTATTGGGAACGCTTCTGGCTGACATTCTACTGCTTTGGGGTAAATTTGCCATAGGCAAGACCATTTTTGAAATGGAGATTACAATAAACCACCCCGACGACCCGGTTCGCAGCGGCAAGTTCTTCCGCTTTCCCAATATGGGATTTTGGCTGGCGCTTTTTGTCGCGTTAGCTGCCATCTACATTGTCGGTAATTATATCGGTTATCGTTTATGGAAATGATTAAAGATACTATAAAAGAATGGCACAAATTAGTTAAAAGCAGAGACGCCGCTGGTCTTGATAATCTCCTTGCGGATAATGTTGTCTTTCATTCCCCGGTGGTGCATACACCGCAGGAGGGAAAGCCGATAACCACATTGTATCTTACCGCGGCTACGCATGTTCTCAATAACGGCACCTTTAAATATTTAAGAGAAGTCATTTCCGGCAACAATGCGGTTCTGGAGTTCTCTACAGTGATAGATGGAATCACCATTAACGGCGTGGACATGATTACCTGGGGCGCGGATGGCAGAATTACCGACTTCAAGGTAATGATTCGCCCGCTAAAAGCCATCAACTTAATCCATCGGATGATGGGAGAGATGCTGCAAAAAATTAAATGAAAGTCATAAAAAAGGAGGCGGGCATGAAAAGAACAAGCATGATTGTATCAGGGGCGGTACTGGCGGTGTTTCTATTTACGGCAATATTTATTATTTCCACGGCGTCAGCGCAGTCAAGATCAGCCACACCAGTTCCGGGCGCGAAATTCGAAGTTTCCTTTTCCATGAAGGAAAATTTGAAAACTTATATAGGGAAGGATGTCCTGATTCATCTGCGTTCGGGGAAAACCTTTCAGGGATATGTCAAGGCCGTAGGGGATCAAGCTGTCCATCTGGAAAAACTTGCCGGCCGTGATTTTTATGATGCATTAATTCGCATTGACGATATCAGCGCCATCGAAGCCAAATTTCGGGAAATGAAATAGGGCACATGCCTGATTATTCAAAAAAAGATTGACACTTCTCGCTGGGAATTGTATTTAAGTAACAAAATAAACGAAAAAGAAAGAAATCACATGAGCGCATTTAACCATTTAGTAACTAAGATGACGAGAACGAAGGCCCGTAAGCCGGTCTGCGGCGGGATAAGTGCGCCAGGAGAAGAACTTTAACAATTCATAATCCAAATCGCAACTTTTAAACCCGCCATGGATAACCCTGGCGGGTTTCTTGTTAGTGAGACTCCGATTCTGTAAGAGAAGCGCAGCGTAGGGGATTAGTACCACACTCTTTAAGTCCGGGATGACAACTGGAATTATTTTAGTATTATTCAGGTAAGGATATGGAAACTATCGAACAAGATCAACCTTCAGCCGCAGCGGTACTCAGTGTATCGACTCCGGCTGCTGTAACACGTCAATCGATTGCTGTATTTATATCCATCGTGATAGCGCATATTATGGCTGACTTCATGGGCATGAGTGTCTGGCCGGTCTACAAAACACTTGCCGGTCTGGATGTAGCCAAAGCCGGATGGATTGCTACGGTCATCGCCATGAGCGGAACAGCGCTTCAGCCGTTGTTTGGTTCGATTGCCGACCGCTTCGGGCCGAGAAGAGTCATTCTGCTGGGCGCGTTTCTGACTTCGTTTGCCATGTTCCTCGGACCGCTTGCCGATCAGCGGGAGATGCTGGATCGCCTGCTGCCGCCGCTTTTTGGCTTGAGTGGTTTTTACCTTCTCGTGTTCGTCATCCTTGCGGCTGGCCGGCTCGGGCAGGACATGTTCCATCCCGCGGGCGCCGGGCTTGCGGGCAGTTTTTCTGCGCGGCGCGGCTCGATGTTCCTGGCCCTATTTATTGCAGTCGGCAGCATCGGCTACGGTTTTAGTCAGATCGCGTTTCGCACCGCTTACAACAACCTTGGCCATCATACTGAAATTCTGCTCATTCCGGCGGCTATTCTTTGGGCTTTCGTCTGGGTATGGTGCAGGCCGGCGGAGGTTCTGCACGCGAAAAAAATGTCTGTCATTGCGTCACTTCGTGCTCTTCGGCCGGTGGCTGGTCAGATTCTCGTGTTGTTCCTGATACTGGCGATTTCTCAGGGTGTGATGAGCGGGCTGTTTTTCCTCATGCCGGAATTCGCCCACGAAAAAGGTTATCCCGAATGGCTCGGGCAGGGCGGGGCATTTGGTCTGATCATTTTAGGCGCGACGGTTTTCATGGTGCCCATGGGTCACCTGGCAGATCGCATCGGCAGGCGTCGGACACTGATTGCCATGACAATTTTGTCGGCGATTAGCTATCATGCCATGATCCGCCTGACACTTACGGTACCTGCTTTCATCTTTCTTTGTATTGTCGGCGGGGCGTTTCTGGGAACGGTGAATCCTTTAGGAGTGGCGTTTGGTCAGCAGATCGCGCCGCGGGAAAACGTAAGTATCGTTTCGGCGATTCTGATGGGCTGGGCGTGGTGTGTCGCCAGCACAGTGCCCAGCATTGCGGGAGAACTCTATACACACCTGGGTCACAATGCTTCGCACGCTTTGGTGCTGCTTGGCTTTGCCAATATCGCGATGGTGCTGATGAGTTTCCTGCTGCCTAAAATTACTCACGCTGGGCATTAGATATTTAACGCTCAACATTCCGCTTGCTTTTTTTTACCCCAAAAAACATACTGTAGTATCCTTAGAAGGAGAAACGATATGGGTGCTAAAGATATTGTTGATCTTTTTACGCAGTTCAATAGTGTTATGCTTAAGATCCAGACGTTGATGCTTGCGACTCAAGAGGAAAATGCGGCAAGGGCGTCTGAAATCTCTGATTTGAAAAAGAAGATAATTGAGCTTGAAAAAAAGTATTCTTCATTTGAGATAAAGCATTCTACAGCCCAGGAAAAACCTTCTGCTGAAATATCGCAGGATAAATACGAATTTATTGTTGAAAAGAAGCCTGAAACCCTGGATAAATTATCTGCTAAAAAATTGCAGAATATATCCAAAATTATTGAGGAAAAGCTTTCTGCGCCTCAGGAAAAACCTTCTGCTGAGAAGTTGCAGGATAAACACGACTTTATTGAGGAAAAGCATGCTGCGCCTCAAGAAGAATCTTCTGCTGCAAATTTGCAGGATAAATACGACTTTATTGAAGAGCTTGGCATCTATAAATCTAAAGAATCCGGGAATTATTTTTGCGCCTCTTGTTTATGGAAAAATATTGAAGCTCCTTTAACTGAAAAACAGGGCCTGTGGCGGTGTAAGTTAAAAGGTTGTGGCAAGGTTTATCTCAACCCAGCATATAAACCACCAAAACGTAAACCTCGTAAGCCCTTTCAATGGTGAATAAGAAGAGCATGGAAGAATTAATTTCAAAAACGGCCCAGCTGATAATCAAAAGCAAACATGCCGTCGCGTTGACGGGAGCCGGCATGTCCACCGAATCGGGAATCCCTGATTTTCGGGGACCAAACGGGATCTGGACCAAAAATCCCGATGCCGAAAGAAAGGCCTATCAGAGTTATTACAAGTTTCAACAAAACCCCAAAGAATACTGGATAGAGCGCATGACCGGCACATCGTGGCTGGGGGATTTGATTAATGCCCTGCCTAATCCCGGGCATTTTGCCCTGGCCGAATTGGAGAAGATGGCCATCCTGAAATGTATAGTCACCCAGAATATTGATAACCTGCACCAGAAAGCGGGAAGCAAGAGAGTTCTGGATTATCATGGAAATATTTCCTTGCTGAGATGTTTTGAATGCGATGCCCGGTTTGACCCGAAGGAATTCGAGCTGGATCGGTTATTGGCGGAAGATCGCTTGCCGCCTTTATGCCGAAAATGCAATGGTGTTCTGAAATCGGATATCGTCCATTTTAATGAGGCCATTCCCGCAGACGTTGCCCGGGAAAGCCAGGCAGAGGTAGGTAAATGTGATCTGATGCTGATTTGCGGGACGTCGGCGGTAGTTCATCCTTTTGCCATGCTGCCCAGGATGGCAAAACAGTATCAGTCTAAACAGAAAACAATTATCATTGAAATCAATGCCGATCCCACGCCGCTGACCGAAGAGGGCATATCCGATTATCTGATCCAGGGAAAGACCGGCACTATTTTGCCGAAAATCGTGGAAGAGGTTAAGAAACTCTCACGCCGGCTTTAAACACGCCGCGAGCGCATGAAGGAAGCGGTCTACATTCTTCTTTCTCGCCGTATGGCCCATCAAGCCGATCCGCCAGATCTTTCCGGCGAGCACTCCCAGCCCGCCGCCGATCTCGATTTTGAATTCACTGCGCAAGCGCTTGCGCACAGCCAACTCATCAACACCATCCGGAACATAAACCGTATTGAGCATGGGCAAACGATATTTCTTCTCCACCAGCATTTTCAATCCCATTGCCTCCAGCCCTTTCACCAGCGCCAGATGGCTTCTGCGGTGACGCGCAAAGACCTTGTCCGTTCCTTCCTGCAGGATCAGATACAGAGCCTCATAAAGGCCATAGAGCATATTGATCGGGGCCGTGTGGTGATAGACCCTGTTTTTACCCCAATACTCGCAGATTAAGGAAAGATCGAGATACCAGTTGGGCACTTTTGTTTTGCGGTTTTTAAGTTTGTCCATCGCTTTCTCCGAAAAGGAAAGCGGCGCCAGCCCCGGAGGGCAGGAAAGGCATTTTTGCGTGCCGCTGTAAAGGGCATCAATGCTCCAATCATCCATGCGGACTTCCGTCCCGCCGAGGCTGGTCACGGTATCCACCAGATAGATTGCATCTTTTCCCTTCAGGAGCTTGCCAATCTCGGCCACCGGATTGCGCACACCTGTGGACGTTTCGGCATGGATGACGGCCACGATTCGATACGAAGAATCTCTCAGCTTCTTTTCCACTTCTTCCAGGACAACAGGCGTTCCCCAGGTAAATTCCAGGGCGTCCACACTGGCGCCCAGCCGTGTGGCCACTTCCCGCATTCTCTGACCAAAGACGCCATTGATCAGAATCAGCACCTTATCTCCCGGCTCTATAAGGTTTACGAAGCAGGCCTCCATCCCCGCAGAGCCGGTGCCCGAAAGAGGAAGGGTAATGGTATTATTGGTATTCATGATTTTGCGGAGCATCTCTTTCACCTCTTCCATTATCTCCAGGAAATAGGGATCAAGATGCCCGATAGTCTTGCGGCTTAAAGCTTTATATACCGAAGGAGGAACTAAGGATGGTCCCGGTCCCATGAGCAGTATTTCTTCCACGCCTTCCAGCAGATTTTTCATATACCTTCCTCCCATATTCTGTAATGCGTGACTTATAGCATATCACCGATATATTTTCCTGCCAAAATAATCTGAACCAGCCTACTTATGTCTTTTTCAACTACACGTTTTTTCTTAATGAAACTCAGATATTTCAAACATGGTGCAGAAATATCTGTTAGTTAAATTAATCCCGCAGCCGAAGGATGTCGGGGTTGACACCTTAAACGTCGGAGAGTATATGAATAGTGTCTTTGGTTCTCAAATACTGGCTGAACAATCCTGCGCTATTGGAGGGCTTCGGCTAGGCCCGCGATTCATTAAGTTTCATCAAAAAACATTTTATAAGAAGCCGCTGTCCCTCTCATGGGAATGGCTTCTGCCCGTACTGCGCGGCGTATGAAAGAGTTTATGGAAAGAAAGCTCACGCGGCTTGAGGAAGGAACGTATTGAAAGGATGCAACATATGGCAAAGACAATAACAAAAAAGAAACAAATGACAAAAAAATGGAAGGTGATAATTGTAATCGGCGCATGCGCGATAGTGTTTCTCGTATTGTTGATTTGGGCGTTATGGCCGGCCAAAAAAGGAATTTCCCGCTTCTATACCGATCAGCCGTATCATTTTCAGACATTGAGAGCCTTCGGAGACGGCGATACCGGTGAAATTCTCGCAACGATAAAAAATATTCCCGAGGGCGATGACGAAGCTTGGTTTGTGGAGTGGAACAAGACAGCCGAGCGCGTGGAAAAAGCAGCGCGGGAGTTTAAAGATCCTGTAAGCCGCGGCAACGGTCTCCTGCGGGCGCACGGCTATTATCGGACGGCCGAATTTTTCATGCGTCCGGGCGATCCCAGACGTCTTTCCGTATTCAGAAAAAATCAGCAGGCATTCTATGAAGGCCTGAATTCGCTGGGGATTCAGTATAAAATCATAAATATCCCCTACGGGAAGAACACGCTCAAAGCGGTTTATTATCCGGCTGGAGGCACGGCGCAGAAAAAACCGCTTATCCTGATGTGCGGCGGATACGATTCCACGCTGGAGGAGCTATATTTCATGCTTGCTTCCGGCGCAATAGAGCGCGGCTATCCTTGCCTTACATTCGAGGGGCCGGGGCAAGGCTCGATCATACGTGAGCAGGGGCTTCTCTTTACGCATGAATGGGAGAAACCGACCGGCGCCGTACTCGACGAGTTCTTAAAAAAATATCAGAAGCCGTCCAAAATAGTATTCATAGGCGCCAGTCTCGGCGGGTATCTCGCGCCTCGGGCTGCGGCATTCGATAAGCGCATAGACGGCGTGGCGGCATATGACGTATGCTATGATTTTCAGGAAGCTGCATTGAGACAGACGCCGGGTATTATCCGGTTTCTCCACCGCGCCGGCTTTGACAGGACGATCAACGCACTCATAACAATGAAAATGAAAAATACTCCGGGCATACGCTGGGGCGTGCAAAATGCGCAATGGACGATGGGCGCAAAAGACCCCGTTGATCTTCTCTCCATATTTTCCAGGTATACATTGAAGGACGTGGCCCATAACATCACGTGCGACGTGCTCATACTTGCCGGGGAAAAGGATCACTTCTTCCCGGTTCAACAGGTGGACGAATTTAAGAAAAAACTGGTTAACGCGAAAAGCATCACCACGCGAATCTTCACTGAAGAGGAGGGCGCCGCCGAGCATTGCCAACTGGGAGCACCGCATCTTTTCCATGCGGTCTTCTTTGATTGGGTCGAAAAAACTTTCGAAAGATAAGATGGTCAGATTGACGATATCAGCGCCATCGAAGCCAAATTTAGGGATATGAAATAGATGGGAGAGATACTGCGGAAGATTAAATGAATAGCTCGGACGCTACACCTTGCGTTCATAATTCCTATTTAAGAAATTTCTAAGAAATTGTCCACTCAAGGAGGTGTTTCATGCCCTTAACAATTGCTGGTATTATAGCTTATCCCTCATCACCTAATGACATTGGACAAACCATTTTACGGTCGCTAGAAAAAATTAGACAACATGACAATTTCCGCGATCTTACGAGTTGGGAAGAAAATGATATTCCAGGTCGATTCATTGTCACAGAAGTACTCAATAAAATAGAAAATGGTACAATATTTATTGGTGACATTACTCGGCTTAATTTTAATGTAGCTTTTGAAATTGGATATGCTATTGGCTGCAAAAAAAGAGCTTTCCTTATACGAAATGAAAATATTCAGCCAGATTCTGATTTGATAAAACAAGTTGGTATATTTGACACGCTTGGTTATAAGTCCTATCGGGACTCTAACAGTTTATCAACATTGTTAACATCAATTGATGACTTGACCCCGCATCGTTTTGACGCTCATACAATAAACAACAATACACCAGTTTATATAATTCTTCCTCAAAATAAAGGTGATGTAGAAACTCATCTGATAGCTCGAATAAAGAAAGCTCGTTTGTTCTATAGATCTTTTGATCCGGATGAGCAAGGTCGTTTATCTGCACTCGACGCAATCGAAAATGTAGCTAGCTCGCATGGCGTAATAATACCGTTAATCCGCAACTATATTGTTAATGCAGATATTCATAACTTACGTTCCGCATTTGTCGCAGGCCTAGCAAGAGGAATGAATAAAGAAACACTATTGCTTCAGATGGGGGATGAACCGATCCCTCTTGATTATCGTGATCTCGTACATCAATTTAAATACCCAGAGCAAATTGACCCATACGTAACCGAATTTGCGATTTCAGTAACAGAGAGGTTGCAATCTACACAGCCACCTATTGTCAGTAAACCATCAACTTTCTTGGCACAACTATATTTAGGTTCTTCTTCCGCAGAGAACGAGTTTCAAGAGTTAGGCAATTACTATATCGAGACGGATGAATTCAGGCGAGCTTATCGCGGTGAAGTACAAATTGTATTGGGTCGCAAGGGTACAGGCAAATCAGCACTTTTTTTCCAGCTTCGAGATAAACTCAGAAGCGATAAAAAAAATGTAGTACTTGATCTCAAACCAGAAGGTTTCCAACTAATTAAGTTTAAGGAACAAATTTTAGATTATCTTGCAGAAGGTACTCAAGAACATACTATCACAGCATTTTGGGAATATCTGTTGTTACTTGAAATCTGCCATAAACTGCTGCAAAACGATAAAGATTTACACCTCCGAAATAATAAATTATTTGAACCGTACCAAAAACTTGCTGATGTTTATAACAGTGATGAATATGTTTCAGAAGGTGATTTTTCTGAACGCATGTTACGCCTAACGCAAAGAATAATAGAAGATTTTCCTGTTTTTGATGGTGACCCCGCCAATCGTATACAATTGGGTAATGAAAAAATCACCCAATATATTTACAAGCATAATATAGCGTTACTACGTTCTTCATTGGTTAATTATCTAAAAAATAAACAGTCATTATGGATTCTTTTTGATAATCTTGATAAAGGTTGGCCTCCGCATGGCATAACTGCTCAAGATGTTCTTTCACTTCGTTGTCTTATGGATGCATTTGGAAAATTAGAAAACGATTTCAAGCGTGAAAATATACCAACTAGAGGCGTTCTTTTTATTCGTAATGATGTATATGAGAACTTGGTTTCAGTAACTCCAGATAGGGGGAAAATATCTCAAGCATTTGTGGATTGGGATGATCAAGCCATATTACTAGAACTACTACGGCGCAGATTTTTTTTATCTTCAGGTGTAGAGGGCGACCCATCTTTCGAGAATATTTGGCGACAATTATGTGTGAGTCACCTGAGCAATGGTGAGGAATCCGCACATTACATGGTAGAAAGATGTTTGATGCGTCCACGATCGTTGATTGAACTATTGCGCTTCTGTCGTAGCCATGCAGTAAACTTGGGACATCAACGCATAGAGATAGGAGATATAGAAAATGGTGAAGAACAATACTCTACACAGCTTATCAATGACATCTACTACGAAATTCAAGACGTATATCCTCCTGCTAAAGAAGCGATCTATGAATTTATAGAATGCCCTGCTGAAATGGATAAAATAGCGCTAGATTCAATATTAATCAGGATATCCTCAGATGCTGATACCAGAAAAGTGATATTCGATCTTCTTCTCTGGTACGGCATTATTGGATTCCAACGCTCAAACGGTGAACAAACATATATATATTCAGTTCGTTATGACATGAAGCGCCTAAAAGCACTTATAACAAAACATGAAAACGAAGGATTAATTTATCTTATAAATCCAGCCTTCTGGAAAGGACTGGAAATAAAGA
>CAVXLI010000004.1:0-42084 GCA_963762595.1 uncultured delta proteobacterium
AAGAATATAAAGATACTAACATTAATGAATGCATTGAAAGGAGCATTAATATTGTTTGGAATGATTTAAAAGATAAAGCAACTCTCCATAAAGATTACGGCAATTTACCTCTGACCAAATGCTATCCCCTAAAACTGGATCAAGTCTTTATAAACCTTTTAATTAATGCGATCCAAGCTATTGAAGAAAAGGGAAAAATAGAAATCAAAACATGGGAAAAAGACCGCTCGATTTGGATAGCTATATCCGATACGGGTTGTGGAATTCCACGAGAAAATCAAAACAAAATATTTGAGCCTTTTTTTACGACCAAGGAAGTAGGTATGGGAACGGGTCTGGGGCTAAGCATTTCCTATGAAATTATTGCAGAGGCACAAAGGAGAAATTTCATTTGAAAGTAAAAAAGGAAAAGGAACAACATTTACTATAATGATACCGATCGTATAAAGAACGTCATCAAGGGGGAATTTAAACTGTGGTCTTGAAATATAAAAAACTTGGATACCATGTCTAACAACCACATCAACTCGGGCGGCGAATCTGCTTAGCTCCATTGCGGTAGGTTAGCTCCGACGTTGTTGATCAAACATTTCAAATGCAAATCATCAAAATATTTATTCAGCATGAGTGTTGACTTGTAGGTGAAACACTTAAGGATATTTTTAAGAAAATACGCATAATTTCAAAAAAAATCTTTCTAAATATAATATTCGTCAAAAACAGTAAACAGAAGGAGCTGAACCTGCCCATACTCCGCCTTTCTATGCACCCAGTATTTTATCCGCCACTTTCATGGCTGAAGAAAAGCTGATGTCGCCGGAGCAGCCGTCGCCCTTGACTGTGTCGCCAGTAAAATAAAGTCCCTTAATTGCAGAGTATTCGACGTCAGGTCTGTGTGGCTTGGACTGGGCTGGCGTAAGGACATTGCCGTTCATTACCGGCACAATGGTCTTTCTTTCTTCGATGACCATAGGCAGAAAATTTGGGAAGATGGCGGAGATTATCTCTTTGAGTCTTTTTTCTGTCTCTCCGACTATTTTCTTATTGCCATCAAAGTTCCACGGAAGCATTATGCCCCAGGTTGAAATATATTTTCCGTGAGGCATGAACGAATCATCGGCATTGGACTGGAAGCGCGCCCAGATAGGTATATCAACGCCGAGTATGCCGGAGCGTATATTTGTAACCGCCCTGTCTGTTATAAAATCGAATATAAGGCTGGAGCTGTTCTCGATTTTATTTGCGTAATCGAGCGTGGCTTCGAGCAGGAGAAGGTTGTCCATCATATCCAGTACGAGTGGGAGTCTTGCGGCAAAGATTATGTTTTTGGCGGAGTATTTTGCCCTGTCTGTCTTAACGCCGGTCGCCCTGCCGTTTTCAATAATTATCTTTTCCGCTTTTTCATTAAGATGTATTTCGCCGTTTAGTTCGATGTGTTTCTTCAGCTTGGAGAATATCTGGACGGAGCCGCCTCTGGGTTCGCCAACGCCGACCTTGGCCTTTAAGACCCTTTGCAGGAATTCAATGACCTCGCCTGCGCTAACTTTATTAGGCGACGGGCACATGATAGTCATACCGAGGAAGGGCAGGAATGCCTCAAGTTCGGGATTCTGAAACGATGTTTTATAAAAATCGAGCAGGGTTTTGTCATACCACTTTAAAGGATCGGCTTTTTTAATTTTTATCAGCAGAGCGAGGAGCGCAAGCCTTGCCCGGAATGAAAGCATGGGCGTTTTTAAAAAACCTGCAGGGCCTTCGGGTCTTTCCCAGAGCCTGCCTTTGAATATCAGCTTGGCGTCTTTGGCCTCGGGCAGGAAATCGATTTCTTCACCGAGCCTTTTGAACACTTCGTTGGCGATGCCCTTGTGCGCAAGCCTGTGCGAATGTACGCCGTATTCCCAGACATAGCCTTTCTCGTTTTTGTAGGAGAGCGCCCTGCCGCCGATCATGCCTGATGCTTCCAGGACGATAACTTTCCTGCCAGAGTGGGCCAGCAGCGCCGCCGCGCTCATTCCGGCGTAACCCGCTCCAATGATGATTGCATCCAGCCATAAAAACCTCCAATTAGTAGATTAAAAATTTTTGAATGTTGAAATTTTAGCATCTTTTAAAAGTAGAAGATAGCTTTGTTCTTATCCAATTGGCAATCATTTGCACCACCATACCATATCATATCTTATGGCATTATTTCATTGACGTGCAAAGCCTTCCATATTATGATTCTTAAAAGTAAATTTTTATCAAAAATATCAAATTCCGTAATGATTGGAGAATGATATGAAGATCAAGTTGATACTGCTCGTAATCGTTACTTGTATTCTGTTGGTGCTGTATAGTTATTTCGTTGCCGACACGATCGTGACGAGGATAACCGACGCGCAGATGACGAAAGTAGATGGAATGTTCATGATCGCGACGGAGTATCGGCCTTTTGTGAACTACGATGCCAGATACCGGTTAAAGTTCAATTCCGGCACGGTCCAGAACGACGCCATTAAACTCAGGGGCCAGATGGTGAGGATTAAAAAATACGGATGGAGAATACCGATATTTTCTATGTACGAAAATATAGTGAAGATTGAAGAAGAGAAATAGTCTTCCGGTCACGTTATGCATATTAGGGTAATACGAAAAGACCAGTGATGAAGTAAGTTCAAAGGCAGGTATAACATAATTTGGAGAGGTGACGGGTGCCTGTAAATATTGACCCTGCAAACATTCCGGTAATATTATTATACAACGTGAATCCGGACTGGACACAAGAAGAAAAAGACGAGGTGATAACCGTATCGTCTCAACTGGGTCACGCATTGATAGACGAGGGACACCCCACTGTTTTTGTCCCTATTTTTGATGAAGATATAGCGAGTCATCTTGATACTTTCAATCCCTTGGAACACATTATTTTTAACTGGTGCGAAAGCCTGCCCGGAACAAACCACAGTGAATGGCTCGTGGCAAAAAGAATGGAAATGCTGGGTTTTGTATTTACCGGTGCGGACTCCAACGCCCTGGCGCTCTCTCAAGACAAGTGTCGCGTGAAAATAATCCTTGATCAAGAAGAAATCCCAACACCGATGTGGCAGATATTTAATCTGGCTGAACCTGGATCATGGGATCGATTTCCCGCAATTGTCAAACCTATAAACGAACACTGCTCTGAAGGGATTACACCTGATTCCGTCGTGATGACACCTTTGGAGTTGAAAAGCAGGATATCCTACATATTGGATAAATACCGTCAACCTGCTCTGGTCGAAGACTTCATCGACGGGCGGGAATTTCATGTCACCTTGTGGGGAAATGAACACCTTGAAATGCTATCTCCCGCCGAAATGGACTTCTCTTTTTTCGGTGATTTAAAAGACCGCCTATGTACCTATGAATCAAAATTCATTCCCGGTTCCGATCACTATGAAAAGATAGAGACATTACTGCCGGCGCCGCTTAGTGAAAAAGAAATGCAGGCCTTGGAGAAGGTGAGCAAAGCCGCCTATCGGGCTTTGGGATGCAGGGATTACGCCCGTCTTGACGTACGTTATCAAAACAATGTTTTTTTTATTGTGGATGTGAATCCGAACGCGGATATCAGTCGCGATGCCAGCATGGCCTGTGCCGCCGAATTTGCCGGCTTCAGTTACGGACAAATGGGAAGCCGCATAGTCCGACTTGCCGCGAAGCGGCATCCCATCTGGGGAAAAAAACAACCAAAAAATAAAGAAAAAAATAAATTCAAATAGCAAATCAAAGACTGCTTATTCTGCGCTCAGAGCTTGGCTGAAGATTCGTGCATTTATTGCAGAAATATCGGTCAGTTAACAAGGCGTATACCCCGTGATATTTCCCAACTAACGACTAAAATATCAAGGTCGAATAAATGACGATTTCTCACCGATAACATAAAAGCTATTGTAATGTGCAAAATATGAGCATTAATTATCAGATTACAGATTAATTCCTTCAGTAAAGATGCCGAAAATTTATTGGCTTAAAAACCTAATTGCTGATAAAATATCTACATAAGGTAATGAGATTTAGAGATTATTTATTACAGATGGATGCCGGTAAGATTATGAAGACAATACATTTTCATTAATAAAAAAGGAGGACATCTGCAATGGGGAATTTCTACAAAATTATATTAGTCGTATTTACACTTATAGCATTGTTAGCTGCTCCGTCTATTGCCGAAACGATCAAATGGCGGCTGGTTTCCTGCTGGCCGGCCCAGTCGACCATCTTTTACAGCGATCAACGCTTTGCTAGAAATATATATGAGCTCAGCGGCGGCCGCCTACAAATTACGGTACATCCAGCAGGAGAACTTGTTCCGGCCACGGCGGTTTTCGATACAGTTTCTAAAGGTGCCGCAGAAATGGGCGGAGATTGGGCTACTTATTGGGCAAATAAAAATTCTGCATTTGAACTTTTAGGATCATTTCCCATGGGGCTTTCCCAATATGATATAACGAACTGGTATTTTTTTTTCGGGGGACAAGATATCTATAATTATATGTATGGCAAATTCAATCTTATCTATTTTCTTACCCAACCTGCTTCTATCGGATCGGGCATCCGTACACGTATGCCTATAAGAAATTTGGCCGATTTTAAGGGAAAAAAACTGAGAATGGGCGGTAAAGCTCAAGCCTACATCTTGCAGAAACTTGGCGCTGTCCAAGTTATGATGTCGGCAGGCGAAATTGGTTCCGCATTGGCAACGGGCGCCATTGACGGCGCCACGTTTGGCAGCCCTCTTACTGACTGGAGCGTTGGAATGGGTGAAATTACCAAATATAATTTTGCCCCCGGCTGGAATCAGCCATCAAGTGCTACCGGGGTGCTGATCAATAAAGATGCTTGGAACACACTGCCTCCTGATTTGAAGAAAATAATTGAAGTTGCCGCCAACGACAATATGATTTATATGAGCGCTCGTACTGAAAGTACTGCCGGTGATGGTATTAGTAAGTTTAAAGAGAAAGGGACCCAGGTTATCAAAATTTCTCCGAAGGAGTTAAAGCAGATAGAAGAATGGATGTGGGATTATGTTGTGGTGGAAGCAAAGAAAAATCCTGATTACAATAAAGTTGCTACTTCTCAGTTCCAATACTTAAAAGATTTTAGCGTCACCCGCGATTATGAGCACCCATACTCCCAGGGACGCAATCCAACAACGATGCCTAAATTGCCTGATTTAAAGTAAGGTTTTTTATAATATTTGCCGCGGGTTCCAGAGGACTTTCCCTATCTGTTCTCATCAGGTCATCGATTAGAAAATCAAGTGTTAAATGAGCGATGCGCAAAACATATGCTGTACATATTGAGCTTCATTTTCGTGGAAAGGGGACATGTTTCCGCAGCAGCTCGGCAAACTGTTCAGGCATAATGGGTTTACTGAAGTAAAAACCCTGCATCTCATCACAGGAGTGGTCCTTTAAGAAGATCATTTGTTCTGCTGTTTCTACACCTTCGGCAACGACGGTAAGACTTAGGGTCTTGCCCATGGCAATGATCGCCTCGGTGATCGCCTTGTCTTCAGCGTCTTGCGGGATGTTGCGGATGAAGGATCGGTCAACTTTAAGCGTATCGATGGGAAAATGCTTGATCTGAGAAAGAGAAGAGTAGCCGGTGCCGAAATCGTCAATGGCCAGACGTACACCCAAATTCTTGATTTTGGCTAACACGGCGATCATACGTGCAGGATTATGCATCACCATACTTTCGGTAATTTCCAACTCCAGCAGATTTGGCGCCATGCCGGACTCATTCAGCGCCGTTCCGATATCATCTATCAGACTGTCATCTGTAAGCTGCCGCAGGGACAAATTTATCGCCATGCAGACAGGGGGAAGACCCTGCTGTTGCCAGGCAACATTTTGGGCGCATGCCGTCTTCATTACCCACTTGCCGATCGGTATTATTACTCCCGTTTCTTCGGCCACCGGAATGAATTGCGTGGGGGTTACCGAGCCAAGGGATGGGCTCTGCCAGCGAAGCAGTGCCTCCACACCAGTGATTGCGTTCGTTTTGAAGTCAACTTTGGCCTGATAATGCAAAGAGAGCTCATTGTGCTCCAGGGCAAAACGCAGGTTTGTTTCGATCGAGAGACGTTCTAATGATTTTGACTGAATATCCATAGAGTAGAACTGGAAGTTATTCTTACCTTCCTCCTTGGCCAGATACATGGCTATATCGGCATTTTTCAGCAGAGCTTGCTCATCTTCGGCATCCTTCGGGTACATGCAGATGCCGATGCTCGCCGTTATACGGCATTCCTGTCCCATAATAGTTAAGGGTTTAATAATGCTGGTAAGGATTTTGTGGGCTACTGTGGCGGCCTGGATGGAATCGCTTACTTCCTCGATCAATATCACGAACTCATCTCCTCCCAGACGGGCGACAACATCGACTGCCCGCAGAGTTTGCTTCAAGCGCGCCGCAATTTCCTGCAGCAGCAGATCGCCGGCCTCATGGCCCATGGTATCGTTGATAATTTTGAAGCGATCCAGGTCGATGAATAAAACGGCAAGTTGACGCTGATAGCGCTTTGCCGACAGGATGGCGTGTTTTAATAGTTGGCTGAACATCAAACGATTGGGCAGTCCCGTCAGGGCGTCGTGTGTGGCCATGTACTGAATCTTCTCTTCGGCGCGTTTGCGCTTGGCCTCTTTTTCGAAGTTGTCTAACGCAAACACGACGTTCTCCGCCATCCGTTCGAGCAATTTGACGATATCTTCATCAAATGTTCGCTTCTCGGCGGAGTAGAAAATTAAGGCACCGATTACCTGATCGTCCCTGAGAAGGGGTACGACGGCGACGCTGCTCACATTTTCTACACTTTCACGCCAGGCCATCGAGACTGCGTCTTTGCGATAATCATTGGAAATGCAAGATTTCCCTGTACGGAAGGCGGTGCCGACAAACCCCTTTCCCTCGGGAATTGTCTCATCGAGGGAGATGCGGGCTTTACGCAGGCTGGCTAATCCGGCGCCACTGGCAGCTGCCACTCTTACCCATGTTGTTCCCGGATCGAAAAGAAGAACTCCCGTGGTGAAGAATTTGCCACCTTCGACGGCTGCGTCGCATACCCGTTGATACAGATCCTCTGGCGATTTGGCGTGTATTATTGAGTCGTTGGTTGCGCTTAATCCTGCGAACATTCTTCCGAGCAAGCGAATTCTTTTCTCGGCGAGCCAGCGCTGGCTGATATCGTGGGTAGTGGTCACGATAATCCAGCGATTGCCTATATTCAGTGCGCGCCGGTGCAGTTCGATAATCGTTCGCACACCGTCCTTGCGGCGAGTTTTCATATCCATCGTGACGCCAGCAGTACCGGCAGCAATGGTTTCATCATACATACGTTCAAGTACTTTAATATCAACCAGCAGAAATTCATGCGGCGCAGATTTCATAAATTCTTCCCGAGTATATCCCGCCACTTGGCAGGCCGTTTCATTAACATAAATAAAGCGCATCGAGGCGCGATCAACGAGAAAAATCATGTCCTGAGACACATCCATGGCGGACCGAAACTGCGCTAGTTCGTTTTCGTGTCTTTTCCGCTCGGTGGCGTCCCGAGAAACACCCCTGAATCCGATTGGTTTACCTTTTGAATCCCTGATGAGAGATATCGACGTTTCGTAAATCACTTTAGTCCCATCTTTTCTGATAGATTCGACTTCTAATGTTTCAATCGGTTTGCCTGTCAGGTAAAGTTCGCGGTAAGGCTGATACAATTTTTTAGCGGTATCTTCATCTGTATGCTGCCGGAAGTTCATCCCGACCATTTCTTCTTTGGTATATCCTAGAAATCTGCAGTTAGCTTCATTAACAAAAGTATAATTACCGGCAAGGTCAAGTTCAAAATAGCCCTCCTGGATGCTTTCCAGAATGTTGCGATATCTCTCCTCGCTATGGCGCAGGGCTTCTTCGGTCAGTTTGCGTTCGGTGACGTCCCGTACAACTCCCCTAAACGCTATCGGTTTACCTGCTGAATCTTTTTGTAATGATACAGATGATTCAATGTGTCTTTTGGCCCCGTCTTTTCTTATAATCTCAAAGTCAAATACTTTACCGGGTTCTCCCGTTAAGTAGATATTCCGGTAAGCTTGAAAGCATTTTTTCCCGCTCTCTTTATCCGTATACTGCTTGTAATTCATGCCCATCAATTCTTCTTTGGGATACCCGTATATTCGGTACATGGAGTCGTTTAAAAAGGTAAAGTTGCCGGCAAGGTCTTGTTCGCAATAACCATTGTCAACGCTTTCCAGAATGGTTCGGTATTTTTCTTCAGACTGCCGCAGAGCTTCTTCCATTTGCCTGCGTTCGGTTACATCACGGGCGATGCCGCGAAATCCAATTGGTTCACCTTCGTAATTTCTTATAAGAGATGCGGATATTTCGTTGAATGATTTAGTCCCGTCTTTTTTGATAAGTTCCAAGTCATAGGCTTTAATGGGCGTTCCTGTTTTGTAGATTTGATTAAAGAGGCTGTACAATGCTTTAGCGGCTTTTTCATCCGCGTACTGCTTGCGATTCATGCCGATCAATTCCTCAAGGGGATAGCCGAGATTTCTGCATTCCGCTTCATTAACAAAGGTAAAATTACCGGCTATGTCGGTCTCAAAATAGCCGTCTCCCATTTGCTCAATGATAGTCCGGTATCTCTCCTCAGAATGATGTATCGTTTCTTCCATTTTCTTGCGCTCGGTAATATCCATAAAACTTCCGAGCGCGCACCGCTTCTGTTTGTAAGCTATCGAGGTGATCATCTCCAAAACCCACATTACTTTGCCGTTCTTTCTGATGAACCTGTATTCATAGGCATCTGAGATTTTACCTTTTAATCTCTTTATTGCCAGTTTTCTGGTTATTTCTCTGTCATCAGGATAAATATAATCAAGCGGATTTGTGCCAATTAAAGCGGCACTTGAATAACCGCTAAGCTTTTGAAATAACGGACTCACATAGACAAATTTCCCATTTTGTACGATATATATCCCCACACTTATATTGGATATAATGTCTTCTGCCATATGGGGAAAATCGCTCTTTTTGGAGCTGATCATTTTGTTCGGTTTGACTGCTGCTTTATGTTTATTTGCCATCTTAGATTTAACAGATGCTTTAGGTTTAACGGCCATAGTCTTTTAACCTCCCATGAACTTTACGACAAGAGCACATAAATTCGGCTTGTGCAGCCCTTTTCCCTAATCATTAGCTATAATACATTATTATTCATTTGTTTAATATAAATTTTCTGTTGGCTGTATGGAGAGTAAAAGAAGGCATTCGCATTTCTGGAATATTAAACTTAGGAATCCGGTTTTGATTATTAGATATTGAGAATTTACTATAAAAAAGGGAATTGTAAAAAAACTGAAACACGAGAATTGTTCCGGCATATAAACAAAGTATTTGCCCTTGACACGGTTTTGCGATGATGGTAATGACCTCAACACTTTAGCAGAATGTCGGGGCGTGGCGCAGTCTGGTAGCGTATCTGAATGGGGTTCAGAGGGCCGGTGGTTCAAATCCACTCGCCCCGACCATCTTCATAATAAAATTTTCTTGATAAGGATTTTATTATTTTCCGGTTTGTTTTTCAAGTGTCTTTTCTTTTTATCTTCGTATAAATGCTTGTCGGCTTTGTCCAGCAAATCCTGTAGAGAAAATTTCAAATTAGGTTGAAAGTTAGCTATGCCCATGCTCAAGGAAAGATTCATTTTTTCTTTTTTATTATATTTATTTATATTTTCTTGAAAGCGGTAAATAGTACTTTCTGCGCTGTAATCTCCGGTATCAGGAATTAATACAACAAATTCATCTCCTCCAATACGGGCAATAATATCGGAATCGCGAAATGAATAGCGCAATACGTCGGCTACTTTTTTTAAAACCAGGTCACCTTGGAGGTGTCCAAAAACATCGTTGATTTTTTTCATGTCATCAATGTCGGAAAAAATTAAATAGAAATTTTTGTGCATACGCTCGGCAAGCTTAAGGTGATGTTCGGCAAGAGTAAAAAAACCACGGCGGTTAAAAAGCCCGGTTAAGTCGTCAATCAAAGCAAGACTGCGCACAGCATCTTGCAGCTTTTGTCTTTCAATCGCAAAGCGGATGACGCGGAATATTACCTCCGCGTTTATTTTTTGTTTAACAAGATAGTCCTGGGCGCCTTGTTGAACGGCGTACAGGGCAATTTCTTCATCATCAATGCCGGTAAGGACGACGATGGGTATCCCCAATACTTGAGATTTTAACTTGATTAAAGTATCCAATCGTTGACTATCCGGTAAGCCTAAATCCAATAGAATAATGTCTATGGCCTTGTCAGCAAGAATAGAAAGTCCTTCGGCTAGCGAACCTACAAGGGTAATTTCATAACGCTGAGAAGAAATATCTTTCAGCGTTTCAGTAAATAGCCGTGCATCACCGGGATTGTCTTCGAACAAAAGTATTTTAATAGGTTTATCAAACATCGAAATATTTTATGGAAGCTTAGCTGTTTTTAACCAAAAATCTTCAATTAGTTTGACGACATTAAAAAACTGTTTTAAATCGACCGGTTTAGTTATGTAACAATTTGCCTGCAGCTTGTAGGCGTTGATTATATCTTGTTGGGCTTCAGAGCTGGTAAGTACTACAACGGGAATATGCTTTAATACGGGATCTGTTTTAATTTCCGCTAGAACCTCCCGGCCATCTTTACGGGGCATGTTAAGATCAAGTAAAACAAGATCAGGGCAGGAAGATTTTTTGTACGCGCCTTCTTTGCGCAAAAAAGAAAGAGCTGCTTCACCATCGCCAATAACGGTCAGTTTATTGCAAGTTTCTCCTTCTTTAAATGCTTCCTTAATGAGAATTACGTCACCGGGATTGTCTTCAATAAGAAGAATATCGATCATTTTTTTTTGTTTGTCATTAACCATAAAAACCTTATCTTATTGCTTGGCGGGTATGGTGAAATAAAAAGTCGAGCCTTGACCATGTTTTGATTCTACCCAGATACGGCCTCCGTGTCTTTCCACAATTTTTTTACAAATAGATAAACCAATTCCCGTTCCCGGATATTTTGATTTATTATGCAATCTTTGAAAAATGGTAAAAATCTTGTCAATATATTCTTTATCAATCCCTATACCATTATCCCGCACAGAAAACAGCCAAAAGTCTCCTTTATTTGTTGCCCTAATAAGTATTTCCGGCTGTTTCTTGCTATGATATTTTATCGCGTTACTGATTAAATTCTGAAAGAGTTGGACTAGTTGCGTGTAATCGGCCGAAATTGTCGGTAAATGATCTATGTTGATTATAGCGTCGTTTTCTTTAATCGTTTTGCTTAAATTAGATAAGGCATGGCTGATAACAATGTTGAAATTGGTCGGTTCCAAAGTTTTGCCGTGAGTTCCCACACGCGAATATTTTAAAAGATCATTGATTAATCGCTGCATCTGGGAAGCGCCGTCGACGGCATAAGATATGAATTCATCGGCATCCTTATCCAGTTTCCCCTGATAACGGTGCTGTAGTAACTGGACAAAGCTTGTTACCATACGCAAAGGTTCCTGTAGGTCATGTGAAGCGACATAGGCAAATTGAGCAAGATCGGTATTGGAACGTTCCAATTCTTGAGTCAGTTTTTTCATTTGTTCCGCTGCTTGTTTACGTTCCGTAATATCTCTGATGATAGCTTGAAAATATTTTTTTTCCTTCAAGGTAATAGTATTGAACGTTAATTCCGCTTCAAATGTGCTTCCATCGGAGCGCAAGAAACTCCATTCGAGAAAAAGAGTTTCACCTCTCAAAGCTTGTTTAATTTTTTCTTTGGCGACTTCTTTGGAAAGACGACCTTCAGATTGAAACTCCGGCATCAATTCCCATGTCGTGTGGCCAATAAGATGGTCGCGAGTGCCTAGCGAAACATTTTTTGTGTGGCAAAATTACAATCGATGATTGTTTCCGAGTCTATAAGAATAATAGGGTCAATTGCTGATTCAAATAGAGTTCTATATTTTACTTCACCTTCTTTTAGAGCTACTTCTGTGATTTTTCTTTCAGTTATATCCCGGACAATTGCTTGGAGATATTTTTTACCGCTTAATTTAACGATGGTAAAAGTCAGCTCAGAATCAAAAATAGTTCCGTCATAACGGCAATGCTTAATTTCAAAAGTGGAAGTGTCGCCGCGAAGGGCGGATTTAAGTCGCTTCTGTTGCCAGCGCTGAAGTTGGTTTGCCGTCAGGCTGAAATTCCGGCCAAAATATTTCTGGATTCGCGGCAAGAAATTCTTCACGACTGCAACCGAACATGTCCAGCGTTTTCTGATTGCAGTCAATAAAGCGATCACGATCTACTAAAATAATCGTGTCGCTGGCGGATTCAAATAATGTGCGATATTTTGCTTCGCTCTCATTAAGAGCTTCTTCGGCCATTTTTCTATCGGTTATATCGATCAGGGAAGCAATGCTTTTTTTTGTACCCGGAATAACAGCTTCGGTATTAACAATGTACTTCATTTGGTTTAACTTGTTAATCATTCGGAATTCATAATGATCAGGAGCGGCATTGGGATCAAGACGCCGCAAAATATGATAATGTAGCATAAATTCCAAATCTTCTTTATGGACGAAATCGGTCCATTTAATTTTTCCTTCAATGTCTTCTTTTCTTGCTGCATAAAGATTTTCAAACTGTTTATTGGCAAAAGAAATAGTCATATCGTCTTCAATAATAATAATTGCCACGCCGCTTTTTTCAAAAAAAGTTCGATAAATACTTTCTGCTTTACGATATTGTTCATCGATAGAAGCATATTGAGCACACTTCTTTTCGAGGTTATCAATTTTTTTTAGAAGTTCGTGATAAGTTGGTTTTTTAGCCATTAGATAAAAATCAATTAAAAGAATATTTCCTGACTTGAAATAATCTTAGACAGCTTTTTACCACTTCAGGCTCATAAAGAATCCCTTGATTCCGGCTAATTTCATCTATAGCTTTCTGAGTACCAAAAGCCGGGCGATAGGGACGATGGGAGGCCATTGCTTCCACGACATCAGCCACGGCAAGAACTTTAGCTTCCATTAGAATATCATCATTTTTTAGACCGGCAGGATAACCACTGCCGTTGATTCTTTCATGATGTTGTAAAACGGTTTTAGCAATGGGCCAGGGAAAATCAATTTCTTGCAGGATATCGTGCCCGACCTGAGGATGGATTTTAATCAGGTTCAATTCCATGTCAGAAAGTAAAGAGGATTTATGTAATATTTCTGCCGGTATAGATATTTTACCGATATCGTGAATCATGCTGGCCAGTCTAACGCCTTCAACTCTTTCCGGGGTAAGATTCAT
Source organism: uncultured delta proteobacterium (assembly GCA_963762595.1). Taxonomy (GTDB): domain Bacteria; phylum Desulfobacterota; class Syntrophia; order Syntrophales; family Smithellaceae; genus UBA4810. Next base: position 13,357 of record CAVXLI010000004.1, read on the forward strand.
TTCTTTTGCAATGGCATAAGCTAAATCAGCTCCGCGTTTCTGGTGGCCAGCGGTGTATGGATCCCTTATTTCCAAAGTCATGGCCATTGCCTTTATCGTACCGTTTAAAGCCCTAGTAAATTTTTCTAAGCTCTGCTGTAATTCTTTCTCGGCATTTTTTCTTTCAATTGCATAACGAATAACGCGAGGTAACATGCTGCCTATCGAAGAGCCTTTGATTAAGTAGTCTTGAGCTCCACGGCGCAGAGCTTCGATAGCGATATTTTCATCGTTAAGGCCGGTTAATACAATTATAGGAATTGCTGCCTTTGAAGCACGCACACTTTCAAGGGTATTAAGTCCTTGACTATCGGGCAGTCCTAAATCTAAGAGTACAGCGTCCACTGTATGTGAATTAAGATATTCCAATCCTTTAGATAAAAAATCAACGCATTGCAGGTTGAATTTGTCATTGGAATCAGCGAGTAGTTCACGAATTAATCTGGAATCACCGGGATTATCTTCGAGTAGGAGAACGTTGATCGCCTTATCTTTCATTGATTTGAGAGAAGAATTTTTATTTTAACATTTTACATATCCTGAAATTAAATCAAAGTCAAAAAATATAATTACAAAAACTGAAAAATTATTGGTAATTACGTGGCGGCGATTTTTTAAGACATTTTTCTTGCATAAAAGAAGATAATCAAATACATGAGCTCACAAAAAGCTTAATTTAACTGGTTTTGTTTGTATTCGCCCATAATAATCCGCGTTGACATTTTGAGGTAATGAATATATAATCTAATATAATCAAAAGCGAGAGTGGCGGAATTGGCAGACGCACTGGACTTAGGATCCAGCCCGCCTATGCGGATAGGGGTTCAAGTCCCCTCTCTCGCACCAGATCTTCAAAGAGATTTATAAATATTTCAATAATAAAGGAGATAATATAGTGAGTCAGGTTGCGATAAAAATGGAAGATTTAAGCCCGGTAAAGAAAAAAATATCATTTGAAATACCCTGGAATGAAGTTAAAAATGAACTGGATACTGTATATCGTGATATTGGGAAAAAAGCCAAAATTAAAGGTTTTCGTCCGGGAAAAATTCCCCGTAAAGTACTGGAAACTTATTTTAAAGAACATGCCGAAGACGAAACGATCAACTAATATTGTTAATAAATATTATTGGCAGGCGCTGGAAGAAAAGAGGAATAGTTGCACTTTCCCGACCGGAAATAAATCAGGAAGGATTAAAAGAAAACACCGATTTTTCTTTTTCTGCTTCTTTTGAAACAGAACCGGAATTTGAACCCAAAGGTTATAAGGGAATGGAATTGGAAAAAGAAATATTTCAAGTAACGGAAGATGATATGGAAAAAAGAATTCAACGAAATAAGGCAAATGTTTGCCACAATGGAGGAAGTTACAGATGATCGTCCGGCTGTAAAAGGGTGATTTTGTTGTAATTGATTTTGCCGGAAGTCTTAATGGAGAATCGCTTCCAGAATTGAAAGCTGACAATTATTTTCTGGAAATCGGATCACAGAGATTTATTCCCGGTTTTGAAGAACAATTAATCGGTATGAAAAAAGGAGAAACAAAAGAGATTAAAGTTACTTTTCCTGAAGATTATCATGAAAAGAAATTTGCCGGTAAAGAAGTAATCTTTTAATGTGACAATAAAAAGTATAAAAGAGAAAAAATTGCCGGAAATCGATGAAAATTTTATTAAAAATTTTGATAAATATAATTCTTTAGAAGATTTAAAAAATGATGTGCGCAAATCTTTGGAAGAAGAATGCCAACGCCTGTCGGAAATGAATTTGCAAAATAAAATTACGGAAATTCTACTCAAAGAAAATGATTTTGAAGCTCCACCATCACTTGTGGAAAGACAGATTTTTTATATGATGGCGGATACTCAAAAAAGAATGACTTCCGCCGGTATGGATGAAAAAAATGCAATGGAACTAAGCTTTAAAATGCACGATAAATTTAAAGATGATGCGGACAAAATCGTCAAATCTTTCTTACTTTTAAAAAAAATTGCCCAAAAAGAATCATTTATCGTCGAAGAAGATGATATAGAAAAACATATTCAGGAATTAGCCGTTAAATATGGACGGGATTACGAATTATTGAAAAAAACATATGAAAATGAAGAAAAAAGGATAATCTTAAAATCGGAATTAATTCAAAAAAAGGTATTTGACTTTATTGAACAAAATGCCAATATTAAGATTATTGAAAAAAATGGTATGGACGCGGAGGTTAAATAGTGAATTTAATTCCCATGGTGGTGGAACAAGATGGGCGAGGTGAACGAGCATTTGACATCTATTCACGTCTTTTAAAAGATCGTATAATTTTTCTGGGTACAGCTATTGATGATAATGTGGCAAATCTGGTTGTCGCTCAGATGCTTTATCTGGAAGCGGAAGATCCGGATAAAGAAATATTTTTTTATCTGAATTCTCCCGGCGGTCATGTAAGTTCGGGTATGGCTATTTATGATACGATGCAGTATATTAAGTCTCCAATTTCGACAGTTTGCATGGGACAGGCAGCCAGTATGGCAGCACTGCTTTTGGCGGCCGGGGAAAAAGGGAAAACGATTTGCGCTGCCTCATTCACGAATTTTAATCCATCAACCATTGGGAGGTTTTCAGGGGCAGGCAACGGATATTGACATTCAGGCAAAAGAAATATTAAGATTAAAAGACGAATTAAATCAAAATATTGGCTGATTTGACAGGACAAGCCGCTTTCCAAGATTATTAATGATACGGAACGTGATTATTTTATGACTAGTGAGCAAGCTAAAGAATATGGTTTAATTGATGAAATTATAATTCGAAAGCCTGCGTTCGTCAGCGAATACAAATAAAGGAGAATTAAGTGATAAAAAAAAGTAAAGATAATCGAATGGGGCAGGGAATGCTTTTTTGTTCTTTTTGCGGAAAAATGCAAAGCGAAGTGCGAAAACTGGTTGCCGGTCCGACAGCTTATATTTGTGATGAATGCATTGAACTTTGCCGTTATATTGTTGAAGAAGAAGAAGATAAACTGTAGAAAAAGATTCTCAAAAATGGTTTGCCTGCAACCGAAAGAAATTAAGAAATTTCTGGATCAATATGTAATCGGTCAGGAAAAAACAAAGAAAATACTTATCCGTTGCCGTTTATAATCATTATAAAAGATTATTTTCCAATGTTGATTCCGACGGTATAGAAATTCAAAAAAGCAATGTGCTTTTAATCGGCCCAACAGGTTCTGGAAAAACATTGCTGGCGAAAACACTGGCAAAATTTCTCAATGTTCCTTTTACTATCGCCGATGCCACAACTTTAACTGAAGCCGGCTATGTCGGCGAAGATGTGGAAAATATTATTTTAAGTTTGCTGCAAAATGCCGATTATGATGTTGCCAGGGCATCAAAAGGAATTGTTTATATTGATGAGATAGATAAAATTGCGAAAAAATCGGGAAATCCTTCCATAACCAGAGATGTTTCCGGTGAAGGTGTTCAGCAGGCCTTGTTGAAAATTATGGAAGGAACAATGGCCAATATTCCGCCCAAAGGCGGCCGCAAACATCCCCAGCAGGAATTTATTCAGGTGGATACCACAAATATTTTATTTATCTGCGGCGGCGCTTTTAATGATTTGGAAAACATCATTTCCAAACGATTGGGAGTAAACGCGATGGGTTTCGGCGCGGAAATTAAAAGCAAAAAAGAAAAAAGAATTGGTGAATTACTTGCCGAAGTGCGGTCGGAAGATTTATTGAAATTCGGATCTAATACCGGAATTTATCGGACGTTTGCCTGTTATCGCCACGCTGGATGATTTGGATGAATCGACTTTGATTCGAATTTTAGTGGAACCCAAAGACGCTATTATCAAACAATATAAAAAATTATTCGCTTTGGAAAATGTGATTTTGAAATTTACGGATGGGGCTCTACGCGCTGTAGCCAAGTTATCAATGGAAAGAAAATCAGGTGCGCGTGGCTTGCGCTCCATTCTGGAAAATACAATGCTGGAAGTTATGTATGATATTCCTTCACAGAGCGATATCAAGGAATGTGTCATTAGTGAAGAAGTGGTTTTAAAGAAAGAAAAACCGATTTTAATTTACGAAACAAAATCTGAATCTGCTTAAGAAATACATGGGAAAAATATGTTTGAAGAAAAAAATACTAATGATCAGGATAAAACGATCAGTAATTCCTCTTTTGCCGCTGAGAGATGTTGTGGTTTTTCCGCATATGATCGTTCCTTTGTTTGTCGGCCGCGAAAAATCTATTGCCGCACTGGAATCGGCCATGAAATATGAAAAAGGCATTTTCATGGTTGCCCAGAAAAATGCCAAAAAAGATGATCCGAAACAGGAAGATATTTATCAATGTTGGAACAATTGGCATTATCATTCAGCTTTTGCGTTTGCCTGATGGAACGGTAAAGGTGCTGGTGGAAGGGAAAACTCGCGGCGCCATAAAAGAATATCTTACACAATAATGATTTCTTTCTGGTTAAAGTAAATGAGATTGAAGATATTGATGATCAAAATGATGTCAAAAAACAGGCGCTGATGCGCAGCATCAAAGAATCTTTTGAGCTTTATCTGAAACTCAGCAAGAAAATTCATGTGGAAATGATGGGAACAATTGCCGCTATTGAAGATGCCTCCAAACTTGCCGATGTGGTGATTACCCATCTTAATGTAAAACTGGAAGATAAACAAAAAATCATTGAGATATTCAATATCGGTGAACGTCTGGAAGCAATTTATTCGCTGATGCTTTCTGAAATAGAAATTCTGCAGGTTGAAGAAAAGATCAAACGGCGCGTTAAAAAGCAGATGGAGAAAACGCAGAAGGATTATTATCTCAATGAACAAATGCGCGCTATTCAGAAGGAAATGGGAGAAAAAGATGATTTCCGCAATGAAATAGCCGATCTGGAAAAACGTCTTAAAGCAAAAGAAAATGTCCGAAGAAGCAACGAAAAAAGTCCGGCAGGAAATTAAAAAATTACAAATGATGACGCCCATGTCGGCGGAAGCTACGGTTGTCAGAAATTATATTGACTGGCTGTTGGATATGCCCTGGTCGGAAAAAACAGAAAATAAATACACACTGAAAGAATCAGAAACTATTCTGGAAGAAGATCATTACGGATTGAAAAAGGTCAAGGAACGCATTATTGAATATCTTGCCGTGCAATCGCTGGTAAAGAAAAATAAAGGTCCGATTTTGTGTCTGGTTGGTCCTCCCGGTGTGGGAAAAACATCTATTGCCAAATCAGTGGCCAGAGCCACAAATAGAAAATTTGTGCGTATTTCTCTGGGAGGCGTTCGCGATGAAGCGGAAATTCGCGGCCATCGCCGAACCTATATCGGAGCTATGCCGGGAAAAATTATTCAGTCTTTAAAAAAAGCCGGTTCCAACAATCCCGTTTTCTGTCTGGATGAAGTGGATAAACTAAGTTCTGATTTCAGAGGTGATCCATCTTCCGCCTTGCTGGAAGTTCTTGATCCGGAGCAGAATTTTGCCTTTAATGATAATTATCTGGATGTTGATTATGATTTATCGGATATTATGTTTATTACAACGGCAAATGTTTTGCAGACAATACCGGCTCCCTTGCAGGACAGAATGGAAGTAATCAGAATTGCCGGATACACGGAACAGGAAAAACTGCAAATAGCGAAAAAATTTCTGATTGACAAAGCAAATGGAAGCCAATGGTCTGGTTGCTGAGAATATTGAATTTACCAAAGGAGCGTTGTTGAGAATTATCCGTCAATACACACGGGAAGCCGGTGTGCGCAATCTGGAGCGGGAAATTGCTTCCATTTGCCGCAAAGTAGCCAAAGAAATAGTCAGTAATGGTAACAAGAAAAAAATTGTTATCAGTTCCAAATCTATATCCGAAATATTTAGGTGTTCCCAAATACCGTCACGGTGAAACAGAAGAAAAAAATCAAATTGGTTTGACGATCGGTTTGGCCTGGACGGAAGTTGGCGGAGAACTTTTGGCTATTGAAGCATCCATTATGGAAGGTACCGGCAAGATGGTTATGACCGGAAAATTGGGCGATGTCATGCAGGAATCTGTTCAGGCTGCTCTGACTTATATTCGGGCTCGCGCCGAACAATTCGGTTTGGCAAAGAATTTTTATAAGAAAATTGATATTCATGTCCATGTGCCGGAAGGAGCGATTCCCAAAGATGGTCCATCCGCCGGAATTGCCATGGCTACATCCATTGCCTCGGCTCTGATGAAGAAAAAAGTGCGTGCCGATTTGGCCATGACCGGTGAAATTACATTAAGGGGCAGGGTTTTGCCGATTGGTGGATTAAAAGAAAAAATTCTTGCCGCTCATCGCGGAAATATTAAAATGGTTATTATTCCGAAAGATAATGAAAAAGATCTGGCGGAAGTTCCACAAAATGTGCAAAATGCGCTGAAGATTGTTTTTGTCGAGCATATTGATGAAGTGCTGGAAATTGCTTTTGTCAAGATGATGAAGATATTTGGCGCAACATGTTACACCGGATATGCCGGTAAGTCCCCAATCTGTGAATTAAAAGGTTTTCATTCTTTTATAACTTGACAAGAAATGTCAATGTTGCTAGAAGCCTCACAGCGTTTTTGAGGCATTACGGGCGGGTAGCTCAGCTGGGAGAGCGCCACGCTTACACCGTGGATGTCACAGGTTCGAGTCCCTGTTCCGCCTACCATTGAATGTGAATTAAGGAAGTTAGAAATTTAAATAAATGATTTTTTGGGGTCGTAGTTAAGTTGGTTATAACGCCGGCCTGTCACGCCGGAGGGCGTGGGTTCAAGTCCCATCGGCCCCGCCAGAAAATCTAAGGGAGTCAGCTTATATGCGACTCCCTTTTTTTTCGTTCTAAGTATACTTGCTTTTTAGATGTTGTTCATATAAAGTTCTAAACAATTTATTAACTTCCATAAAAAGTGTGAATGACAAGAGGAAAAGAAAAAATTATGGATTATGAAGGATTTATAATAAGACCACCCAGTGAAGCTTATAGCTTGCTTTTGCAGGTTACTGTCGGTTGTTCACATAATAAATGCACATTTTGCGGGACTTACCGCCAAAAGAAATTCAAAATAAAACCTCTGGAACAAATTAAGAAGGATTTACAGGAAGCCCGCACTTACGGAAATGTGGAAAAGGTATTTTTGTGTGACGGCGATGCCTTGATTATACCGCAGCCGCGTCTGGAAGAAATACTTGAACATAATTAATGATAATCTGCCGAATATTGAGCGAATCGGAACTTACGCCAATGCCAAAAGCATTTTAAGAAAATCTGTTGATGATCTCAAAAAACTAAAAGAACTGGGTTTAAAAATAATTTATTTAGGCGTGGAAACAGGCAATGTTGAATTGCTGCAAAAAATCAATAAGGGTGTAACTTACGAGCAAATGGTCGAAGCAGCGCACCGTGTTAAAGAAGCGGGCATAGTGCTTTCTGTTACGGTACTATTGGGAATAGGCGGGATTGAAAAGAGCGTTGAACATGCGATGGATACGGCCAGAATTTTGACCGATATGGATCCGGATTATGTGGGTGCGCTTACTTTGATGCTCGTGCCGCATACACCATTGTATGAGGATTATATGGCCGGACGATTTGTTTTGCCGGATAAATTCGGTTTTATTCGCGAACTTTATTTGATGATTGCCAATTCCAATTTTACAAATTGTTATTTTACTTCCAATCATGCTTCCAATTATTTACCGATAAAAGCTTATTTGCCCAGGGAGAAAGAAAAAATTTTGAAAATGATCGGTTCGGTCATTGAAGAAAAAGATGTAAGCCGGATGAGACCGGAATATTTACGCGGCTTATAATTTAGGGAGAAATTTTTTTGAATATGATGAAAATATTTCTAAACTTTTTTTCTGGCGCAACTCAAAATATATCAAAAAGAAAATTGAAGCAGTATTGTCCAAAGCGCAGAAAAATGGCTTTGTGGATTCTTCTTCCCGGGAAATGATCGAAAATATTTTGGAATTTACACATATTTTAGTTCGCGAAATAATGATTCCGCGAACGGAGATTGTCGCTGTGAGCACAGAGGCGACGACTGAGGAAATCATCAAGGAAGCAATCGAATCGCGGCATACGCGCATACCTGTTTATCGAGGAACAATCGATAACATTATCGGCATTTTGAATGTCAAAGATTTGCTTAAATTCTGGTCAAAAAAAATTACGAAAGAAGATATATTAACTCAACTAACCAAACCATATTATATTCCGGAAACAAAAAACACCCATTTGTTGTTTTATGAATTCAAAGAAAATAAAAAACATATGGCCATTGTCATTGATGAATATGGAGGAACATCGGGTCTGGTTACCCTGGAAGATCTGCTGGAAGAAATTGTCGGTGAAATTCGTGATGAACATGAAGCAAATACCGACACGGATGGAATTTTTCAATCAGCGGATGGTTCCATTATAGTCGATGGGCGAACGGAAATTGAAAAAATTGAAGAATATTTAAATATTAGTTTGGAAAAAGGAAGATATGAGACTCTCAGCGGTATGATTTTAAACACGACCAGAAGAATTCCTCTGATCGGCGAAAAATATCAAATAAAGGGACTGGAAATTACAATCGAAAATGCCGACGAACGCAGCATCAAAAAAGTAAAAATCAGAAAACTTCAGACCGATAGTGAAAATGAATAACAAAAGCATCTCCGTGAAAAAATTCAATTTCAGTTTTCATAAAGAATTGCTGGAAAATAAAATTATTTTAGCCGTATTGAGCGGGCTGCTTCTATTTTTATCTTTTCCCAAGTATGGCTTTGGCTTAATTGCCTGGGTTTCTTTTATTCCTCTTTTTTTCGCTTTGCGGAAGGTCACTTCACTCAGGCAAGGATTACTTTTAGGTTTTCTCACCGGGATTGTCGGCTATATAGGAATAATATATTGGATTACTTATGTCGTTGTAAATTATGGCTATTTGCCTATATATCTGGGCGTTATTTTGATGTTGCTCTTAAGTTGCTATTTAAGCATTTACACTGCGTTATTTGCCGCGGGCTATCGTTTTCTTTCGAGGAAAGATTCTTTTTTTATTGGCGCCGGCTCTGTGGATTTGCCTGGAATATTGTAAATCAAATTTTTTAACCGGATTTCCTTGGGAAAATCTTGGCTACTCCCAGTATATGAATTTCTACTTCATTCAATTCGCCGATGTTTTAGGCGTCTTTGGTTTGTCTTTTTTGATTGTTATGGTTAATGCAGCTTTGTTTGATGTTATGGCGAAAAAATCAAAAAAGGCGGTTATAGCGGCTGCCGTGGCTTTTTTAACTTTAGGCAGCGTTTTTATTTACGGCGTTATTAGAGTGAATCAGGTTGAAAAAGCGATGGATAATGCCAAAAGCATGGAAGTTGCTTTGATTCAAGGCAATATCGATCAATCAATAAAATGGAACGAAAATTTTCAAAAAGAAACATTGAATATATACGAGCGTCTTTCTTTGCAAAATACCCCGGCAGAGGGGCGATTATTGATCTGGCCGGAAACGGCTCTCCCGTTTAATTTTCAGGATGTAAATGATTTGCAACGGCAAGTAAAAAACATAGCAGTCAAGACAAAAAGCTGGTTTATATTCGGTGCCGTGAGTTATTTGCCGAAAAGAGGGTATACAGATTATTTTAACAGCGCCTACATATTGTCACCTACCGGTGAAACTAAGGCTAAATATGATAAAGTTCATCTTAGTTCCCTATGGTGAATATGTCCCTCTAAGAAATATTTTGCCGTTTGTTAAAGGGCTTACTGCCGGAATTGGTGATTTTACAGCCGGAGCTGGATTCTATCCCTTGCGCTTGGATGATAGAAAAATCGGTATCCTGATTTGTTATGAAGGAATTTTGCCTTATGCCGCCAGAATGTATAAGAAAGAATCAGCCGAGTTATTGGTGAACATTACCAATGACGCCTGGTTTGGCGTGACCTCAGCGCCCTTTCAACACTTTTCCATGTCCTTGTTTCGTGCTGTGGAAACCAGATTATATTTAGTTCGAGCCGCCAATACAGGCATTTCCGGAATTTTTGATCCACGAGGGAAAATAATTGCGCAAACAAAAATATTTCAAAGAGAAGCCTTAAAAGGAAACATAAAATTTATAAACATACCGACTTTTTATGCCCAATACGGCGATATATTGGTAGTTATTTGTTTTGTTTTAATTATGCTTTATTTTTTAGTGAGTTGGAAAGGGAGGTTAAAAAATGGCAATCGAAAACATACAAGAAACAGTAAATGATTTAAAAAAAAGAATCAAATATATCGGAGAGTGTCTTTGACGTTCCGGAGATGGAATTAAAAATAAAAGATTTGGAAATATTATCTTTAAAAAAAGAATTCTGGGACAATCAAAATAATGCGCGAGAAATACTCCAAAAGAAAACGAAACTGACCGAGTCTCTGGATAATTGGAAAAAATTCAATGAGGAAATAAGAGATATTGAACATCTCTGGGCAATCGCTCTGCAAGAAAAAGACGAACAAGTCCTGCAAGATTTGTCCCTTGAACTGGATCATTTAAATTCTGCTGTTAGCCAGGAAGAAATAAGAATGATGCTGGCCAGTGAACAGGATCCTATGGACGCAATTGTTTCTATTCATGCCGGAGCGGGAGGAACGGAAGCACAGGATTGGACGGAAATGTTATTGCGCATGTATTTGCGCTGGGCTGAAAAGAAAGGATTTACCACTAAAATTATCGATTCTCAGCCGGGAGACGAAGCCGGCATTAAAAGCGTTTCTTTCACGTTGGAAGGCGAGTACGCTTATGGTTATGCGAAAGCCGAAATCGGCATTCATCGTCTTGTTAGAATTTCTCCTTTTGACGCCGGAGCCCGACGTCATACTTCATTTGCTTCCGTTTTTGTTTATCCGGAAGTTGATGATGAAATAAAAATTGAAATCGATGAAGATGATTTACGCATAGATACCTTCCGTGCCGGTGGCAAAGGCGGGCAACATGTAAATAAAACGGATTCGGCCGTAAGAATTACCCATTTGCCTACAGATATTGTCGTGCAATGTCAGAATGAACGATCCCAGCACAAAAATAAAGCGATGGCTATGAAATATCTGAAATCAAGGCTTTACGAGAGGGAACTGCAATTGAAGAATGAAAAGATCAACGAAGAAAATAAATTGAAAAAAGATATTGCCTGGGGCAGTCAAATCCGGTCTTATATTCTGCATCCGTATAAAATGGTTAAAGATCACCGGACAAATATTGAAAACGGCAATGCTAACAAAGTCCTGGATGGTGATATTGATGATTTTATCCAGGCCTATCTCATGAGCGCGACGGAACATTTTTTACCTAAGGATTTAAAAAATAGTTAGCAGAGAAGTTTTGCAAGTGCAGAACCTTCAAAAAATCTTGCTATCGGCAATTAATTTTTTGGGGAAAAATTAAAAGTATGATATAAAATATTTGTAAAAGACATTTATCAGTTAAATTAAAGTAAGTATAACTGTGATGCATATTTCGAAAAAAGGTTAAGGAGTCTGTTTAATAATGAGAATTGAAAAATACGGTGTTGTTTTAACTATAGCGGTTACTTTAATTTTTGCCTTTCCTTTATTTAGTTCTGCTCAAAGTTTAACTGATCAAAATCATGAAGAGAAGGAAAACTCTCCAATCAAGAATCCGGCAATAAAAAAAGGGGATGCATCCCCCCCGGAAGAAATCAAGGAGGATAATCAAAAAGAAAGCAATAATTCATCAAAGGGAAGTTGGAAAAGTCTGTTTTCTTCTACCGCCAGGGCGCAAAAAGATAAGACAGCAGAAGAAGAACAAGATATTATGGAAAAAGCGCTGGATTTGCTGGAGGTTGCCGATAATTACTGGGAAAATGGAGATGTAGAAAATACAATAAATACATTAGATAAAGCTTATGCATTAATTCTTGATGCTGACGGAGATGTGGCTATCTCTAGGCAAAAAGATGATCTGCGATTATTAATATCCAAACGTCTGTTGTCCGTCTACTCGTCCAAGCAAACCGCCACCGGCGGTAAAGCCAGTGAAATACCGCTAACAATTAATGAGGCGGTAGAAAGGGAAATTCGTTCTTTTCAAACGCAGGAGCGTGATTATTTTATTGCGGCGTATCAGCGTTCCGGGATGTATCGTCAAGTCATAATTACAGAATTAAAAAAAGCGAGACTTCCGGAAGAGCTTTCCTGGCTCCCCTTTGTGGAAAGTGGTTTCAAGATTAAAGCTCTTTCGCGTGCCCGTGCGCTTGGTTTGTGGCAATTTATTCCATCGACCGGTTATAAATATGGACTAAGTCGTGATGAATGGATAGATGAACGCATGGATGTGGAAAAATCTACTCAGGCGGCAATTGCTTATTTAAAAGACTTACATGGCATGTTTGGAGACTGGCTTACTGCGTTGGCCGCATATAATTGTGGGGAAGGAAAGGTTCTCAGGGTTATATCGTTGCAACGCATTAATTACTTTGATCGTTTTTGGGATCTATATAATCTATTGCCGCGAGAAACCTCTCGCTATGTTCCACGATTTCTGGCGACATTACATATAATTAAAAACCCGCAGAAGTATGGATTTGATTTAGGTGCTACCGAGAAACCAATTGCAGTGGAAACGGTCAAAGTCAATAAAATAATGAAACTGGAAGATATTGCGTCGAGAATTGAAATGTCCGATGAAAAATTACACTTAATTAATTCCGACTTGAGATATAAAATAACACCGGATAGAGAATATAACTTAAAGATCCCCAAAGAATCTCTAGCCAAGTTTAATTCCGTGGTAAGTGAAATCCCCGAAAGCGAAAAACCGCGGTTTCTTTTAGCTCGAACAGTTTTTATCAGACACCGGGTAAAAAGCGGCGAATCAGTTAATTCTATTGCCAGTAAATATGGGGTTCCCGTATCCAGAATAATATCTTATAATAGACTAAATCCTCAAAAAGCATTGGTTGCCGGAAAACGTTTGACCATTCCTATAATTAAAGAAAAGCGTTACGCAAAAAGCAAATCAAGACAAAAAAACGATAAAATACAAATATCTTCAGGACAATATAAAGTTAGAAAGGGAGACACTCTCCAGATGATTGCGCAGCGTTCCGGTACGACAGAGGCGCAAATTAAAGAGTTGAACAACTTAAAAACAGATGCAATACGTGCAGGTCAAATATTGAACGTATCGCCGAATGAAAACATCACCAATTCAGCGGAAAAAAAGGATAATGCAACAAAGACAGCGCAGAAACCAAAGATAACAAACAAAATATTGTCGGCGTCTGATGTAGATAAATTAGGAACGAACAAGTATATAGTTATTAAAGGAGATAACCTCTACAGCATTGCCAGAAAAAACAATATCAATGTCGCCAAACTGATGGAATTAAATAATCTGGCTGGAAATGAAACAATAACCCCGGGACAGATTTTAGTTATTAAATAGATAAAGCAAAGGGAGCATTCAAGGAAAGAAAGCGGAAATTTTGATAATCGTTTGGCGCCCAATTTATTTCCTTGACAAAAATTATTAAATATTGTTAATATCTCTCCACGCTTGGATCCGTAAGGACCGGGACGGAAGGAAAAAAGAATTAAGAAATACAATTAAGCCTCTCGTCTTGCGACGTGGGGCTTTTTTAATGTAAAAATGAAAACAAAAATAATTAACTCAATAAAGGAAATGCAAGCTTATTCGGAAGGAATTAGATTACAAGGGAAACGATTAGCATTTGTTCCAACTATGGGCTATTTTCATGAAGGGCATCTTAATCTTATGAGAGAAGCTAAAAAAATGGCCGATTATTTAATCGTAAGCATATATGTCAATCCCACGCAATTTGGGCCGAAAGAAGATTTATCTAAATATCCGCGTGATTTTGAACGCGATCTAATGATGGCGGAAGGCGCCAATGTCGATGTAATCTTTTATCCGGCAGATAAAGAAATGTACCCGGAAAATTATCAGACATATGTGAATGTGGAAGAAGTGACCAAAAATTTGTGCGGGTTATCGCGTCCCGGTCATTTTCGAGGTGTAACAACCGTATGCGCCAAACTCTTTAATATTGTTAAACCGCATGTCGCTGTTTTCGGGAGAAAAGATTTTCAGCAATTTATAGCTATAAAACGAATGGTTGCTGATCTAAACCTTGACCTGCAAATAGTTGGATTGCCTACTGTGCGTGAGACCGATGGGTTGGCCATGAGTTCGCGCAATGTTTATTTGAAAGAAAATGAAAAGCCTTCGGCATTAACGTTAGTTGCTTCCCTTAAAATAGCGCAAAAACTTTATGACAGACGGAGAAAGAAAATACTTCGGTTATAATAAAGGAAGCGAAAAAATTAATTACAAACGCTCCATATACCGACATTGATTATATAAAAATATGCGATACGAAAACGCTTACAGATATTGATGAAATTACCGGTGAGGCGGTTATGGCATTGGCCGTAAAAGTGGGAAAAACGAGACTTATAGATAATCACGTTTTTGGTGAAAAGTTATATTCATAATTCATAGCCTTAAGGAGTATTAAGACTATGCAAAGATTCATGTTAAAATCGAAAATACATCGCGCCACAGTAACCGATGCCGACTTACACTATGAAGGCAGCATTTCCATTGATGAAAAACTTATGGAGGAAGCCGCAGATTGTGCCTTATGAAAAAGTGGCAATATACAATGTTTCCAACGGGGAAAGATTTTCCACGTATACGATAAAAGCCAAGCGAAATTCCGGGACAATTTGTCTCAATGGCGCCGCTGCGCGCAAGGTATCTAAGGGAGATTTAATTATCATTGCCACTTATGTAATTGCTGGAGGAAAAAGATACAAAGAAATGGCACCCTAAATGTGTTTTGGTTGACGATAAAAATAAAATAAAAAAAGTCAGTTAAATTTAATAATCAATTATTAAATATTAAGCGAATTATTAGTAATATCAAGATATTGCCTTGGTGCTGTTTCTTGTCTATTCCGGCAGGTTATCCTCTTAATATAAAATCTATTATAAATTGAAAAAATGATTTAACTAAAATACATATATGTGTTAATTGCTTGCATCGTATTTTGGCGTTGGCAAAAAAAATATTTACAAGGAGATTTTAAGCATGCAAATTACATCGGAAAGTGTAAAGATAGGTCATCCGGATATAGTATCCGATTCCATCGCTGCAAATATTATTGCCTCGATATTAAACGAAGAGAATAAAATAGGCATGGATATAAATTGCATGCCGCATTGTGGTCTGGAAGTATTTTTGGGTAAGGGCCTTTGCGTTGTTGGCGGCGAAGTTTCCACGCGAATTTATATTGATATTGAAAAAACGGTGCGCCAAACAGTTCTGAGCATCGGTTATCACGATTCCGATTTGGGTCTTAACGGCAGTTCGATGGGTATACTAAACGCGATTATTCCGCAATCGCCGGATATAAATATCGGAACAAGAGCTGATTTAGGAAAGCACAAGGAAATTGGAGCGGGAGATCAGGGTATTATTTACGGTTTTGCCTGTGATGAAACTCCGGAATTGTTACCATTAACTTATGTATTGGTCAATAGAATGATGCGCGCTTTTGAAAACTGCGGTAATCCTATTTTTGCTCCGGATGGAAAAGGACAGGTCACGGTGGATTATGACGCCGATTGGCGTCCGAAAAGAGTCACCACAGTACTTATGTCCAACGCTATTGATTACCGTCAGGTGCCGGATAAATTTCGTTCATCGATCGAAGAACAGGCACGGCAGATTGCCTTTGATTGTTTAAACGATTGGATAGATAATAAGACAAAATTCATTTTTAATCCCACCGGTGAATGGAACGCGATTAATTCCTGCTCGGCTGCAGATTCCGGCGTGACCGGCCGCAAATTAGTCGTGCAACTTTATGGCGGTTACCCTGGCGCTCAATTGGGCGGCGGTTCCATTGTCAATAAAACACCGGAAAAGGTAGATTGTTCAGCTGCCTTCGGTGCAAGATATGTGGCCAAAAACATTGTTGCCGCCGGGCTGGCAAAAAAATGTTCCGTACAGCTTGCTTACGCAATCGGAATTGCGCAACCTATATCAATATATGTCAACACTTTCGGAACTGGAGTTATCCCGGATGAAAAAATTGCCGGGGTTGTTAATCAGGTATTTGATTTAACTCCCAAAGGAATGATTGAAAAGTTTGATCTACTGAAAGGCGATATATATAAAAAAATTCCCAAAACTTTGTTTCTGGATACGAATTATCTTTGGGAAAAAACGGATAAAATTGACGACTCTAAAAAAAGCGTTAAAAAATAAGTAACCGGACAAGAGTAACCGTGGCAAATATACAGAGGAGGAAAGATGGCGTTTCTGGAAATTGATAGGGCTCTAAAATATAAAGTTGCCGATATTACTCTGGCCTCGTTGGGGCCGAAAAGAAATGCAATTGGCGGAAAATGAAATGCCCGGTCTGATGGCTGTACGCAAAAAATACGGCCGCAAGAAACCTCTTCAGGGATTAAAAATAATGGGCAGTCTGCACATGACTATCCAGACGGCCATGCTTATTGAAACACTAAAAGAATTAGGGGCCGATCTTCGTTGGGCATCCTGTAATATTTTTTCCACTCAGGATCATGCGGCGGCGGCAATAGCCAAAGCCGGTTCGGCAGCGGTTTTTGCATGGAAAGGCGAATCTCTGGATGAATATTGGTGGTGCACTGAACAGGCGTTAACCTGGCCTGATGGTTCCGGTCCCGATTTAATCGTGGATGACGGCGGAGATGCGACGCTTTTCATTCATCAGGGAGTCAAGATCGAAAAAATCCCACAATTGCTAAAACAAAAAATTGATAATAAAGAATTTAAAATTATTATTTCCCGCTTGGAAAAATCATTTAAAAGTAATCCGAAACGATGGCAAAAAGTAGCCGCTAAAATTCGCGGCGTTTCCGAAGAAACAACGACGGGTGTGCATCGTCTTTATCAGATGCAGGCGGCGGGAGAACTATTGTTTCCGGCAATAAACGTTAACGATTCGGTCACAAAATCAAAATTCGATAATCTTTACGGATGCCGCGAATCGCTCGCGGACGGCATTAAAAGGGCAACGGATGTAATGATTGCCGGCAAAGTCGTTGTTGTTTGCGGTTACGGAGATGTCGGGAAGGGCTGCGCCCAATCCATGAGAGGTTTTGGCGCCCGGGTAATTATTACCGAAATTGATCCGATTTGCGCTCTGCAGGCGGCGATGGAAGGATATGAAGTCAGGACATTGGAAGAAGTGGCGGCTATCGGTGATATTTTTGTGACAGCCACCGGCTGTTGCGATGTCATTACCGGCAAACACATGGAAATGATGAAAGATGAAGCTATCGTCTGCAATATCGGCCATTTTGACAGCGAAATCGACATGCATTATTTGGAGACAAAAAAATTCTGTAAAAAAGAAAATATTAAACCGCAGGTGGATAAGTGGAAACTTAAATCGGGACGCTCCATAATAATATTAGCGGAAGGCAGGTTGGTTAATTTGGGATGTGCCACCGGTCATCCCAGCTTTGTCATGAGCAACAGCTTCACCAATCAATGCCTGGCGCAAATTGAACTCGCCACAAAGAAACATAAAATCGGCGTTTTCACTTTGCCGAAGATATTGGATGAAGAAGTCGCCCGGGTTGCATTTGGATAGATTGGGTGCGCAGGTAACCAAACTGACGAAAAAACAAGCAGATTATCTGGGCCTATCTGTAGAAGGTCCATTTAAACCGGAATACTACAGATATTAATTTCCGACCTCCTAGAAATCCGGATAATATTTTTAGATCAAAATCTAAGTACGCACTTTATGGAACAATACTAAAGCGACGGAAATGAACAGTATATTTGCTGACCAGGCGGCTATAAACGGAGACAGTGTTCCGGAGCGTCCCAAAGACATGCTAAACGCATGGACTATCCAATAGGAAAATCCGATAAAAATACCAATTCCCACGCTTTGCATTACACCACCGCTTCTTTCCGAGCGTAGAGAAAAAAAGACACCGATAAAAACAAGTATTATGGTTACCAGGGGAAAGGCAATTTTCCCCTGTAAATCTACCAGATATCTTGTGACGTCATATCCTTCGGCCTGTATTTTCTTGACATATTTTCTCAGCTCGAAATAGCCCATCTTTTCCGCGTCTTTTTGTATTATTTTAAAATCATTCGGTTTTTCAGGGATATTTATTATTTTCTCTTCTGATCACTCTAAGACGGGAATATTATTGCTGTCAAAAGTAGTGATAAGCAGGTTATAAAAAATCCAATGATCATCATTCCATTCAGCGCTTTTGGCATCTATGCGCATATTTAAAGTAAAATCGGGATTTAAATAATTAATAGTTACGCCGCGCAAAGTGTCATTGTTAACATCAAACATTTTAAAATTATAAATAGCATTTCCCGAACGATACCAAATCTCATTTTGCTTAAAAAAACCCAGCGCCTGTTGTTTTTGCACTTCGATTTTTATGATATTTTCAGTTTTTTGTATTGATGCCGGTGTTATCAGCTCGCTGAAATAGAATAAAAAAACAGCTAATGCGGCCGCGAAAATCAGGGCGGGAAGGGAAATTCTATAAAGGCTGATCCCGTTGGCTTTCATCGCGGTTATTTCATTGTGTTTGGAAAGTGAGCCGTACGCCATCAATGTTGCCAAAAGAACGGCGGAAGGCAAAACAAGAGAAATAATCATCGGAATCGAATATATAAAATATGATGCCATTTGAGCAATAGACGCGTGATTGCTGAGAAACATTCGTATTTTTTCGAAAAAGTCGACAATCAAATAAAGTGCAATAAAAGTGATACAGATAATCGCGAATAGTTTAGCAAATTCCCTGATAATATATCTGTCAATTATCTTCAATTTATAATCCTTAATTATTTAGAGTTTTACGCCAAAGAAAAATTTTTGCCATATGCCAGAGAGATATCTCTTTATAAGCCATGTAAAAAAGATAAACGCCCAGAAAAGCAAAGGTTAAATTTGGCGTCCAGACGCCGATTACTGTAGAAAGGCGGCCGGTTTCCACAAGCGCTTCACCGCCAATACGCAACAGGTAATATAAAGAAACAACTATAAGGCCAACGGCAAAGCCGCGTGATTTTACCGCGCGATGACTTCTTATGCCCAACGGCAAAGCCAGAAGACCGAAGAAAATACAGGAAAGGGGAATAGAAAATTTTTTGTGCACTTCAATTGCCAATTCGCGGATTGAAGCTTCATCAATACCCGGTTTTTTCATTTTTTCCAGCAGTTCACCCATTGTCATTTCTGTGCTCGCTTTTGAATCTTCACTCATGCCGGCAATGGCAGTTGATAAATTAAGATTGATATCGTAGCTTTCAAAATCGATTTTGCGGTAATTTTTTAAATCTGAACTCACCGTATGAACGGAACCGCTTTCCAGTCGTAATTTGACAATCATCAATTCCGGATCGGATATAAGAAAAGCCTTTTTAGCTATAATCGTATTTTGTTCGCCGATAATACGGCTGTCGGAAACAATGACTCCTTCCATGTATTTGCCATCGAGGGGAATTTTTTCCGCATAAAGCAAAAGGCCTTTAAAATCGGCGTTAAAGACTTTTTCTTTTATGCCGATGCTCGCGTTTTGGGAAGCGATTTCGAAAAGCAAACGCTTGGTGGCAAAATTGCTATGCGGTACAAGAAAATAGCTTATAAATATGGTAAAAATAAAAGTGACCAAAGAAGCAATAGCAACGGGATAATAAATTTGCAATAAGCTGATGCCCGAAGCTTTAAGGGCCGTTATTTCGTTATCAGCGGATAATTGACCCATGGCAATAAGAATAGCGATCAAAAGGGCGATCGGAATGGTGAACATCATAAAGGAAGGCAAAAGAAAAATAATGAGCTTGGCTATGGAAAATACGCTGATACCTTTATTGACCATTAAATCCATTATTTGCAGGATTTTTCCCATGAGCAGGACAAAGGTCAAGACAAACAAAATGATGATAAAAGGGATGGCTATTTCTTTAAATATATATCGGTTAATAATTTTACGCATGTATTTAAACCACTATTTTTTTAAAACTAACATGTATTGATTAATTTTCTCAAGCAAAACATGGTGGCCAAGTAAAATGTCTTTAATGTTCTTTTAAAAGTTACGTAAAGGTAGGTATTATTGCAATGTTTTATTGACAGCCGTCGTCATTTTGCCTATATTCCTTTTAATTTTACCGAAATGCCGGTTTTAGGAAGGATGAGATTTGGTTGCCCATGAAAGTTGATACCATGCGCCGGATTGATTATTACGTTGGTGTTCCTCTTTGTTTTTTGGGAACATTATGCCATAAAGTTGTTAAATTGTTGAGCAGACGCGGGAGAAAACCTCCGCGAAATGTTCTTTTTATCGAATTATCGGAAATGGGCAGCGCCATTTTAGTCGATCCGGCGATGAGAAAACTGCAGAAAAAAACCGGTGCTAACCTTCACTTTGCAATTTTTAAGAAAAATAAACCCAGTCTGGATTTACTGAAAACAGTTCCCCAGGAAAATATTTATACAATCCGTGAAGGACAATATTCTGTCTTTTGTGCTTGATACGTTGAAATTCTTTTTTTGGACACGAAAAAGAAAAATTGATGCCGTAATTGATCTGGAGCTTTTTTCCCGTTTTACGGCCCTGCTTACCGGATTTCAGCGGCGCTCCTAACAAAGTCGGTTTTCACGCCTATTATAATGAAGGTCTTTACCGCGGGGATTTTTTATCGCACAAAGTCGCTTACAATCCTCATATTCATATCGCCAAAAATTTTATTGCTCTGGTCAATGCCTTGCTTTCCGCTAAAGAGGAAATTCCTTATTCGAAAACACTGATTACCGATGAAGAAATTAGTTTGACCAAAGTTAAATTTTCCGCTGCTGAGAAGAAAACAATTATAGATATTGTTCGCGGATGTTTTGAGAAATTCGATCCTGAAAAACATAAAATAGTTTTAATTAATCCCAACGCCAGTGAACTTCTTATCCAGCGGCGCTGGCCGCAGGAAAATTACGCGCAGTTGATAAAAATGATTTTGGAAAAATGCTCCCGGGCAATTGTTTTAATTACGGGCGATCCGCGCGAAAGGGAAGAAGCCGAACGACTCAAAGAACAAGTGCAGGATGAAAGATGTATCAATTTTGCCGGAAAGGTAACCTTTGCCCAGCTTCCACTGCTCTACAGCGTTTCCGAGTTTATGGTTACCAATGATTCCGGTCCACCGCATTTTGCCGCGATAACGGATATGCCTTCATTTGTTATTTTTGGCCCGGAGACGCCTGCGCTTTACGGATCATTGGGGAAGACCACGCCTATTTACGCCGGATTGGCTTGTTCGCCTTGCGTAAGCGCGGCAAATCACCGTAAAACAGCCTGCAAAGATAATGTTTGCCTGCAAGTGATAAAACCCGAACAGGTGTTTGGAAATTATCAAGCCTGACTTTAGAGAAAATTAATGCTGAAGAACAAATAAACAAATATTCTCTATTGATTGGCTTCTTTACTTTAATCCGTCTTATTGTGGCGCCATTTTTTGGATTGGGTGTTGATGAAGCCCACTATGTTTTATACGCTAAATATCTTGATTGGAGTTATGTTGATCATCCGCCGCTTGTCGGCTGGGCGCACGCTGCCTTTTTTCTATCTTTTAGGCACCAATGAATTTTTAGCCCGTCTGCCGGCGATTTTGATTTTTGCCGTAACCTCTTACTGCGCCTATTTGTTTGTGTTAAGAATGACACAATCAATGCAGTTGTCGTTATGGTCGGTTCTGGCGTTAAATTGTTCCTTTATGCTCAATGCTATTGGGTCTGATGCTGTTGCCGGATTCACTTTTGCTATTATTTGTTTTTCTGCTCATTTTTATTGCCGAAAAAATTAACCGCGAAAAAAAACCGCTGGATTTTATTTTGCTGGGCATTCTTTTAGGTTTAATGGGACTGACAAAGTACACTTCCATTTTACTTGTGCCGCCGCTGATAATATTTTTTCGTGACTGAAAAAAAGATACGATATAATTTTTTCCCCTTATATGTTTTTGGCGGCGCTTATTGCTTTAATAATCATAACGCCGGTAATTTACTGGAATATCACGCATGACTTTATCAGTTTCCGTTATCAGGGCGTCTCATATTTTTGGATCTTTAGCCACAAGCTTTAAAAATTTTATTGAATCCCTGGCGGCACAGTTTGGCGCTTACAGCCCTTTTTTATTTATCATTGCTTTTTATGGATTTTTTAAAGCGTTGCGTTCACCAAACGATTATTTGCGCCTGGCTGTTTTATTCGGTGGAACGATTATGGTTTTTTTCCTGCTCACGTCATTTTCTGAAAGAACTCTTCCACACTGGCCCGGAATTTTTTATTTGCTCTTTATTCCGATTGGAACTTACACTCTTTTTCAGGCGCAGGAAAAATGGAAAAGAAACTTTCTTTATTTTTCGATCGGATTCAGTCTGGTTTTGACCTTGTTTATTTATGTGGAACTGTGCCGGTAAATATTTTACTGTTTCCCGATTACAAATCGCCGTTTCGTGATATTTACGGCTTTCCGGAGATTGCCAAACAAGCCGATGAAATTATGAAAAAAAATATATCACCGGCGCCAAAAGCAATAGCGGTGAGCAATTGGACGATGGGCAGCAGGACAATGTATTACAGCCTGCCATATAAAAATGAAGTATTTGTTATTGATAATCGACAGGATCAATTTGATGTCTGGCAGAAAAATGAGCCGCTAGGATATGATCTTCTTTTTCTTAACACTCATTTTAATGATTTGGATATTAAAAAGCAAGTTAGTTGCGAACAAACAGATGTGGCCGGGAAAACCGATTTATTGCTTAATGGGGCAAAGGTAGATACTGTCGAATTTGTGTGGTGCCGTAATTATCAGGGAGTAAAGCCGTGAAAAAAAGATGGATCGCCGCTTATATTTTTATCTGTTTGCTCATTAATGATAGTTGTTTCTATTATTTACTGGGATATTCCCCTGGCGATATATTGTCGAAGGATTAAATCCGATCGATAAAAGAAATTGCCGAAATTATCACATCTTGGGCGATTCGACATGGTATTATAGTTATATGTCTGGTATTTATATTTATTTTTTGGTTTCTGTCTAAAAATAAACTATGGTCCAAGCGATTCTCTTTGTTTTTTTATCTCTATCAGTATCGTACTGGAATCATTACACTCAATTAAATGGATTGCCGGACGACATCGACCCAATGATTTATTTAATCACGGTTATTTTGGATTTGATTACTTCGGCGTAGGTTATGAATTAACATCTTTTCCTTCCGGTCATACCGATACGGCTTTCTCTTTGGCCACCGCATTGAGTATATTTTTTCCACGCGCAGGAATTACGGCTTTTATTATTGCCAGATCGGTTAGAATGACGCGAATAATATTAACTTCGCATTATTTGAGTGATGTAATTGCCGGAGCCGGTATCGGCATATTATCCACATTGGCTGTAAAATACTTTTTTGATCGAAAGACAAATCGAATTAATTCAGAAAGTGAAAAGGATAAAGTATCTTTATGCAAAAAAAATATGTACTATTTTTAATACCTTTTATTCTTTATATCGGTTTGCTTTCCGTATCATGCCGCAAATGGAACCGGATGAAGCCCGCTACAGCCTGATTCCCAGCGCCATGAATCAATCCGGGAATTATGTCACACCGCATATTAAAAATGTTATTTATCTGGAAAAGCCGCCGCTGGTTTACTGGGCGACGGCAATGTCTTTTAAAGTATTCGGTGAAAACGATTTTTCCGCCCGTCTTTTTGTTGCTCTGTGCGCCTGGGGGTGTATTTTGCTTGCTTATTTCATGGGCAGACATTTTCGGGATGAAAAGACAGGACTTTACGCGGCGATGCTCTTGACCATTTCCGCTTTTCCTTTTGTCTTGGGACGTATCAACATTTTGGATATGCCTCTTACTTTTTTCGTGTGTCTTTCTATCTGGCTGGGTTATCTTGCTTTACGAAGAAAAAAAAAAATATCTGTTTTATTTATTTTATTTTTCCTGCGCTCTTGCATTTTTAACGAAAGGGGTTATCGGCGTTGTTTTTCCCTTTAGCTATTTTGGTTGTCTGGCTTATCTGGATTGGTAAGTGGCGTCAAATATGGCAGTTATTTTCGCCAATTGGAATATTGATATTTCTGATTGTTGTTTGTCCCTGGCTGATTCTGGCGCAAAAAGAAAATTCCGATTTTCTGTGGTTTTTCTTTGTGCGTGAACATTTCCTGCGTTTTACCACGAAGATGCACGGCAAGACCGAACCTTTTTATTTTTATTTGCCGATAATTATCGGCGGAATCATTCCATGGTCTGTTTATCTGATCAAAGCCTGGAGGAATAAATCAATTAAGGAATGGTTATTCAGCAAAGATGAAAATAAATTACTGGTAGTTTGGTTTTTATTTATTTTTTTGTTTTACACAGTTTTCTTCTTCCAAACTGGCCACATATATGGCTCCTTTATTTATTCCGTTGGCTCTTTTTGCGGGCAGTATATTTTAAAAATATGAAGAGGAATTGTCGTGAGAGCAAGCCGGCAGGAGAAAGATATTTTATCAAGTGCCGTTATTTTGCAGTCATTGATAATTATTTATTGCTCTGATGCTTCCGCTGATATTCAAGCAATATTCCGATGCTGAAAAAGGTCTGGTTGTTATGATTTCCGATAACTGGTGGCTATATATTTTGCTGCCTGTAATGGTGGCGGTTCTTATGACTTTTCTGCCGGAGCTGATTGCCCGAAAGTTAAGACGCGGCTGGTTTTTAACTATTTACTGTTGTGTGCGCGTATTTCTGGCCAGCATTCTTTTTCCGTTAAATGATTTTTTAGCGCCTTATCGCAGCGCTCAAGTTGCTAAGGAAGCAATTTTCAAGTTTGTACCGGCTGGTCAGGATTTATATCAATACCGAGAAAATTTTTACGGCATTGACTTTTATAATAAAATCAGAACGCCGATTGTCGAAGATTTCGGCGAGTTGTCGGAAGGAATAGCCAAGCTTCCGGCAGACGGAAAGAAAGCATTATTTTCTTATCCAGAGATGAATTTTTTCAATTGTGTGCGCAAAGAAAAAGATGTTTATTGTATTACCCAGCACAAAAACAAGTTAAAAGCAAATTAAAGCAAAAATTTCCTAAAGTGGATAGTGCTCTGGGATAATAGCGCTTTTTATCTCTTCACATAAAAAATAAGAGATCGAAGAAGGCTGTAAATGAAAATCAGAAAAGATTTCTTGCCGTTTAGCAGGCCGTCAATTGGCGAAGACCGAAATTAATAAAGTTGTATCCTGTCTGAAATCCGGCTGGATTACGACCGGAGCGCATTGCCAGGAATTTGAAGACAACTTCTGCAAGCTTACCGGCGCCCAACAGGCGATAGCGCTAAATTCGGCCACCGCCGGAATGCATATGACTTTATCCGCGCTGGATATTGGTGCCGGGTGATGAAGTTATCACTCCCTCAATGACTTTCGCTTCTACAATAAACATGATTGCCCTGCGCGGAGCGACGCCGGTATTTGTCGATATTGATTATGGCACTTTCAATATCAATGCGGATTTGATTGAAGAAAAAATCACACAAAGACAAGAGCAATTATTCCGGTTCATTTCGCGGGCGCTCCGGCGGATATGGACAAAATTAATAAGCTGGCGCGCAAAATATAATCTGATTGTTATTGAAGATGCCGCTCACGCAGTCGGAACTTACTATAAAGGAATTCATGCCGGTGGTTTTGGTCATCCAGCTATTTTTTCTTTTCATCCGATTAAAAATATTACCACCGGTGAAGGCGGAATGATAACTTTAAATGATGCCGCTTTGGAAAAGAAAGTTGCGTCTCTTGAGATTTCACGGAATCGAACGCGATGCCTGGAAAAGATACGGCAAGGGCGGCAATCCGTCCTATGATATATGCCGAGCCCGGCTATAAATATAATATGCCGGATCTGCTGGCGGCGCTGGGATTGGCTCAGCTTGGAGCGCTGGCAGGAATTGAACTGCAAGACGTTCTAAACTGGCTCAACTTTATTTGGAAGGACTTAAAGGGTATTTCCGGTATTGATTTGCCGGAAGTTCCGCAATATGATCATACCCATGCCTGGCATCTTTTTGTAATCAAAATTTTGGCTTTGAACCGGGATGAGTTTATGAACAGATTGGCTGATTATAATATCGGATATGGTTTGCATTTTCCTCCAGCCCATACTTTAAGCTATGTAAAGGAAAGATACGCGGCAAGTATCGGCATGCTTCCGGAAACTCAAAGCGCGGCAGATAAGATTATATCTTTGCCTTTATTTCCGGATATGCGGCAAGAAGATGTTCAATATGTTTGCACAGCTATAAAGGAGATTAGTGAATCATGAGTAATACTGAAAGTAGCTAGTCGTCATTCCCGTTTACAATGAAAAAGAAAATCTCCCGACTTTAATGCAGAGGCTTACAGCCGGTAATGCAGGGTTTGGGAAAAAGTTACGAAATAATATTTATTGATGACGGAAGCCGCGATAATTCTCTCGAAATTCTCAAAGAATTTACACAAAAACCATCAGGTGAAGATAGTAGAACTGACGCGAAATTACGGCCAGCACGCGGCCATCTTGGCCGGATTTTCCGTTATCCAGCGCTGAAATCGTCATTACCATGGATGCGGATTTGCAAAATCCTCCCGAAGAAATACCTAATTTAGTTAAAGTAATGGAAGAGGGCAATTATGATGTTGTCGGCACGATCAGAAAGGGACGCAAAGATTCTTTCTGGCGAATTATTCCCTCAAAAATTATTAACATGGTGGCGCGAAAGATTACCGGCGTCAGCCTGCGGGATTGGGGATGCATGCTGCGGGCGTACAGGCGTCCGGTGGTCGAAAGGATGATTCAATGCCATGAACATTCCACATTTATTCCGGCTTTGGCGACGGTTTTTGCCAAACGCGTAACGGAAATAGAAGTGGCTCATGAAGAACGGCAGGGCGGAAAATCAAGTTATCCTTTAAGAAAATTGATTAATCTGCAATTTGATCTGGTGGCGTCTTTTTCGAATTTACCGATAAAGCTTATTATGTATGGCGGTATATTGATGTCACTCTTGGGTGTTTGTTTCGGTATTTTTCTGGCGATTGCTCGGTTGGTTTACGGTGCCGAATGGGCGGCGGAAGGAATATTTACTTTGTTTGCCGTATTGTTTGTCTTCGTCGGCCTGCAATTTTTTGCCTTGGGTGTGATTGGTGAATATATCGGCAGAATTTACCGGGAAGTGCGCAAGCGGCCGGAATATGTGATTGAAAACATTTACAGCGCAGAAGGGAATAAACGAAATAAGTTGAAAACGGTTGTTTTTGCATATCACAATATGGGTATTGCCGGTTTGGAAGCGATTTTCGCAGCATGGTTTTGATATTGCCGCCGTGTTTACACATGAAGACGACCCTGATGAGAATTGCTGGTTCGGTTCGGTTAAAGATTGGGCTGTAAAAAAGAATATTGCCGTGTACACTACCGAAGAAATAAATGAACCTGCAATGGATTGAAAAAATTAGCGGGCTCAAGCCCGATATTATATTTTCCTTTTATTATCGAAAAATGATCTGCCGCGAGATTCTGGAAATCCCAAAGCTCGGCGCTATTTAACTTGCACGGCTCGCTTTTGCCGGCTTATCGGGGACGCTGTCCGGTAAACTGGGTTTTGATCAACGGAGAAAAACACACCGGCGTTACACTTCATTATATGATTGATAAACCTGATGCCGGAGATATCGTCGGTCAAAAAGCCGTAGCAATAGACTTATCTGATACCGCAAAAACTTTGTACGATAAGCTCTGCCGGGCTGCTAAAGAGCTTTTGGATGAAGTACTGCCTTTAATTAAGAAAGGTCAAATACCCCGGCAAAAGCAGGATTTGAAAGCGGGAAGTTATTATGGCGGAAGGCGTCCGGAGGATGGCCGCATTGATTGGAATAAATCCGCGCAAGATATTTACAATTTGATTCGCGGCGTCACCGAACCTTATCCGGGAGCTTTTGCGATTTTGGAAAATGATGAAAAAATTAATTATCTGGTGGGCCGAGCCGGTAAAATCAAACATATCCAAAGTTGCCGGAGAGGTGAAATCGGCGCAGAAAAAATTCTTGTGCATACCGGTAAAGATGCTATAAAGCTTATTGATATAGAAGTTCAGGGAAGGCGCCTTAAAGGTTCGCAAATTTCCGAATATTTCAAAAAAGGGAAGGTGACAAGGCTGAAATGAAAATATTAATTCTGGGCGTAAATGGATTTATCGGACATCATCTGATTAATAGAATCCTCACCGAAAAAAAAGATTGGACAGTTTACGGCATGGATTTAGGCACAGACCGGCTCGGCAAGGCTCTGAATAATCCGCGTTTTCATTTTATGGAAGGCGATATTGCCATCAATCGAGAGTGGATTGAACTGCAAATAAAAAAATGCGATGTCGTCATGCCACTTGTGGCTATTGCCACTCCGAAGCTTTACGTGGAAGATCCGATTGCCGTTTACAATCTTGATTTTGAAATGAATGTGGATATCATCAAGAAGTGCGTCAAATATCATAAGCGGGTTGTTTTCCCCTCGACCT
>CAVXLI010000005.1:0-41596 GCA_963762595.1 uncultured delta proteobacterium
CCGAAACAGATAGACGACCCCCGCCGGGGGGATGGCGGGGGTCGTCTCGTGGGTCCGGCCTGGGGGGGATAGGCCGGGCCCCGGCGCCGCACAGGGCGGCGACTTGCTCCCATCGTGCCCCTCGGCGGGCGGTTCGGCAAACCCCTCAGCCCCAACGGGCCCCGCGATTCGCCCAACTGGCCGGTTCGCAGCGCGCTCCGGGCCTTCGCGCGTGACCGAAATCACCGGCGCACCCCGGGCTGGGGCCGCTCCCCGAGCGCGCCGCCTGGTCGCCCTATGCTCGCGGCATGGCACCCGATGCGCTGGCGCCCGACACTCCGCGGCCCGCCCCGCCCCACCGCGCGCCTTCTTCGACCTCGACAAGACGATCATCGCCAAGTCGAGCACGCTGGCCTTCAGCCGGCCGTTCCAGGCGGGCGGGCTGATCTCGCGACGCGCGGTGCTGCGCTCGGCGTACGCCCAGTTCGTCTACCTCGTCGGCGGCGCCGACCACGACCAGATGGAGAAGATGCGGGAGTTCATGTCGCGAGCTGTGCGCCGGCTGGGACGTCGCGACGGTCCGCGAGATCGTCGCCGAGACCCTGCACAACATCGTCGACCCGCTGGTCTACGACGAGGCCGTCTCGCTGATCGAGGAGCACCGCGCAGGCCGGCCGCGACGTCGTGATCGTCTCCGCCTCGCGGCGCCGAGGTCGTCGAGCCGATCGGCGAGATGCTCGGCGCCGACCGCGTCATCGCGACCCGGATGGAGATCGCGGACGGCAAGTACACCGGCGAGATCGAGTACTACGCGTACGCCGAGGAGAAGGCCGCGCGCGATCGCGCGACTCGCCGAGACGATGGGCTACGACCTCGCGCGACTGCTACGCCTACAGCCATAAAACACAAGTAGTTAAGACCGATGAAGCTACTCAAGAAGGTTCGGCAAAGGCACAAGCGGCATCGGCAAAAGAGGATGCTGTCCTTAAAGCTGTATATTTTGACTTTGATAAAGCCGTTATCCGTTCAGCGGACAGGGAAGTTCTAAAGCAAGCTGCCGGGTATCTTTTGAAAAATAAAAATGTAAAAATAACCATAGCGGGAAACTGTGATGAGAGAGGAACCGACGAATATAATTTAGCTCTCGGCAATAGAAGAGCAAAAGCGGCCATGAATTATTTGGTTAATTTAGGCGTCAGCAAAAAAAATATAAAGACGGTTAGTTACGGCGAAAGCAAGCCGCTGGATCCGGGCCATAATGAAGAAGCATGGGCTAAAAACAGAAGAGATGATTTTGTAGTAAATATGAAATAGAGCGGGCCTGAGATTTCATAAAACGAATAAACGCGGGAATTTATCTTTCCCGCAGCTTTAAACTTTCCAATATTAAACGTTAGCCTTATCTTATAGCCCCGTATGCGTACGGGGCTATAAGATTTTTGACTCTTTTAAATCTTCCATCTTTACCACTATTAATACCCCCTCCTCACTGCTCCCTGCCGGGTGAATTAGTATGCAGTTTGACAAGCAGGGTGGACGCTATTAAGTTAATGCCCGGAAGTGACGCTTATTGCTTCAGGTTTGAATGACAAATGAGGCGAATATTTCAGGATAAGAAATTCTCTTTGTGTGTGCAAGGCGGTCGAGTTCTGAAAGTAATGGTTTTTCTGACAAAGAAAGGAGCCGAAAATAGTATGAGAAAAATATTTTTCTTTGTGCTGGTAATGACGACACCACTTTTAACCATGTGTTCCGGTCCCTATGGACCGATGAGCGGATATGAAGGGGGGCATATGATGAATTATGGCTTTGGATACGGAGGTATGTTTATGTGGATATTGTTTTTAATTGTTCTCGGAATAGCGATTTATTTTATTGTTCAATCTGCTAAATCAAAGAATGTGTTCGGGGAAGCAGCGGAGACGCCTTTGGATATTCTAAAAAAGCGTTATGCCAAGGGTAAGATTACCAAAGAAGAATTTGACCGGATGAAAAAAGAATTGGAATAAAGAGGAAAAGGGTGAGGCTTTCGTCAGATAGAGGTTTGCCCTAAAGTTTACTTCTGGTTTGTGATTCCCAGTGATTCGCTGACGATTTCCGCCGGATCGAGGGCCGTCAGGCCGGAGAGACCGCCCAATTGCATCCGGCACGAACCGCAATCCGCGACAATCGCTTCCGCTCCGGTTTTCCTGATGAGTGAAACAGCCCTGTTTCCCAGCTGGACTGCGGTGGACTCGTTAGTTTTTTTAAAACCGTAACTGCCGTTGAGTCCGCAGCAGGTATCATCAAGAATCTTATATTCCAGTCCGGGGATCATCGCCATAATTTTTGTCGCCGGATAGCCGATGCCCAGCGCCCTGCAGGTGACAGGGGATGTGATAAGCAAGTTTGCGCCGCACTTCCCTGAATTGCGGATCGATATGTCCTTCATCGATTAGTTTGACTATATATTCATGGAGGTCGTAGCTGTTTTCGGCGATCTTTTTCCCCTGCGGAATTTCCAGAATGCCCGGATAATCATGCAAGAGACAAAGGCCGCAGGATGTGCATGTATAGACGACTTCATACCCCGCATCAATGTAGTTGGACAACGAAGCGGCATTCTTTTCAGCAAAGGAACGGGCCAGCGCCAGATTCCCGTTACCCAGCGCCGGAAGACCACAGCACCACTGGGGCGGCAGTACAACATCTATGTTGAATGACGTGAGCAGTTGAATTATTTTTCTGCCGATATCGGGTCGATAAAAATTGATAAAGCACCCGTAAAAAAAAGCTACTTTTTTTGTCGATTTACTCAGATTTTTCTTTTCGTTATGCAGTGTCCGGAAACGGAATTTCGGGAAAGGTATATAAGTTGCTATGCCCATAGCCCGGAATATCTTCTTCCCGATTGCGGTTCCCGCAATCGTGTTGGCGATAGGCGCGGTTAAAGAACCGAGGGCGCTTAAGTAGTAGTTATTGGCAAAAAGCAGGTATGCCAGCGTTCGGGGGTGCTGAAGACCATATCTTTGCTGTGCCCTGAGAATAATCTGGGCCGGTTCCACTCCGCACGGGCAAGCCATCTCGCAGCGTTTGCACTGACTGCATAGCATCACCCATTTATCCACGGCTTTTTCTCTTTCCATCCGGAAACGCTGGGCATCGGGTCCTGATTGTTTCGGCCCGGGAAAATCAGGATTGACCCGAAGGACGGGACAATTCTCGACACAGATAGTGCAGCGTATGCAGTGTTCGTACTTCATCGGATATACTCCGCGCAAGACTTTGCCGCGGCATAACCTGTCGCCAGCGCCAGGCCGTGCCCGCATCCGTTTTTCAAAATCTCCGTATTGGCGAGTATTCCTCCGCACACAAAAATATTTTCCCATGCGGAGCCCGCCGGGACGGAAGGATGAATCTACAATAATTCCCGCCTTGCCGATACCGTGATTAAAGGAAAAATAATCATTATCGAACCAGGCTTCCCGCAGGCCGGGAACATGCACGGGAAGATTAAAAACCTTTTCCATGATCGTGTCCCGCTGCGCGTGAAGCCCGCCGCCGACAAATGATCCCGTGGCCAGAACAAAAGCCTTGGCATTGAGGCTGTTGGGCCTTCCTTCGGATTGAGTGACAACGGCTTCAATAATCTTACCCGTTTTTTCCACACCGATAACCGGCCAAGCCCAGTAGATGGTCCCGCCTTTTTTCCGGAAATAATCTTTCAGCGCGTTGAACAATCTTCTGCCGGGCATGGATGGCGGAATGGTGGGGATTTCAAAAACAGGTCCCGCGTAAGTCTCTCTTCTATTTTTTTTACAATTTTGGCGGCCGATTCCAAACCTAAAACGGCGGGAAAAGCAATTTTGCCTTCTGGAATGTTGAGTTTTTCCAGCCAGAGGATGAATGCTTCCAGAAAATCTTCCCGCTCGAAATTTGCCGCAATGCCCATGGTCGTGGAAACATCGGCGTCGTATGTCGAAAAAGAGGCATTCTTCCGCCGGGAAATTATGTAGCTGGGATAAAAATCTTTGAGCCCGCTAAATGTAATGATGTGTATGCTGTCATCAGTCGTTCTGCGGCGCCGCCTGCATAGTTACCGGAACCAGACAGGTGGTCTTGTAAGTGCCCAGAGCCGAAAGAATACGGCGGTTTTCTTCCGGTGTGCCGATATAGGGAATACCCATATCGCTCATAGCATTGGCGAAATTATCCAGCGCCTCCCGGATAGTTGCCCGGGAGACAAGGTGAAAAGGGTGCTCCTCCGGAAGATGAGTTACGCCGTGCAGGGGATTATGGTCACGGGAGCATACATCTATACAGCCGGTAGAAAGACACGCCGTGGGTTCTCCGCTGGTGACAACGGCAACCTTCAGGCCGCGCTCGGCAAGTCTTGTGCCCGCAGTAAATCCAGCTACTCCCGCGCCGATAACAATGACGTCGTATTCAATCACGCTCACTGCGGTTTCTCCATGGCCAGTATGCCCAGATAGATGTATTCCACAAGCTGTTCTTCGCGCAACTGATCGCCCCAAAGGCAATATCGAATACCGCGAAAACGGCGCTGGAGAAAATCCCGCAAAGCGGATCCATGGATTGCTCCGGTGAGATGATACTTTTTTCATGCATAATTCCCAGCGCACGAAAAGTGCAAAAGCCTCCCTGGCATGGTCCCATACCCAGCCGTGTCCGGTGCTGGATATCGCCGACGTATCGTGTTCCTGTTTGTTTGATTATCCGTTCCACTTCTTTCCTGGAGACAAGTTCGCATTCACAGACGATATTTTTCATATCCGCGAGCCGTTTGGACAAGGGGATAGCCGCTAAGTTCTTCCTGTCCGTCCAGAGGTATTTCAGCCGTTTCGCATGATTTCTTCAGGTTGAAAGAATCCATTATGGTATCGACCATTTTTTCCGCCATGAGCCGGAAAGTGGTGAGCTTTCCTCCCACGATGCTGTACATTCCGTTTTCATGGTTAATGATCTGAAAACCACGGGAAATTTCGCGGCTGTCCGATTTTTGGGATTTAAGCAGAGGGCGGACGCCGGAAAAAGCGCGGATGATGCGCGTATTGTTGAAGTGAGGAATCATTCGCCCCGCCTCTCTGATAATGGTATCCACCTCAGTGGATTCGATTCTGATTTTATCCGGATCTTCCACCATTAGCGATGTTGTTCCGGCCAGGCAGACAGCTTCGTTGGGCACAATGATATCGCCGTCGGAAGGCGGACGCAGTCTGTTAATCACCATATTGGTTAGCCGGTGATTGGTGATGACCAATGACTTCCTTTGGATAGAGTAAGCGGCACTTCACTTCCGGCAAGAGAGGCGACCAGATGAGACCAGGCGCCGGTCGCATTGACAATGACGTTGCCACGGATTTCTCGGATTTCACCGGTGACCTGATCGGTGGCTTTAACGCCGATACAGCGGCCGTGCGATTTGACGATTTCCGTTACCTTGTGGCGAATAAAAATGATGCCGTCTCTTCGTTGCGACGTTGTGATATTGAGCATGCACAGGCGGAAGGGATCGATAGAACAATCGGGAACTTTGATGGCTTCTTCGATTTCCGGATTCAGGTTGGAAACCAAATCGAGAGCTTTGGTCGAGGAAATGACTTCTGCGGGTATTCCGATTTCTTCACAACTGCGAAGGAAACGTTCGCGGTAAAGCTTGGAATCGCCGGGAAGACGCACAAAAAGGCCTCCCGTTTGCTCGACGCACTTTTCGCCAATTTTTCTCAAAATGATGTTTTCATCGTAACACTCCTTGGCTGCTATCGGATCGGAAACCACATACCGGCCCCCGCTGTGCAGAAGGCCGTGGCAGGCGCCGGTGGCTCCCGCCGCAAAGTCTCCCTTTTCGATGAGACAGTGTGGTATGCCGCGCAAGGCCAGATCTCTGGCTATACCGCAGCCGGTGGCACCCCCGCCGATAATGATGACATCCGTTTTAATCATGCTGTTTTATTTTTCTTCCTCCCAATGCATGGCACGCTTCACTGCCTTCTTCCAGTTGGTGTAAAGTTCTTTTCGTTTATCTTCGCTCATGTATGGTCGAAATTTTCGATTGACTTTTCGCCTTTCGGCAATCATGGATTGATCTTTCCAGAAACCGACGGCCAGGCCGGCCAGATAGGCAGCTCCCAGGGCCGTTGTTTCAATAATCTCCGGCCTCTCCACGGGAACTCCGAGAATATCCGATTGAAATTGCATTAGAAAGTTATTGGCGCAGGCTCCGCCGTCCACGCGCAGTTCGCAGAGTTCAATTCCGCATTCAGTGCGCATCAGTTCCAGAACATCGCGGGTTTGATAGGCGATAGATTCCAAAGTGGCGCGGATGATGTGATTTCTCGTTGTCCCTCTGGTCAAACCGAGAATAGCGCCGCGCGCATACATGTCCCAGTAAGGAGCGCCCAAGTCCCACAAAGGCGGGAACAACGTAAACGCCCAGGGAGTCGTCAACTTTTGTGGCAAAATACTCGCTGTCTTTCGCATCATAAATTACTTTCAGGCTGTCACGCAGCCACTGCATCGCGGCACCGGCGACGAAAATGCTTCCCTCCAGGGCATATTCTACTTTATTATTTATTCCCCAGGCGATAGTCGTCAGAAGGCCGTTTTCCGAATGCACCAGCTTTTCTCCCGTCAGCATGAGCATGAAACATCCCGTGCCGTAAGTATTTTTAGCCATTCCCGGAGTGTAGCAGGCCTGTCCGAACAGTGCCGCCTGCTGATCGCCGGCGTCGCCGGCAATGGGAATTTCCGCTCCCAGTATTCTGGCATCTGTAACGCCATATACGGCACTTGATGGTTTTACCTCCGGCAGCATGGAAGCCGGAATATCGAGTTCTTTTAAAATTCTTTCATCCCATTTCAACTCTTTGATGTTGTAAAGCATGGTGCGCGAGGCATTGCTGTAATCCGTAACGTGCACTTTTCCTCTTGTTAAGTTCCAGATCAGCCAGGTATCGATATTGCCGAATAAAAGCTCGCCCTTTTTAGCCTTCTCCCTTGCTCCTTCCACATTATCCAGTATCCATTTTACTTTGGTTCCGGAAAAATATGCGTCGAGCACCAATCCCGTGTTTTCGCGGCATAACATTTTCCATACCTTTTGCTTTCAGCTCATCGCATATTCCTGAAGTGCGGCGGCACTGCCAGACAATAGCGTTATAAATTGGTTTTCCCGTTTGTTTATCCCAGACAACCGTTGTTTCCCGTTGATTGGTGATGCCGATTGCCGCTATTTCTTCCGCGGCAATACCGGTTGTTGCCAGAATTTCGCTGGCCACGCCGCTTTGCGAGCCCCAGATTTCCATCGGATCATGTTCCACCCAGCCGGCTTTGGGATAGATTTGAGTAAATTCTTTTTGGGTGATTTTTACGACTTTTCCTTCACGGTCGTAAAGAATGGCGCGCGAACTGGTGGTGCCCTGATCAAGGGCTAATATATATGATTTTTTCATATTTGCACCCCTAATGGTGGAGTAAATATAAATGCTTTTATTAAGATTAGTATTACATAATGCTATGTATTTGCAAATGAAAAATATTCCCAGAATAACTTTTTTAGTAGGAGCGGTAATTTCAGAATATCAAATTTATAAATTAACGCTTTAACTCTCTTGATTGTCCTATAGCACGTTTGGAATTCATCCTCAAGTAAGGCAACATAACAGATGGTATTTAAATTTTTTCGCCCTTTAAGAAAAACTAAATATTCCCCTTGACAAATAATAAATATTCTATAATCTGAATTATCATTCAAATATTGAATGATTGTTCAAGGAAATTGAGAGGGCGCTGATAATGGTGCGATCTGAACGAAAAGAAAGAGAATTCCATACACGGCGGGCAGATATTCTGGAACAGGCGGAAAAAATATTTTCCACCAAAGGTTATCATAATGTCACAGTAGCGGAAATTGCCAACGCTTCCGGTTTTGCCATCGGTTCCCTCTACCAGTTTTTTGACGGCAAAGAACATCTTTATACGACAATGATCAGCGAAAAACTCGACTTAATGTACGCCGAAATTCGGCAGGAGGTAAACGCGGTAAAAGATATTGTCGGTAAAATTATAACACTGATCAATGCGCATTTAAAGTTTGTTGAAAATAACATGGATTTCTGTCGTATATTCCTCCGCGGGGAAAACGATGCCTTATCGGAAATTATGACTACACTGCGCCAAAAGCTTATCGATGATTATTTTAAACACATAACTTTTATCGAGAATTTATTAAAAGTGGGTGTAAAGAGCGGCTTATTACGCCCGCTTCCGCCGCACGAAATGGCTTCGGCATTAATTCATTTGATCAGGTCGGCAGCCAGCGAGTGGTTGTTAATTCCGACGAAAGAGTCCCTCCTTTCCAAAAGGGATTTTATTCTGGACATTTTTTTAAATGGAGTGAAAAAAGTATGATTAGTAAAACATATTGTTCACCCTTTTTGATTGTTTTGGCAATTATTCTTTTTCCGAATCTTGTTTTTGCCGAAGAGCCTTTAACTTTGGAAACAAGTATTGAAATCGCTTTGAAAAACAGCACCGTTATAAATATTGCCAAAGAAGGATCAAGAAGTGCTACTGCCCAGAAAAGAGAAGCAGTTACCGGATTTTTGCCCAAGTTCAGCACTTCCTACAGTTATACGCGATTGAATGAAGAGCCATCTTTCCAAATTTCCGGGATTTCCACCCATAATACCTCCCTGTCGAAATTGTGTCAGGAACAAAAGATAATTATAACTGGGTAATCGAAGCGAAACAGCCGCTTTTTGCCGGCGGCGGTATTCTGGCCAATTATCAGGCAAGCAGTATTGGCGAAGATGTCGCCCGTTTAGAGGAAACGGCTAAAAATCAGGATGTGGTACAGGAAGTGAAAATTGCTTATTTTGATATTTTGCGCGCGCAAAGAATTCAGGACGCGGCTCGTCAATCGGTGGAGATGCTCAGCGCGCATCGCGATGTTGCCGAAAATTATTTTAAGGTGGGTATGATTCCCAAAAATGATTTACTGCATGCCGAAGTGGAACTGGCCAACGGCAAACAGGCGCTGGTCAAAGCTCAAAATGCTGTGGATTTGACCAAAGCCCGTTTCAATACTGTTTTGAAACGCAAGATATTTACACCGGTGGAAATAGTCGATATTTTAAACTATCAACCACTGAAACAATCATTCGAAGAATGTCTGAATATCGCCCAGCAGTCAAGACCGGAGCTCAAAATCTCCTCGCTCAAAGCAGCGCAGGCGGCGAAATTAGTACGGGTAGCGCAAAGCGATTATTTGCCCGCTTTAAGCGTGGTCGGCAATTACACAAGGTTTGGCGATAATCCATCGGTTTCCGGCAGTGACTATAAAGACATGGAAAGCTGGTATGTGATGGCGGTGGCCAGTTGGAATTTCTGGGAATGGGGCAAGACTAAATTTCGGGTTGATGCCAGCAAAGCCAGAGAGAATCAGGCTATAGATGCAGCCAAAGAATTAAATGACCAAATTACTCTGGAAATTAAAAACGCTTATCTGATTTTGCAGGAAGCCCGAAAATCAAATTGCCGTCTCGCAGAAAGTGATCGAACAGGCTGAAGAAAATTTCCGCATTTCCGAAGAAAGATATAAAGAAAGGGTGGCGACTTCCACGGAAGTTCTCGATGCCCAGACGCTGTTGACGAAAGCAAAATCCGAATACGCCAATGCTTTGGGTGATTACAATATAAATTATGCCAGGCTGCAGAGGGCTATGGGAATTATTTGGCCGTAAATTGTTTGGGCGTATATACAAGTGATCAAGTTCCGGTCATAAGCGGTCATTAATATTTATATTGAAACAGTAGAGGTGTTGAATGAAAGGAAATAATAGAGCAGGGCTGATAACTGCCGCGGTCATTTTTGCTGCCTTTTTGATCCTGGGCGGTTGTGGAAAGAAAACAAGCGGTCCACCCCCGATGCCCGAAGTCGCTGTTGTGACGATACAACCAAAGCAAGTAGTAATGACAACTGAATTGCCGGGTCGGACAGCCGCTTATTTAATTGCTGAAGTGCGACCCCAGGTCGGAGGTATTATACAAAAACGTATGTTTAAAGAAGGATCCAATGTAAAAGCCGGCCAGGCACTGTTCCAGATCGATCCCGCCTTGTATCAGGCGGCGCTTGCCCGGTCCGAGGCCAATCTCACGGCCATTCAGTTAAGGGCCGACCGCTTGCAGGAATTGCTGGCCGATAAGGCAGTAAGCCAACAGGAGAGCGACGACGCAGCTGCGGCATTGAAACTGACTCAGGCAGATATACAGACGGCACGCATCAATCTGAAATATACGACGATTACCGCACCAATCTCGGGTCGTATTGGAAGATCCAGCATCACTGAGGGCGCCCTGGTGACGGCTCAACAGCCTATGGCTTTGGCTATCATTCAGCAAATGAATCCCATGTACGTGGATGTTTCTCAATCCACAACCGACATTCTTCGCCTGCGCCGCCAACTGCAGAAAGGGCAATTGAATCAAAATAGCAAAAATCAGCAAAAGGTCAGACTTATTATGGATGACGGCACAGAATATCCATTAAAAGGGACTCTGCAATTCCGCGATGTCACGGTCGATCCGACAACCGGATCGGTCATTTTACGCATTGTTTTTCCTAATCCAAAGGGTGTCTTACTGCCGGGTATGTTTGTCCGGGCTGTGGTGCAAGAAGGCGTGAACAAGAAAGCAATTCTGGTACCTCAACAGGCTGTGACCCGTGATCCCAAAGGGAATCCCCTTACTTTAATTGTAGATGCAGAGGGGAAAGTGGAGCAACGTCCACTTACACTTGATCGTACGATAGACAAGGACTGGCTGGTTTCTTCAGGTCTTGGGCAAGGCGAGCGGGTGATTGTTGAGGGCGCGCTTAAGGTAAAACCGGGAATGCCCGTGAAAGCTGTAGCTTTTGAAAAAGGTAAGCAAGAAAGCGCAAAAATGAAGAACACGACTCCACCTGCAAAAACAAATTGACGGGGGCGATGAATGTTATCTAAATTCTTTTTGGATCGTCCGGTCTTTGCGTGGGTCATCGCCATTATCATCATGGCGGTGGGTATTATTGCTATCTATAATTTGCCCATTTCCCAGTATCCCCAGATTGCCCCGCCCACTATCTCTATTTCTGCTTCTTACCCGGGGGCGTCGGCTGAAACCGTGGAAAACAGCGTCACCCAGGTTATCGAACAGAAGATGACCGGTCTGGATAGTCTCTTATATATGTCCGCTTCCAGCGATTCGGCCGGCGGCTCGCGTCTTGAGCTGACCTTTGCTCCGGGAACCAATCCGGATATGGCCTGGTCTCAGGTGCAAAATAAAGCTCAAACCGCCCTGACGAGTCTCCCCGATGTAGTGAAAAACCAGGGGGTCGATGTTCGCAAATCCACCAGGAACTACCTGATGATCGTGGGCCTGATTTCGGAAGACGATAGCATGGATGGTCCTGACCTGAGAGATTATGCCAAATCAAATCTGGAAAGAATACTGGCGCGTGTGCCTGGCGTGGGCGAGGTGGAAATCTTCGGCAGCGGGTATGCCATGCGTGTTTGGCTAAATCCCGAAAAGCTGACGAATTACCATCTGACCGTGGAGGATGTGATTGCCGCGCTTCAAGCTTATAATGTGGAAGTTTCCGCAGGTCAGTTCGGCGGGGTGCCTGCGATGGCGAGCCAGCGTTTGAATGCTCCCATTGTTGTCCAGAACATGCTTTCCACGCCTAAGGAGTTTGCGAACATTCCCCTGCGGACCAATCGGGACGGATCCATCGTGCGTATTGGTGACGTGGGCCGGACTGAGCTGGGCAGCGAAGTCTACGATATCGAAGTTTCCCGAAATGGCAAACCTTCCGCGGGCATTGCTATCCGTCAAGCCGCAGGCGCCAATGCCCTGGATACGGCCGATGCAGTGAAGGCGAAGCTAAAAGAAATGAGCCGGTTTTTTCCGGCAGGGCTAAAAGTTGTCTATCCTCACGATACCACACCCTTCATTAAAGTGTCTATCAATGAAGTGGTCAAAACCCTGTTTATTGCCATCGTGCTGGTCTTTCTGGTGATGTGGCTTTTTCTGGGCAATATTCGGGCCACCCTTATTCCCACCATCGCAGTGCCGGTGGTCATTCTGGGAACGTTTGCCGTTTTAGGACTCTTTGGGTTCTCCGTCAACATGCTGACGATGTTTGCTATGGTTCTGGCCATCGGCCTTTTAGTGGACGATGCCATCGTAGTGGTGGAGAACGTGGAACGGATCATGAGCGAGGAAGGGCTTCCTCCCAAAGAGGCCACAGCCAAATCGATGGAACAAATTACCAGCGCACTCATCGGTATTGGACTTGTGCTTTCCGCCGTGTTCGGCCCCATGGCGTTCTTTCCCGGCTCCACCGGTGTTATCTACCGCCAGTTTTCCATTACAATTATCTCCGCTATGTTGCTTTCCGTAGTCGTCGCTTTGATCCTGACGCCGGTGCTGTGTGCCGCGCTGCTCAAGCCGGTGAAGGCAGGGCATGAGCCGGCGGAAAATGCTGTCTTCTTTCTTCGACCTTTTTTCGTGAGGTTTGACCGCGTGTTCTTTGGATTGAGAGACCGTTATATGGGACTGATCGGCCATTCTCTTTCGCGGAAAAAACGCTACCTGGCCGTGTTTTTGGTGATCATCGTTTTCATGGGGGCCTTGTTTTTGCGCATGCCCACCGCTTATCTTCCGGATGAAGACCAGGGAATATTGCTTGCCCAGGTGATTATGCCGATAGGCGCTACGCTGGAGCAAACCGAAGAAGTCACAAAGCAAATTGAGAATTATTTTATGGAAAAGGAAAAAGAGGCGGTGGACTCCACGATGACCATTGCTGGTACCGGATTTTCCGGAAGAGGACAAAACAACGGCATGGTGTTTATCAGGCTGAAGGACTGGGAATTGCGCGATCGGAACGATTTGAAAGCCAAAGCCGTCGCGAGAAGAGCAATGTCGTCACTTTCCGGCATCCGCAACGCCGTGGTGTTTGTCTTCCAGCCACCGGCTGTTTCCGAACTGGGTACGTCCATGGGATTTGACTTTCAGTTTTTGGACCGGGGTGGTCTTGGTCATCAGACTCTGATGGAAGGCCAGTACCAGCTTCTGGGCATGGTGGCCAAAGACCCGAGAGTAACCAAAGTTCGGCCCAACAGCATGGCTGATGTTCCCGAATATCGCATTGATGTTGACTGGGAAAAAGCCGGTGCGTTGGGTATCCCCATCACTTCAATCCACACAACTCTCTCGGCGGCTTTCGGCAGCGCCTATGCCAACGATTTCATTCAGGGCGGCCGTATAAAAAGAGTATACATTCAGGCGGATGCCCCCTACCGCATGCTGCCCAAGGATCTGGAAAAAATATACGTCCGGAACACGCAGGGGAATATGGTCCCCTTTTCGTCATTCGCCTCGGGCCGCTGGACGTCGGGAGCCCCCAGGCTGACGCGTTTCAATGGATTTCCTTCCATTAATATCTGGGGAGAACCTGCGCCGGGCAAGAGCTCGGGTGAGGCCATGCAGGCTATGGAAGATGCGATGGGAAAACTTCCCCGTGGCTTTGGTTTCGACTGGACCGGTCTTTCCTACCAGGAACGTATGTCGAGTTCCCAAGCGCCGCTTCTCTATGCGTTTTCCATCTTCGTGATCTTCCTGTGCCTGGCCGCACTCTATGAGAGCTGGACCATCCCCATTTCGATCCTGTTAGTTCTGCCCCTGGGGGTTATTGGCGGCATTATCGCGTCAAGTTTACGGGGATTGGCCAATGACGTTTATTTTCAGATCGGGCTTTTAACCACATTGGGACTGACCACTAAAAACGCCATTCTGATTGTCCAGTTTGCTAAGGGTGGATTGGAAAGAGGCATGGGTCTT
This sequence comes from uncultured delta proteobacterium, assembly GCA_963762595.1. GTDB lineage: Bacteria > Desulfobacterota > Syntrophia > Syntrophales > Smithellaceae > UBA4810. The sequence goes on from CAVXLI010000005.1 coordinate 13,861, forward strand.
ATCGAGGCCACTATTGAGGGCGCAAAATTGCGCTTTCGTCCCATCGTCATGACATCTCTGGCCTTCGGTTTCGGCGTTCTGCCTTTGGCCATCACCGCCGGCGCGGGTGCGGGCGCCCAAAACGCCATCGGCACCAGCGTGCTGGGAGGAATGATCACAGCGACTGTCCTGGTGGTTATCTTTGCTCCCTTGTTCTATGTGCTAATCGAAAAGATCTTCGGAAAACAACAAAAACAATCACCAGACGGAATAGGTGATAAAAGCTCATTTTTCAGTGCGATGAGCGAAAAAATCTTCGCTAAGATGCAAAAACAAAAATCGGTTAGAGCAAAGAAAGCGAATCCATTAAAGGTTAAATGATATGAGCAGAAAAATACTTTTTCTACCGATTTTCATCGTCTTTTTTCTGTGCTACTGCACGATGGCTCCAAAGTACACACGTCCGGAGGCCCCTATGCCGTCCGACTGGCCAACGGGCCCAGCTTACCACGAAGCAAAAAAAGATAGATCCGTTCCAGTGGCAGCAGAGTTGCCATGGAGTGATTTTATTACGGATACACGCCTACAGGAGATTATTAAAACTGCCCTGACCAATAACCGCGATTTGCGGGTGGCAGCACTCAATGTTGAACTTGCGAAAGCAATGTACGGGATCGGCGCAGCGACAATCTTGCCTTCGGTCAACGCCATAGGAATCTGGTATAAAGAACGTGTTCCGGCCGATCTTTCATCTAGCGGGAGCGCATATACTACCGAAAAATATAGTGTCAATCTCGGCATCACGTCTTGGGAAATAGATTTCTTCGGTCGCATTCGAAGCTTGAAGGATAAAGCGCTTGAAGAATACCTGGCCACTGATCAGGCGTTGCGCAGTTCACAGATTCTGCTTGTTTCAACTGTGGCTCAGGCGTATTTGACGCTCGCTGCGGACCGAGAAACACTCCAACTGGTATCGAAAACATTGGAGGCTCAGGAGGCCGCCTACAATCTGATCCGGAAACGTTATGACGTCGGTTTAGCTTCTGAACTTGACCTTCGCCGGGCACAAAGCCAGATGGATACGGCCAGAGGGGATGTTGCACGTTACACACAACGGGTAGCGCAGGATGAAAACGCTTTGAATCTTCTTGTAGGTTCTCCGTTAAAACAAGAATTATTGCCTGCGAGTTTGGGAAGCGTCAGCCCACCTCGAGAGGTTTCTGCAGGTTTATCTTCCGAATTGCTTTTGCGGCGGCCGGATGTGCTGGCGGCGGAACATAGTCTCAAAGCGGCCAACGCCAATATCGGTGCCGCTCGAGCTGCTTTCTTTCCCCGTATTGCTCTGACAACAGCCATTGGAACCGCCAGTGCCGACCTATCAGGGCTTTTCAAATCAGGTTCTGGCGTATGGAGTTTTGCTCCGCAGATCATCATGCCAATTTTTGATGCCAGGACCTGGTTTGCATATGATGTGACCAAAATAGAAAAGGAAATGTCTATCGCCCAGTATGAGAAAGCCATCCAGGCAGCTTTTAGGGAGGTGGCTGATGCCCTTGCAGTAAAAGGCACGATGGATCAGCAGATCACTGCACAACAATCTCTAACCGATGCTTTTGCAGAAACATATCGCCTGTCCCAATTGCGTTATACCAAGGGAATTGATAGTTATTTAAGCGTCTTGGACTCACAGCGCTCTCTATATGGTGCCGAACAGGGGCTGATTGCCCTGCGCCTTGCCAGGTTGAACAATCTAGTTACTCTATACAAGACACTGGGCGGGGGCCAGGACAAATAGAAAGCCGTCTAGTGCCGGTATGAGAGCGTTTACTTTTGCAGATTTATCATGCCCGGCTGCATAGGGCTATGGGAACTATTTGGCCGTAATTATTTGATGAGTTTATCGACTGAAAGGGATTTTAGGATGAAGAAGCTATTATTATATGGAATCATCGGGCTGGTATCGGTGTTCATTTTTTTCTTTGAAGCCGTAGCGCGCGAATATACACTGAGCGAGGTTTATTCCGAAGCTTTGAAAAATTCAGAAAAAATTAAAATGGCTGAAGAGAATTTATACATCGCGCAAGTCGGCAAGAATAAGGCATGGTCCCTATTAGTTCCCAGAGTTACCGCTTTTGGCACTTACAACCGTTTCTCGGAAGATAAGACAACCGTTTCCGGTGTACTCATTCAACCTAATGAATCAGGTAGCTGGGGTGTGCGCATAGACGAATCTTTTTCGGTCAGTGTGCGGGAGCTCAATGCCCTGAAAATTGCCGGTCAAACGATCACAAAAAATGAATACGATTTAGACGCGACAAAATCGGATTTTATTCTGGCCGTAGCTTCTGCCTATTATGATGTTCTGAAAGCGAAAAAGTCACTGGAGATCGTCGCCGCGAATATGGCGCGTTTAAGTCAGTATCGTGATTCAGTCGAAAAAAGAGTGAAGGTCGGTGATCTTACCAAAACGTCTCTGTTGCGCGCCGAAGGTGAACTATCCGGAGCGCGCTCCGATTATCTCAAAGCGACTAACGCGCTGAAACTTTACCGTGCCGCGCTTGTTCGCATTACGGGTGTGGAAGAAAATTTTCGCCTCAAGGAAACATTGTCTCCGGCCGAAGATAATACCGCATTGGAAAGTCTGCGCAATATTGCCTTCGATTCCAGAGCCGATTTAAAAAGTTATGATATGCAAACCAAGATGGCCGAAGAGCAGGTTAAATATGCCCGGGGCGCTTTCTGGCCGTACTTGAGTTTATTCGCTATTTATCTTGGCACGGATCAATATCCTGCCGGGCAAACGCTCAACAGGGAAAGCATTCTGGCCGGTGTCAGTTTAAACTTCCCTTTTTTTGAAGGGGGGTTGAGGATTGCCGAACTCAACGAAGCAAAAGCCAAAAATAGGCAAGCAAAACTGGCCTACGATGATTACAAAAAAAATGTTGATATTGAATTACAGGGCGCTTATCTCGACTTACAAACGCAAAAAGGGATACTTAAGTTTCTTGAAGATCAGCTTATCTATGCTCAAGATAATTATAATGCCGTGATCAGACAATTTAATAACGGTTTAGCTACGAGCCTTGATGTAATGGACGCCAATTCACTGCTTCTTACAGCGGAAAAAAACATGGCGGAAGCTCTTTATAATTACCAGCTTGCTTACCTCAGGCTAAAGAGGTCCAGCGGCATGCTCCTGCAGTTTGTTAATAGCGGTAATTAATAATATAAGTTTCCATTGTCAAAATCCGGGGAGGATATAATTCATGAGTCGGAATAAGTTTAATTACCCCATCATCAAAAGATCCACGTCGAAACTTCCAGCGGCAAATGCACTGCTTTTAATTATAGCATTGATTGTCCTGCCGTTAGTTGCCGCCTGCAAAGGCGAAAAAAAGGTGGAACGCGAAAGAGCCGGTCAATGTACGCGTCTGGACGGCGGAAAAAAAACAAATTCAACCTTATCTGGAAACAACAGGAACATTGAAAGCGGATGAAGAGGTGACGGTCAGCTCTGAAGTTGATGGGATTGTTAGAAAGATCAAAGTGGAAGAAGGTTCGCCGGTTGATATGGGGACACTTTTGGTGGAGATCAATGAGATTGATTATGTGCTGGAATGGAAACGATCAGACGCGGCCTTAAGACAAGCGGAAGCCAGTCTGGCGAACACGAAAGCCGAGTATAAAAGAAAAGAATCTCTTTACCAGGAAGAGTTGATTACCAAACAACAGTTCGATGATATTTCCACCAGAGTCAAATCTGGCGGAGGCCGATCTGGATAGAGCAAAAGCCACGCTGGAGACTTCCAAGGAAAAACTTTCCCGGACAAAAATATATTCGCCGCTGCACGGCGCGGTAAAAGAAAAAAAAGTATCTGTCGGAGATTATGTGCGCAACGGCACGCCTTTGCTGCAATTAATCAAAATCGATCCGCTGAAACTAAATTTTACAATCAGCGAAAAAGATATATCCAGTTTGAAAAAAGGACAGGAAGTTGTTTTTACCGTTGATTCGTTTGCCGGAAAACAATTTCAAGGCAAGGTGAATCTGCTTTATCCCAATGTGGAAGAAAGAACACGAACCCTGCAGGCGGAAGCCATAGTTCCCAATTCCAATCATTTATTGAAACCGGGATTTTTTGCCCGGACGCTTATATATACAACAGCGCCGCGTGATGCCGTTGTCGCTCCGCTGACAGCGCTACTTTACGACAATGCCATTATCCGCATTTTTGTTGTTGATGGAGATAAAGCGCACGAAAGAATTATCAAAATCGGCGGAAAATATGGAGAATATGTAGAAGTCTTGGAAGGTCTTAAAGGAAAAGGAACAGGTTGTCGTGGTCGGACAGAACAATTTGTCGGAAGGGGTAAAGGTCAATGTGGCTCGCTGATACATCAGTAAAACGTCCGGTATTTGCCACCATGGTTATTATGGCCCTGGTGGTGCTGGGTATCGTCAGTTATCCTGATATCGGCGTTGATCTTTTTCCCAAAGTTGATTTTCCCATTGTCACCATTACGACCACGCTCAAAGGCGCCAGTCCCGATGTCATGGATGTAGATGTGACGGACAGGATTGAAGGCGCCGTCAACACCATTAACGGTGTCAAGAGTATTACATCCACCAGCTACGAAAGCGTTTCGCGTACGACCATCGAATTTGTTCTGGAGCGAAATATTGATCAGGCTGTTCAGGATGTGCGTGAAAAAGTATCCGGGATTCGAAATAAATTGCCCGCTGATATTGATGAACCCAGGATTGCCAAGGTTGATCCCGATGCCATCACCGATTTTATTTACTGAATCTTTCCGGGAATCAATCTGTTCGAGATCTTTCCACGTATGCCGATGAAGTTTTGAAAGAACAATTGCAGCGAATCAACGGCGTCGGTGATGTTATTTTCTATGGTTTGCGTCTGCGGCAGGTGCGCATCTGGCTGGATGCTGCTAAAATGCAGGCCTATCAGATTGCTCCCGGCCGATGTCGTTCTTGCCCTCGAAACGGGAAAATATTGAATTGCCGGGCGGTCGCATTGAAACTGCAAACCAAGGAATACACTGTCCGGATTAAAGGCGAATTTGCCAAAATTCCTGATTTTAATGATTTGATTATCAGTTATTACAAAGGCGCGCCGGTTAGGATAAGGGATATCGGCAGGGCGGAAGACGGCATGGAAGAAAGAAGATCCTTGTCGCGTTTCAACGGCGTTCCGGCTGTCGGCATGGCAATTCAGAAACAATCGGGAACCAATACGGTGGAAGTAGCCAACCGGGTGAAAGAAGGAAGTGGAAAAAATCAACAAAACACTGCCTCCCGGAATGAAAATCAATATTGCCGTGGATCAGTCACTTTTTATTGTTCGTTCTATTCGACGAAGTGCAATTCCATTTAATTATCGGCAGTCATTTTTGCCATTCTGGCTGTTTTTATTTTTCTCAAAAATATGCGCACGACTTTAATCAGCGCGGTGGCTCTGCCTGTTTCCGTTATTTCCACCTTTGCGCTGATCAACGCTTTTGGTTTTACCTTCAACAACATGACGATGCTGGCTTTGTCGCTTTCGGTGGGTTTGCTGATTGACGACGCGATTATTGTCATTGAAAATATTTACCGGCACGTGGAAGAAGGGATGGCGCCGCGAGAAGCGGCAAAATTTGCCACATCGGAAATCGGTCTGGCCGTTATGGCCACTACGTTTGCCATTGTGGGCATCTTTTTACCCGTCGCTTTCATGAAAGGAATTATCGGCAGATTTTTCCTCCAGTTTGCCTTGACGATTATTTTTGCCGTTTTGGTTTCGTTGCTTGTTTCCTTTACCTTGACGCCGATGATGGCGTCTATTTTTCTTAAATCGCACAATACTTCCCCTCTCAATCCTCTGGCTCCGGAGAAAAAGGGTAACTTTATAACACGGTGGTCTTTCTGGAAAAAAGCCGGAGATTTTCTGGAGAATTATTATAAAAAACTGGAAAGTTTTATCGTCGTGTTCTGGAATTTTCCTTGAGCTACCGAAAAACGATGCTTATCGGAGCTTGATAATTTTTGTCTTGAGTCTTGTGCTTGTGTCATTTATGGGTAAGGAATTCATACCGCCGGAAGATCAGGGCAATTTTCTTGTTCGCATGGAAGCGCCGATTGATTATTCCGTGGATCAGGTCGAAAGATATTTCGAGAAAACGGAAGCAATGATTCAGGAAATACCGGAAGTCAAATCTGTCTTTTATGTTCAGGGATACGGGGGATATGCCAATCGCGGTCTGATGATGATCAGCTTGAAACCAAAAGCCGAAGCGTAAAAAAAGTCAGGAAGATATAAAAAAAATAGCACGAATGAAATTACGGCAAATTCCGGGATTGAAAGTATCTGCGGAAGATATTTCGGTGATCGGAGGCGGGAATAAGGCATGTGCCGATTCAATATAGTATTCGTGGACAGGATCTTGCTGCTTTGCAGAAGTACGCAAAACAAATAACAGCTGAGTTTTCCAAACTGCCGGGAATCGTGGATGTGGATACATCTCTGGAAGTCGGGAAACCGGAATTCAAGGTTTATATTGATCGTGACCGGGCAGCGAATTTGGGTGTGGATGTGGCCACTGTTGCCGAAGCGATTAATTTGTTGATCAGCGGAGAACTGGATATTGCCCGTTATAAAGACGAAGCAAAAGGAAAACGTTATGATATTCGGGTAAGATTGAATCCGGAAGATCGGGAAAGCAGCAGCGGTATGCAGCGAATTTATGTGCGTGCCCGCGATGGAAAACTCGTTGAACTGGCCAATGTGGTCAAGGTGCAGGAAGGCACCGGCCCCAGTGTCATCAACCGCGTTGACCGGCAGCGAGCCATTACCGTATTTGCTTCTCTGGAAGGAAAACCCCTGGGGCAGGCAAAAGATGAACTGGATGACATTGCCGGACAAATTCTGCCGTCGGATTATTTGCCCAAATATCAGGGCATGGCCGATACCATGAAAGAATCTTTTGGCTATCTGCTTTTTGCCTTGATGCTGGGTATTATTATGGCTTATATGATTCTGGCTTCGCAATTTGAAAGCTTTGTTCATCCCGATAACGGTTTTGCTTTCCATGCCTCTTTCTTTTATCGGCGCTTTCGGCGCGTTGTTTATCACGGGCAAGACGCTGAACATTTCAGCTTTATCGGTTTGATTCTTCTGATGGGTTTGGTGAAGAAAAACGCCATTTTGCTGGTTGACTATACAAATGTTTTGCGGGAAAGGGGAATGTCGCGCCGGGAAGCAATACTGCAGGCCGGGCCTGTCCGGATGCGGCCGATTCTCATGACAACTTTCGCCATGATTTTCGGTATGCTTCCGATTGCTATTGGTGTCGGTGAAGGAGCGGAAACACGCGCTCCGATGGGCATTGCGGTTATCGGCGGCCTGCTGACTTCTTTGGTTCTTACATTGGTCGTTGTGCCGGCGGCTTATGATATATTCGATGATTGGCAGGAATATTTTAAGAAAAAAACATTTAAAGAAATACGAAGCGATGTAGCGTTATTATTAAAGGATGCTTATAAAAAAATAATCCAGACAGCAAAGTCATGCTGGGAATATTTGAAGAAGAAAACAATTAAAGAGGTGTTGATTGATGTAGCATTATTGTTGAGGAATATTTATAGAATAATAACCCAAACAGCAAAAGTATGTAGGGAATATTTTAGAAAGAAAAAATGACAGTAATGAGAATAAAAAGGAGGTCGGAATCATGAAGATGTTTTTGGTTTTTTATGCTGAAGCCTCCGATGAGGATATCATTGCCGCTTTTAAAAAAGCCGGATTCAAAGCTTACACCAAAATGAGCGGATTAATGGGCGAAGGCGAAGAATCTGAGCCGAAGCTGGGCACCCATTATTGGCCGGGGAAAAATAACGCCTTACTTTTAGCCGTACACGATGAAAAAATTAATCCGCTTTGTGAACTGGTGAGAAAATTAAAGGTTGAACATCCTCGCGCCGGTTTAAGGGCATTTACTTTTCCTCTGGAAGAAGAATGCGTTTAGATTAAACAGGGGGATATGTTATGGCTGACCAAAAAGTTTCTCGCAGACAAAAAGATATCTCCCGGCTCTTGCGTGAAAAAAAATATATTCCGCCTCAGCGGTCAAAAAAAGATGACAAATTTCCTTTAAAGAAGCATGGCCGCTGAACAGGCTCCTTTTATAAGTGAAAATTATCAAAAAAATATTTTAGGAGGCAAAATTATGAGACGAAAATTATCGGTGGCTATTTTATTTTTTGCGGGATTATTTTTTGTCTTCGGCTGTGCGACGACACAGGAATTAACATCATCAGTTAAATCCAAAGTAAGTTCGATAACGTCGGCCGTTGATCCGGCCCTGGTCAATCAAATACCGGCGGAGAAGCGCGAAGGATTTTCCAAAGCGGAATTTGATTTAAAAGTAGCTTCGGAAAAATTGAAACTGGCAGAATTGAAAAGTGAGCTTGCGGGCACTCAAAAGAAGTATGTGGATTATGAAGAAGATTTGGCAGAAAGTTTTCGTAAGGAGGCGGAACTCGATTACGATCTAGTGAAAATCGAAGCAATTATCAAATCCGGTTTGGGAAAAAAAGACGATAATGTCAAAACCAAGGCCGATTTGCAGCAGAAGAAGCTGAAAGCGCAATCAAACCGAATCGGGATTAAGGCGGATATGGAAAATACAAAAGAGAAAATAGATGATCTGACTGCGCAGATTGCTAAGATGGAAGAATCGATCAAAACTATGAAGTTTGATGGCGGAAAGGCTGCGCCGGAGCCAAAGAAATAAAAGAAGAAATAATCGGAGTAATTGCAAATCTATATTATTTGGAATGAAAGTTTAGTAACCCAATAACTGTAGCTTTATGTTCGGTCGAGCCGCACTACAGTTATATTCCTATTTATCTTTTTGACATTAAAAGGCCGGCTACAATGCCGATAACGGCGCCAACGACAGCTATAGCCACCATGTTGTTAAAAGAGGATTGCGCCATGGGTATTAGTACCTGATCCACGCCCTTTAAGTTAGCGCCTCTCGTTATCACGACATCAATCGGCAGTTGACCGATTAGAATAGCCGATGGCCGGTATAAAAACCCAAGAATACCCCCGGCAATAAAGCCGACAATTCCTAATTTGACAGCCAATCCACTTGACTTTCCAGAACCCATCATTATCTCCTTTCGTCTTTTATGCAACAAATATCCGAAATCTCTCAAGAAAAAAAGAACGTTGTTTCACGGCGTCAATTTCTATAATCTTTTTATAAATGTCAATGAACTCTCAATTTTTATGAAAAGATCCGCTCAACTGTCCGCAGGCGGCGAGAATGTCGCTGCCATGGCTTGCGCGGAGCATGGTTGTGTAGTGTTTTTTGATCAGTAGTCTGTTGAAAAGCTTCCACTTCTTTTGGCGGCGGCGATTTAAAAGGTGATCCGGGATATTCGTTAAAGACAATCAAGTTCAATTTACAGCGCTGGTCTTTCAAAAGTGCCGCTAATTTTTCAGCGTCGTGCACAGAAGAATTAACGCCGTCAATTAAAATATATTCAAAAGTAAGCAGTCTCCGGCCGGGCATGGGATATTGTCTGCAGGCATCCAGCAATACTTCCAGCGGATATTTTTTATTTATCGGCATTAGCTTGTTTCTTGTTTCGTCATCAGGCGCGTTGAGCGATACGGCAAGATTGATGCAAATATCTTTGCCCAGTTGTATAATTTGCGGGGCAAGCCCGCAGGTGGAAACGGTGATTTTGCGGTTGGAGATACCCAGGCCGAAATCGCAGGTGAGAATATTTATTGCCTTGAGCAGTGTTTTCATAATTGGCCAGCGGTTCACCCATGCCCATCATCACAATGTTTTTGATGTCGGGGCCTTCGGGCAGTTTCGTGTCTCAGAGCTATAAGTTGGCCGACAATTTCCGAAGGCATTAAATTTCTTTTGAAGCCCTGGCGCGCAGTCAGACAAAATTTGCAATCCATGGCGCAGCCGGCCTGAGTGGATATGCAGATTGTCCAGTGGCTTTTACCGGGGATTAAAACGCTTTCGATAAAAAGTCCGTCTTCCAGACGCAAGAGTGCTTTTTTTGTTCCATCTTTGGATTTCTGAATTTTGACGATTTGCGGACGGTTGATACGGGCGATTTCGGAAAGTTTGTCGCGGAAATCGCGGGAAAGGGTGGTCATCTCATCAAAAGAAACGACTGCCGGACTGATGCAGCCATTTCATTATCTGCCGCGCGCGGAATTTTTCCTTGCCCAGAGAGGAAATAAATTCCTCCATTTCCTCCAGAGTAAAATCCAGCAAATTGGGAAGCAGATTTTCAGCGCGATTAATCATTGAAGCTTTTTTTGCAGTGTTGCGGCGATGGCGTCGATAAAACCTTCCGTGTTCACTTTTTTGTTGGAAGATTTTTTTTCGGCAAGCGCGAGCAAATCACCGGTCATCGTGCCGCCTTCCACGGTGGCAATGGCCGCTTCTTCGAGCTTATCGGCAAACTTTATCACTTCCGGCGTGCCATCCAATCTCGCCGCGTTTGCGCAGGCCGCCCGTCCAGGCGAAAATCAGCGCCATCGAATTGCTGGAAGTTTCTTCGCCTTTTAAATGTTTGTAGTAGTGCTTTTGCACGGTGCCGTGCGCGGCTTCATATTCAAACCAGCCGTTGGGTGAAACCAGCACGGATGTCATCATGGCCAGCGAGCCGCAGGCGGAAGCAATCATATCCGACATGACATCGCCGTCATAATTTTTCAGCGCCCAAAGCATACCGCCTTCGCTTTTCATAATGCGCGCCACGGCATCGTCAATCAGGGTGAAGAAATATTCGATTCCTGCTTTTTGCAAATTTTTCCTTCCAGTTTTTTTCAAATTCCTGATCGAAGATTTCGCGGAAACCGGCATCGTATATTTTGGAAATGGTATCTTTGGTCGAAAACCACAAATCAATTTTTTCACTCAAAGCGTAAGTAAAACAGGCTCGGGCAAAACTCAAAATGGATTGGTCAAGATTATGATTGACCTGGATAATTCCCGCTGAGGGGAAATCTTAACCAGGATGCTTTTAGGCTTTGCCGCCGTCTTTGGGAGTAAAAACAATTTCGAGTTTTCCCGCCTCCGGAATCGGCATTTCAAAATTATTATAAACATCGCCGTAGGCGTGACGGCCTATGGTTATCGGTTTTTTCCATGAAGAAACCGCCGGTTTGATATTATTGACTAAAATCGGTTTTCTGAAAACCGTGCCGTCGAGCATGGCGCGAATGGTGCCGTTGGGGCTTTTCCATGCTTTTTTCAAATTGTATTCTTTTACGCGGTCTTCGTTGGGAGTGATGGTGGCGCACTTGATTCCGACACCGTATTTCATAATCGCGCGTGCGGCATCAACCGTTACCTGGTCATCGGTATCATCGCGATGTTTTACATGCAGATCGTAATAATCTATATTCATATCCAGATAAGGAAAAAGCAGTTTATCCTTGACCATTTGCCACATGACACGGGTCATTTCATCGCCGTCCATTTCGACGACAGTAGTTTTTACTTTGATCTTTTTTGCCATAAAAATATTTTGCTCCGGTTAGATTCTATTTATTTTTTTATTTACATTGCGGATGTTGAGCGCTCCGCCGGCCAGGATTATTTGTTTTTGTCTTTCGGATAAGACGCAAGATACATAAAAAGAAGTGCCTTTGGTTTTGTTTTGCACCAGAAGATCTCCGTCTCCGGCAATTATTTTTCTTGCCTCAGCAATTTCCAGTTCATCTTCCTGATCGATTTTGTCATAGTCGCTCTCGACACGAAAAGTAAGAGGCAATATGCCGAAATTAATTAAATTGGCGGCGTGAATTCTTTCGAACGATTTGGCGATTACCGCGCGCACGCCCAGATACATGGGGCATAAAGCGGCATGTTCACGCGAAGAACCCTGTCCGTAGGATAAACCAGCCACGATGATATTTTGTTTTCCCGCCTCCTTTATTTTATGAGCGCGTTTCGCAAAAGTCGGCATCGACATTTTCAAAAACAAATTCGGAATATTTAGGAATGTTCGAACGGTATTTCATCCGCGCACCGGCGGGAATAATATGATCGGTCGTAATTTTATCGCCGACTTTTATTGTTACCTGAGCCTTGAATAATATCCGGAAGCTGCGGAATTTTCGGGCGGAGCGCCGATATTGGGACCGCGATAAATCTTCTGGTATGCAGTTCTTTGTTTTTGACCGGCCAGATAATCATGGAGTCGTCAATCAGAAAATTTCTTCGGCATTTTAACTTTGGGATAAGCGCATTTTTAAATCGCGCGGATCGGTAAATCGTCCGGTGATTACCGCGGCGGCGGCGGTTTCCGGACTTACCAGATAAACATCGGCATCCATGGTTCCCGAGCGTCCCAGGAAATTACGGTTGGATGTGCGCAGCGATACGGCGCCGGATTGAGGGCTCTGGCTGTTGCCGATGCAAAAGCCGCAGGCGTTTTCCATAATTCGCGCTCCGGAGGCGATCAAGTCGGCAAGATAGCCGTTTTGGGCGAGGTTCTTCCAATACCTGTTTGGAGCCCGGCGCTAAAATAAAACTAACGTCGGGATGAACCACCTTGCCCTTTAATATTTTAGCCACGGTAACTAAATCTTTGTAAGAAGAATTGGTGCAGCTTCCCAGACAAACCTGATCAACAGCAATTTTTTTCATCTTTCTGACCGTGCTGATATTATCCGGGCTGTGGGGCTTGGCTGTCAACGGTTCAATCTTGGATAAGTCAATATTAACAACTTTGGCGTAATTAGCGTCTTTGTCGGCCTTGAGTTCCATAAAATCGGCTTTTCTTTGTTGTGAACGCAGAAAAAGACGCGTCATTTTATCACTGGGAAAAATGGATGTAGTTACACCGCATTCCGCTCCCATATTGGTTATCGTGGCGCGTTCGGGAACGCTAAGAGTAGCGACGCCTTTGCCGCCATATTCGAATACTGTGCCGACATTTCCTTTAGTGGTAAAAATTTCCAGCACTTTAAGAATAACATCTTTGGCGGAAACCCATGGTTTGAGCTTACCGGTGAGATTGATTTTAATAACTTTGGGACAAGTCAGATAAAACGGTTCGCCGGCCATGGCCAGCGCGACATCAAGGCCTCCCGCGCCGATGGCAATCATGCATAGCGCGCCGCAGGTGGGAGTGTGGCTGTCCGAGCCGATAAGCGTTTTAGCGGGTTTGCCGAATCTTTCCAGATGTACCTGATGGCAAATGCCGTTTCCCGCGCGGGAAAGAACAATGCCGTATTTTTGCGCTACACTCTGCAAATAACGATGATCGTCCGCGTTTTCAAAACCGACCTGAATCGTGTTATGGTCAATATAGCTTACGGACAACTCGGTTTTCACCTTGGGCGTGTTCATGGCTTCGAATTGCAGATAGGCCATAGTTCCCGTGGCATCCTGAGTAAGAGTTTGATCGATGCGAATGCCGATTTCTTCTCCGGGCACAAGATTGCCGGAAAGCAAATGTTGCGCGAGAATTTTTTCGACTAAATTTTTTCCCATCAACTTATTCCTTGGGCAAAAGAATAATCGCGATACGGCGATTTTTAGCCCGGCCTTCGGGAGTCGAATTATCAGCTATAGGTTGATATTCGCCGAACGCTGTCGCAGAAAGAACCTTGGGATCAATGCCTTCCTGCTGTAAATATTTGGTGATGGTAATGGCGCGCGCATAGGAAAGATCCCAGTTGGTCGAATATTTCTTAGCCAATCTGCCTATTATTTTTACATTATCCGTGTGTCCTTCAACGCGGATATTTTTATCCTTTGCGTTTTTTAAGATATCCACCACTCTTTTCAACACTGCGAGACCTTCTTCTTTTACCGCTGCTTCGCCGGAATCAAATAGAATTTTATCCACAACATCCATGGTAAGCTTGCCCTTAAGTTCAGTAATGGTGACTTGCCCTTTGGCGATTTCCCCTTTCATCTCCTGGAGCAAATCTTTATAGGTACTGCTTGTTGCTTCGACTTCCTTTGATTTTTTCTCTAATTTGACGGTGCTTTCCTTAAGAGCGACATTTTCATCAGAGAGCGTTTTATTTTTTTCTTTTTGGGCGGCTAGCTCTTTGGTCAAATTTTCGGCCTCCGCCGATTTCTTAATATATTTATCTTCCGAAACCAGGCACCCACTGCAAAATAGGGCCATGATAAAAATGCCGGTGAAAACATAGATTTTTCTCTTCATAATAATTCCCCCTTCTTTGTCAGGTGTTGCCACGTTATTTAAACGAAGCCGTAAACAAATCAAATAGCTGATAGCTGTAAATTCATATAATAAACCCGACGGATAATCAACTCACAAATACTGCAAGGGAAGTAATGGGGCTTCAAGTTAAAGTCCATTACATGATGAACAGATTTGGTTCTTGATCGAGATTAAGCGCCCTTATTGTTATTATCCAAACCTTTTACTCTGACGGCGCGCTGAAATCTTTTTTGAAAATAGGGAGTATCCATGCTGTCAATGCGAATGACTTTCCTTGTAGAGGAAGCGTGGACAAATTCATTATTACCGATGTAAATTCCCACGTGTCCCAGAGGCCTGCGTGTGCGAAAAAAAACGAGATCGCCTTCCACCAATTCTTCACGGTCTATGCTTATGCCGACTTTGGATTGTGCGCGGGCGTTACGCGGTAATTCTATATCAAAAATTTGATAAATCTTGCGGACAAAAGCAGAGCAATCAATTCCTTTGAGGCTGGCGCCGCCTAGTCTGTATGGCGCGCCCAGGAAGCCGGTTGCCACTTTAACCAATAATTGTCTTTCATCGGGGCTGCGCCATTTCCCTAACAGCTCTTCTTGTTTTTGCCGGTCCTTTTCCAATTTGGCAGTATCACCATTTTCCTCGGTATCTTCGTCGTCTTCACTATCTTCATTTGTGGGTTCATTTTCTGAAGACGCAGTTGATTTTTCCAAAATAAGTTTTCTGCCGACGCGTAAACTTTTCGGGCGAATATTGTTCAGCGTCATTATTTGTTTTGCCGGAACCCCCGTTTTGCTGACTATTGTTGATATGGTGTCCCCATTTTTGACAGTGTAAAAAACAACGGATTTCGGCTTCGGTTCTTGCCCCGCAGTAGAAGCTGTAGCGCTCTTTTCGGGGATGGTTAAAACCTGATTTGGTTGAAGTATAGTTTTTGTAAGATTGTTGGCTTCCTTGATTTCATTTACACTGATGCCAAATTCTTTGGAAATACTTCTTAGACTGTTACCGGTTTTTACCGTGTATTCTTTAGCCAGAGCACTGTTGATAAAGAACAATGACAAAAACAGGAAAAAAACAAAAAAATGCCGTTTACTCATTAAATACCTCCTTTTAACATGTAGCTTCCCTTTTTGTTAAAGACACACAAATGTCTCCAGATGATTTATAAGTGCCGGAATGTAAAGGGTAATTTATTACAAAGAGAATGAAAAATATTTGCCGACAACGTGCCTCTAACTTTGGGGGGCTGTTACATACTAAAAATAAAATTATCTGTCAAATATATTTTGCAATCTGTGATAAAACGGTATAGGAAACGACTCTCAAAAATTTAAAGTTTATTGAAAACTCGTCAAAATTACAGCAGGGATGGTTATGAAGCTTTGGAAGCAAGTTTTTTTAGTGGTATTATTTTTCTTCGCGATTATTTTTTCCGTTGATGTCGGGCGCTATCTTCTTTATCCCGATGTAGCTTATTTGAAAAAACACAATCCCGAGAAAACCGCTTTTATGGAATACCGGGAAAAAACCTGGCAGCAAAAAAAGTTAAAGAAGAAAATTCAGAAAATCTGGGTGCCAATTTCTGAAGTATCTCCTTATGTGATGAAGGCAGTAATTATCGCGGAGGACCGTAAATTCTGGTCGCATGAAGGATTTGATTTTGAAGCAATACAAAAAGCTCTGGAAAAAGATATCAAGATAAGTAAAATTCAAGCGGGCGGCAGTACTATTTCCCAGCAACTGGCGAAGAATTTATATCTTTCTCCGGATAAGGACCCTATTAGAAAACTCAAGGAAGCTGTACTTACCTGGCGGATAGAAAATCAATTAAGCAAAAGAAGAATTCTCGAACTTTATTTGAACGTCGTCGAATGGGGCGATGGAGTTTTCGGCATTGAAGCGGCGGCGCAAAATCACTACGCGAAACACGCCTCGCAATTGACAGCCCGACAGGCGGCAAGGCTGGCCTCAATTCTACCCAACCCCCGTCATTACAAACCAAACGGTGAGTCAAAATACGTGGAGGATCAATCGGAAAGAATTTATCAGATTATGGTGGGTCAGGGTATAGTTATCCCTGAATACGACGAGATTATTAGAGAAAAAAACGGCAACAATCGCTGATGGGAATTGTGGAAGAAATTTGCTAATATTTTTTAAAAACAATTAGTAAAGATATTCCGGCCATGAAAATAAAATATGCTATATATATTTTTCTTATGTTTTTAATCGGGTGTGAAGCAATTGTAAATCAGATGGCCTTCTTTCCCACGGTTACCAAATCCGTGGCGGTGGAAAATATACCCGCCGGCGTGAAAGAAATTTATATAGTCACGGAAGATAAAGTGCGCTTGCAGTGCTTTTTAGTTTCCAATAGCCGAGCTAAAAACATAGTTATTTATTTTCACGGAAACGCGGGAAATATATATGACCGTATTCCGGAGCTGATAGACTTGGCCAAGACCGGCCTGAACGTTTTGGGTGTAGGTTACAGAGGCTATGGCAAGAGCACCGGCAAGCCCTCGGAAAACGGAATTTACAAAGATGGAGAAGCTTCTTTGAAATACGCCACGGAAACGCTGGGCTATTCACCTGCCAAGATTTTCATGTGCGGCAGGTCTTTGGGTACGGTTGTGGCGTTAAACATTTCTATGAAAAAGAAATTGGCCGGTATTATTCTGGTTACACCGTTGACCGGCGGCAAGGAAATGGCCCGGTCTCATGGATTTGGTCCGCTGGCGATGTTTGCGGGAGACGCCTTTAACAATATGAAAAAACTTCCGGAGATTATTTCGCCGGTTCTGATTATTCATGGTGATAAAGATGAAGTGGTTCCCTGGGCAATGGGCAAATATATTTTTGAATCTCTAGCAGTTTCCAAGAAAATGGTCACAATAAAAGGAGGCTTCCATAATGATCTGGAATTCCTAAATCCGGAATTGTTCTGGAATTCGATTAAAGAATTTGTACAAATGCACGGCGACAAATAATTTATCTTCAATCAAACCTAAATAAAAAACCGGAAGGCAGAGTAAATCCACCTTCCGGTTTTTTCATGTAAACAAGTTTTTATAATCTTATAGTATCTCAATGGCACAAGCCATCGAAACCCCGCCGCCGCCGCAGAGCGTGGCCATTCCCAGTGTCTTGCCGCGTTTTTTCATGGAGTTAATCAATGTAACCATAATCCGGCAGCCTGTGGAGCCGACCGGATGACCAAGGCCGATGCCCGAACCGTTAACATTGGTAATTTCGCGTTTAATTTTCAGCTCTTTTTCACAACCCAAGTATTGAGCCGCAAAAGCTTCGTTGAGCTCGATTTGTTCAAAATCACTAACTTTCAAACCGGATTTCTTTATCAGGTCGTGCACAGCCGGAACGACGCTCAAGCCCATAACGGATGGATGGCATCCGCCGCGTCCCACCGCTGTAATCCGGGCAAGAGGTTTTAACCCAAGTTCTTTTGCTTTTTGTGCCGACATAATCACTATCGCGCTGGCGCCGTCATTGATTCCCGAAGCATTACCCGCAGTAACTTTACCGATTTTGGGGATAAACGCCGGAGGTAAATTCTTTAATTCTTCCATAGTCAATTTTGGCCGGAAATGTTCATCCTTATCGAAGATTACCGGCGGTTTGCCTTTTTTCTGGGGTATTTCCACTGGCACAATTTCTTCTTTGAAGTCACCCTGCAGCGTAGCTCTTTCCGCATTGTTGTGGCTACGCAATGCCACATCATCCATTTCTTCGCGGCTGATTTTATACAATTCAGCGATGAACTCTGCGGTAACACCCATTATGTAAGGTTTGCCCCTATACATGTCGATGAGCGCGCCTTCTTTGAGCGGACCTTTTTCCGGCCCGGGCATAATGTGTGAGCCGCAATGCAGGGCACGGATTATATTATCTACGAGAACCTGATCCTGCAAGCGGTAGCCCCAGCGGGCTCCGGGCAGGGAATAGGCGATACCGGACATATGTTCCATTCCTCCAGCGAGTATTATATCTGCCATTTCACTTTGAATCATGGCCATACCGGAAAGAACGGCTTCCATGCCGGAAATACAAACACGATTTATCGTTACGGCCGTAACGCTTTCGGGAATTCCGGCCAGGAGCGCCGCTACGCGGGTGACATTGAGAGTGTCCACCGGCTCCATACAACAACCGAAACGGACATCATCAATAGTAGCCGGTTCAATACCCGCGCGCTTTACCGCTTCTTTCATGACAACGCTTCCCAGCGTTGCCGTGTTTAAATCTTTCAGGCTTCCGCCAAATGCGCCTACTGCTGTACGGCAGGCCGAAACAATAACAACGTCTTTCATAGTGTAATCTCCTAATGTTTAATCTAACTCTATTGCTTCTTATTCAAAAGTTATTCTAAGAAAAAGGCTGTGAAATGTTTTTAAAATCACAGCCTGATTTAAACTGGCTCCCCAGCGCGGACTCGAACCACGGACCCGATGGTTAACAGCCATCTGCTCTACCGACTGAGCTACTGGGGAATAATTTTCAGCGGCTACATAATACAAGAACGCAAGGATGTCAACAACCTTCCGAAAACTTTTAAAATATTAATTTCTCCATTTTTTCTTTACAATCCTGCAGAAAATAGTTATCAAAAACACATTGCACCCTCTACTTTATCATTATCTTGCCTCAAGAACTGTAATGATATATAAAAACAAAACTTTACTCAGGGTGGATTATGGATGGTTAAAGGGCTAAGCAGTCAGAAATTTTTAAAAAAAGACGTGCTGGAAGAAGAATTATGCACCGGTTGCGGCGCTTGTGTCGGCCTTTGCCCTTATCAGGTTATTTATCATGACCGGACAGTGCAGTTGCATTACTGTGATCTTGAAGATGGTAAATGTTATGCTTTTTGCCCCAGAACGCCGACTGATCTCACCGCATTACAGAGAGCTTCTTTTTGATTCCGATGATCTAACGCCGGAAATTGGCGCAGTCAAAAGCTATTATTTTTCCCGGGCAGCCGATCCCGATTGCGCGAAAATCGCCCAACACGGGGGAACAGTAACGGCGCTAATGGAATTGGCGTTAGCCGAAGGGTTGATTGATTCCGCCATCATTTCTTCCCGCAATCAGGAATTTTTACAAAATGGCTCTATTGTGAATGATAAAACAGCACTACGAAAAAATGCCGGCAGCAAATTTACCGTATCGCCGACAGTTGCCGCTTTTAATCAATTGGTTAAGAGAGAAGCGGGAAAGATAGGCGTTGTGGCAACTCCCTGTCAGGCGCTGGCGCTGGCCAAAATGAAGTTGAAGCCGGTAAAAGATGATTCCGGTAAAATCAATCAACTGCAATTGGTCATCGGTTTGTATTGCGGCTGGACACTTTCAGCGGAAAAATTTACAAAATTGCTACTCAAAATAATATAGCTCTGCAGTCATTAAAAGGTATGGATATTCCGGCGGGTAAAAATATTCTGGAGCTTTACACTGATAACGGCTCGAAAGCGATTTCTTTTGATGAGGTGCAGAGCCTGTATTCGGGAAGCCTGTCATTATTGCGTGGACAGCACAGCGGAATATGCCGATATTTCGGTAGGCTCGGCACGCTTCGGTGGTAATTGGGAAGAAATGCGCCACTGGAATCAGTTGATTGTGCGGACACAGAAGGGGAAGGATTTAATCGATCTTGCCGTAAAAAGCGGAGTGCTGGAAATCCGGGAAGCTCCAGAGGAAAGTTTACAGGAACTGAAAGAAGCGGCTACGGAAAAAAAGAAAACAGCGTTAAAAAATATTATAAGGAAAAGCGGTTCGGCAAAAAATCTTTTGTATCTGAATTGTCGTGATCCGGTGGTGCAGAAGTTTTTAACAAAGGCCGTTACCAATAAAAAAAATAGGTAGAATCATGTCCAAATTACTAAGTCCGGCCAAAACAGAAGTTTTATTTATGGGCAATGAAGCCATCGCGCGCGGCGCGCTGGAGGCCGGTGTGAGTGTTGCTACCGGTTATCCGGGAACGCCTTCTTCGGAAGTGATCGAAAACCTTGCCGCTGTCGCTAAGTGAAAGAAATCTTTATGTGGAGTGGTCGACCAATGAAAAAGTCGCGCTGGAAGTGGCCGCAGCCGCTTCTTTTGCCGGTTTGCGTTCGATGTGCGTGATGAAACAAAACGGCGTCAATGTGGCCTCCGATTTTCTTTTGCATCTGACCTCTTCCGGAACGCGCGGCGGAATAGTTCTGGTCGACTGTGAAGATCCGGGCGCTCTCTCGAGCGTCAACGAAGGAGAATCGCGATATTTCGCGCGGATGCTGGAAATTCCTCTTTTGGAGCCGGCCAATTTTCAGGAAGCCAAGGACCTGACCAAATGGGCATTTGAATTATCGGAAAAAATCAGAAATGTTGTCATCCTGCGTTCGGTGACGCGCATGTCGCACGCCAGCGGCAACGTTATCTGCGGCAAATTGCCGGAAAAATTCCGAACAGCCCGTTTTGTTTCTGACGGCCCGGTTATGGATCCATTAAGAGGGCCGGTCGTCAGCACTCCGGTTGTCGCCAAACATATCCTCCAGCAGAAAAAATTAAAAAAAGCGGCAGAGCTTTTTGAAAATAGTCCTTTTAACAGTTACTCCGGTCCCAAACATCCGGAACTTCTGATAATCACCAGCAGCGCCTGTTTTCTCTATAGTCAGGAAGCAATCAGTATGCTGGGTCTGCAAAAACGTGTCGGAATTTTGAAACTCAGCTGCACCTGGCCTCTGCCAGCGAAGCTTCTGAAAAAATATTTGCGCCTGACAGATAAAATTATGATCGTGGAAGAAGTCCTGCCGTTTATGGAAGAAAACGTCAAAGTCGCTGGCGATGGGGATGCTAAAAGAAATCGGCATTAAGACTTTTTACGGAAAAATGGATGATACCTTTCCCTCGGTTGGGGAGATGAATCCTGATATTGTCGTTAAGGCTCTGGGCAAAATAATGAAGGTCAAATATAAATCTTTGCCTGAAAGCTATACGAAAGAAATAAAAAAAATTGCGCCATTAATTCCCGAACGCGAGCAGACCTTCTGTCCGGGTTGTCCGCACCGCGCTTCTTTCTGGAATATCAACACCGCGCTGAAGCTTGACGGCCGCGAAGGGATTGTCTGCGGCGATATCGGTTGTTACGCGATGGCGGCACTTATCGCCGGCGATCGGTTTCAATACCGTGCGCACGCTTCATTCCATGGGCTCGGGCACGGGCCTGGCCAGCGGGTTTGCCAAGCTTGATGCTTTCGGTTTGGATAAACCTGTTCTGGCGGTTTGCGGCGATTCTACTTTTTATCACGCGGTAATTCCGGCGCTTATCAACGCCCAGCATAACCGGGCGGATATAACTTTTATTGTTCTGGATAACGCCGGAACGGCAATGACCGGATTTCAGCCGCATCCGGGTTTAGCCGTAAGCGCCATGGGTGAATCTGTTCCGGCCGTCGACATTGCTGAAATTTGTTCGGCGATAGGGGCGAAAGTCGCTATCAGCGATCCTTTCGATTTGGAAGGTACAAGCAAAATTCTTACTTCTTTTATGGCCGAAAGCGGATCTTTAAAAGTTTTGATTTTGAGGCAGATCTGCGCTTTGAGTCCCGAAAAGAAAGGCAAAAAGAAATATCAGATGAAAGTGAACGAAGAGCTCTGCCTTGGCGATAATTGCGGCTGTAATCGTTTATGCACCCGTATTTTCCGCTGTCCGGCGCTTACTTGGGATCAAATAAAAAAGAAGGCGGTAGTTGACGAAGTAATTTGCGCCGGCTGCGGCGTCTGCTATTCGATCTGTCCGCAAAAAGCGATAAGGAGAACGGAGGCAGCGGGCTAAATGAAAATGTCTTTAGCGAAGGATCCAATGAACCTGATCATCACCGGCGTCGGCGGGCAGGGCAATGTCATGGCCTCCCGCGTACTGGCCGGAATGCTGGTAACTGCGGGCTATTTTGTTACAATCGGTGAAACTTTCGGGATGTCGCAGCGCGGCGGTTCGGTGATGAGCCATTTGCGCGTATCGTCCAAATCCGTATTGAGCCCGCAAATTCCGCAGGGAAAGGCAGACATAATTATCGCCCTGGAACCGGTGGAAGCGCTTAGAGTATTAACCAAGTATGGTAATCCCGATGTCGCGGTTTTGTCCAATTCCCGAGTGGTTTATCCCATCGGGGTCATAACCGGCGATTTTGTTTATCCATCTCTGGATGAAATTAAATCGGTCTTTGAGAAATTAACGGCACAAAGTTGGTTAATTGATGCCACATCGGTGGCAGTTGAACTGGGCAATCCTGTTTTGAGCAACATTGTCATGATCGGGGCACTGGCTGGAACGGCGATGTTGCCGATTAATCGCCGTTCATTTGAAAAAGAAATAACCAAAGATATGTCCATGGATAAACGCAAGCTCAATCTTGCGGCTTTTGATACCGGCACTAAAATGATTTAACTTATCAGTGGAGCCCCATCCGGTCGCAGATGACCTTTAGGTTACAGGAGCCGGAAGCTCCCTAAAACAAAGCGACCTCCCGCGAGTCACGGCGCTTTCCTCCCTCGGCCGGAGCCGAGGAATTCCAAGTTGCGGGATTGACTGGACCTGATTAGAAATTATATTAATTTTTTAGTACAAATTGCGAGGTGGGACGATGAAGGATATTTATTCGGCTGTAAAAGTAACTGATCATGTTTACTGGGTTGGCGCCATTGATTGGACAATCCGTGATTTTCATGGATACACAACGCCCCACGGCAGCACCTATAACGCCTATCTGGTAATGGCGGATGAAATTACCTTAATTGATACGGTTAAAGCGCCGTTTAAGGATGAAATGCTCTCCCGCATTAAATCCGTCGTTGATCCTTCCAAGATAAAATATATTATTTCCAACCATTCCGAGATGGATCATTCCGGCTGTCTGCCCGAAGTTATTGATTTAATCAAACCGGAAAAAGTTTTCGCTTCGGCTGTCGGCGTAAAAACATTGCAAGAGCTATTTCATGACCAGCATGAAATTATTCCGGTAAAGGATGGGGAAACACTTAGCCTGGGCAATATGGAATTGACTTTTATGGAAACGCGCATGATTCACTGGCCGGACACCATGTTCACATATCTGGCCAAGGATGAGCTTTTGTTTTCGCAGGACGCTTTCGGGATGCATCTGGCGACGCTGGAGCGTTTTGCCGATGAGATTCCGGCGGCAACTCTGGAATTTGAAGCGGCAACATATTATGCCAATATTGTTTTGCCTTATTCGCCTATTGTTCTGAAGGCTCTGGATAAAGTGGCGGCGTCAGGTTGGAAAATCAAAATTATTGCTCCCGATCACGGGCCGGTCTGGCGCAAAGATCATCGGCTGGATTATCGATCTTTATAAAAAGTGGGCTTCACAAAAACCGACGGCCAAAGCGGTTGTTGTTTACGCGACGATGTGGCATTCCACGGAAAAAATGGCCAGCGCCATCAGCGAATCTCTGGCGCAGGCAGGCGTCAAGGTAAAACTCTTGTCGATGAATGAAATTCACCGCAGTGAAGTCGTTTATGAAGTGCTCGATGCCGGAGCATTAATTGTCGGTTCACCGACACTGAACAATAATATTCTGCCGCAAATGGCGGATGTGATGACTTATTTGAAAGGTTTGAAACCGGCAAATCTTATTGGCGCGGCTTTCGGTTCTTACGGCTGGAGCGGAGAATCGGTCAAGGATTTAGAAGCAATACTCAAAGAAATGAAGGTGGAAATCGCGGCGCCGTCTATCTCTATTAAAAATGTTCCCGATGACGGCGCTTTGGAAAAATGTCACGAGCTGGGGAAAACGATTGCGACTGAGTTACTCAAGAAAGCAGCTTCTAATTAACGGCGGGAGTAAAATATTGAGGAGGAAGAAATGAAAAAGTATGTTTGCGGAGTATGCGGTTACGTTTACGATCCGGCTAAAGGCGATCCGGAAAATGGCGTCTCCCGAGGGACAGCTTTTGAAGATTTACCGGCGGATTGGACTTGTCCTGTTTGCGGCGCCAGTAAGGATGAATTTGCACCGGAATAATTATGACAGCCTCTTAAAAAGACCGGATGCTGCGTTGCGCTGCATCCCTCGTCGCTGCAAGGTACGCTAAAAAGTACGCCTCGCTCCTCGAGATTGGCGCGCCTTGCCTGCGGCCTTTTTACTAGGCCGTCTGAAAATTGATAGTTATACGAACTTTTACGAGTTCATTAATTTTGACCAGACAAAAAGAGGTTATATATGGATAAAATTCAAGAAGCGTTAAATCAGGCTTATGCCGGTGAAGCAAAGGCCGCTTTGCGGCTTAAGGTTTATGCGCAAAAGGCTGAAGATGAAGGCTATAAACAAATGGCCCGTCTTTTCCGCGTCATTTCTTTTTCGGAAGAAATTCACGGCGCGAGAGCCTTAAGAGTGCTCAGGGAAATCAAAGGCACGGAAGAAAATCTGGCCGCCAGTTTTGAATCGGAGAAAAAAGTTGCGGAAGTTGCCTATGATCAGTTTGTAAAGCTGGCGGAAGAAGCGGGCAATAAAGAAGCTTGCTGCATTTCAGCCAGAGCAGGGATGTGGAAGAGACTCATGCCAAACTTTATAAACAGGCCATGTCGCACTTTATGGAAGAAAGAGAAACGACTTACTATGTCTGTAAAGTTTGCGGGTATGTCGCCGATGGTCTTCTGCCTGATGAATGTCCCGTTTGCGGCGCGAAGAAAGAACAATTTGTGCTTTTGATAAATAGCCAGCTGACCGTTTTTTTAACACTAAACGGGGCTATTAATTTATGAGGTGAGAATATGAAAGTTCGTCGCGCATTGTTGCTGATCTTTTTGTTTGTAAGCATTGTCTTTCCTAGAGCAGCCATTAGTGCCGAAAAACCACTTTGGGAACTTGGCGTAGGTTTTGCTGCGCTACTTTAGATGCCTGATTATCGGGGATCAAATGAAAATAGATTTTATCCGCTGCCTTATCCTTATTTCGTTTATCGCGGCGATATTTTAAAAGTAGATGAGACATGCGATTTCCGGACAGATTTTTAAAACTGATCGGATTTTACTGGATGTTTAGCATTTATGGTTCTGTACCGGTTAAGAGCTTCCAATAATACTGCCCGCGCCGGTATGCCGGATTTGGATCCAACCTTTGAAATTGGACCGGCTATTAAAATTAAACTTCTGGAAAGCAAAGAAGATAAATATCAACTTAGATTTAACTCTGCCCGTGCGCGCCTTTTTTTCCACGGATTTTTCTTCTGTAAGCCACGAAGGATGGGTGTTTAGCCCACGAATTAATTTCGAGAAAGATGATTTAATTCCGCAAACCGGTTTGAATCTGGGAATTTCCGCGGGCCCCATGTTTGCCGATCAGCGGTTATCATGAATATTTTTATACGGTGGAACCTGCTTACGCTACACATTCGCGTCCTGCCTATTCAGCCGGTGGCGGCTACAGCGGTTCAACGCTTATCGTTGGTTTGAGATAAAGCGTATAAACAATTTATTTTTAGTGCCTTTGTCAGCGCTGATTTTCTTCAGGGAGCAGTCTTTTGAAGATAGTCCGCTGGTAAAAAGAGAATACATCCTTCATGAGCGGTATCAGCTTTCCTGGATATTCTTTAAATCAGCGAAGATTGTGACTACGGAAAAGTGAGGAAGAAACAGAGTATTAAATATATTAAGCTCGATGATATTACCGGGCGAGTATAAGGAGTAAGTTATATGGTGTTGATAATAACACGCTGGCTGATAATAACGGTGGCTATATTGCTTGCTTCGCAGTTTGTACCCGGCATCAGAGTTGATTCTCTTTCAACGGCGGTTATTGCCGCCTGTGTTTTAGGGCTGATCAATGTTTTTATCAGGCCGGTTTTAGTTATTCTGACCCTGCCTTTGAGCATATTAACTCTGGGATATATTTTATTTTTTTATCAACGCTTTTTTGCTGAAGCTGGTCGCTTATTTTGTACCGGGATTTGAAGTTGAAGGCTTTTTCGCCGCGTTTTTCGGCTCTCTGATTATCAGCATTGTCAGTTGGCTGGCCAATTCTTTTATTGTCAATCATAAAATATCGGAAAAACCGAAACGATCCGGATGTATATTGATCATGAAAAAAGGGGACGACGGCAAATGGCGCTAGCTGCGACGCTCAACTTAACTCCGGCGATGAAGCAGTATGTGGAAATCAAGGAAAAATATCCCGATTGTATTTTGCTTTACCGCATGGGTGATTTTTATGAGATGTTTTTTGAAGACGCGGTAACTGCCGCGCCCGTTCTGGAAATCACTCTGACCTCCCGCAATAAAGGAAAAGAAGACAGCGTGCCGCTTTGCGGCTTTCCCTATCACGCCGCTTCCGCATATATCACCAAGCTTGTGGAAAAAGGTTTTAAAGTGGCGATATGCGAGCAGGTCGAAGATCCCAAAAAAGCGAAAGGAATAGTCAAAAGAGAAGTTATTCGGGTGATTACTCCCGGGCTTGTTGCTGGATGAAGAAAATCTTGCCGCGGGCGAAAATAATTATCTGGCCTGTCTTTGTGCCGAGAAAGATATACTGGGTCTTGCTTTTTTGGATATTTCCACGGGCGAATTTCAAGTAAGCGAATTTTCCGATCGCGAATTCTTTCTTCTGGCCATTGCCGGATTGGATTTTAAAGAATTAATCTTGCCACGGTCTTTTCCCGATAAGATATTACTTAAGACGCTGGAGACACAAATGCCCGCAGGCTCGGATTAATTATCTGGATGAAGATTATTTTCTAATCCGGGCAAGCTGCAGCTATTTTGAATCAGAATTTTACCGCCGAAGTTTTGGCTAAAATCAAAGATAAATGAACATCCGGCGGCGATGTCAGCTGCCGGCGCTATTTTAAGTTATGTTAACCAGACGCAGAAAATCAATCCTCAGCACATAAGCGAAATTAAATGGTACTCCACGGAAAATTTTCTTCTTCTTGATGACACCGCCCGCCGCAATCTGGAGATATTTGCGACAATTCAGGATAATTCCAAGGCCGGTTCTCTTTTTTCTCTTATTAATGAAACTCTGACGCCAATGGGTACGCGTCGTCTGCGCTGGTGGCTGAATTATCCATTGGTGGACGCGGAAAAAATCAGGACAAGACTGGCTGCGAGTTGCCGAAATAAAAGAAAATCATATTTTGCGGTCGAATTTGCGCAAAACTTTATCCGGCATTTATGATTTGGAAAGGCTCTCCGGAAGGGTAGCTCTGCGCGTGGCCAATCCCCGCGATTTAGTCGCGCTTAAAGTTTCTCTTTCAGTTATACCTGAACTTAAAGCGATGTTGATGGATTTTACCGCGTCTGCTAATTGCCGCGATTCGAACTCAGCTTACAGAAATGTCCGCCGTTGTTGATTTGATTTCCCGGGCAATTGTGGACGATCCGCCGCCAAGAACGCAGGATGGCGGTTTTATCGCAGCCGGTTATGATGAAGAGCTGGATAAATTGAGGTCTATCAGCCGTGATGGGGCAGCAAGATAAACGGTTAAAGGACGACCAA
>CAVXLI010000006.1:0-10421 GCA_963762595.1 uncultured delta proteobacterium
TAGCCGGCTGCGGTATTAGAAGAGGTTACGTAAGGGTATGTCCCATGATCAATATCAAGGTTAGAGCCTTGTGCTCCTTCAAAGAGGATTTTTTTACCTTTCTTTATTTCGCTATCCAGTATCAGAGAAGTATCCGTGACATAAGGCTTGATTTTCGCGGCAAAAGCTAAATATTCAGCTAGAATCATTTCTTCCGCAAAAGGCTTTTCATGGTAAAGGCCGGTCAGCAAAAAGTTTTTTTCTTCCAAATTGTGTCGCAGTTTTTCCCGGAAAAGTCCTTCATCGTAAAGATCGCCAACGCGGATTCCTGTGCGGGCCACTTTATCTTCGTATGCCGGACCGATGCCCCTGCCTGTCGTGCCTATTTTTTTGCTGGAGTTGTGCGTTTCGCGTGCAAGATCAAGACTGCGGTGATAAGGCATAATCAAATGCGCTTTATCGCTGACAAAAAGCTTTGTATTTGGCGGGAAAAGACCGCCTTTCTGCAGCTCTTCAATTTCTTGAAGCAGGACTGCCGGATCAACAACAACACCGTTGCCAATAACACATATTTTATTGTCGTGCAGGATTCCGGAGGGAATCAGGTGCAGAATAGTTTTTCTGCCATTGACAACCAGCGTATGTCCGGCGTTGTTTCCCCCTTGAAAACGGGCGATAATATCGGCTTTTTCGGCGTAAATATCAACGATTTTGCCTTTACCCTCATCGCCCCACTGTGTACCCACAACTGCAACATTGGCCATATTAAATTCCCTACATTTTGATCAGTTTGATGGAGATGACGTGAGGCAGTTTCCGTAATTTGTCCAAAACCTTTTCCGGAACGGCAGAATCGGTGTTCAACACGACCAGTGCATGTTTTGCTTCGGGATCACGGCTCAAATGCAAACGGGCAATGTTAACCTTGTTGTCACCCAGCGTTGTTCCCAGATTGCCGATAACACCCGGCCGGTCGTCGTTAGATACCGCCAGCATATGGCCTTCCGGTATTATTTCCACGGAAAATTCATTGATGCGCACAATTCTCGGGTCGTGCTTACCGAATAAAGCGCCTGCTGTGACGCTTGTTTCCTTCGAAGTTTTTACATTCAATGTTATCATGCTGGTGTAATCCTTGATCTCGGTACTTTTGGATTCCACAACCTTGATGCCGCGTTCTTTGGCAATAACGGGAGCATTAATATAATTGACGGTTTCATTCAGGATTGGTTCTAACAATCCCTTAATAAGAGATATTGTTACCGGGGCAACATTGTAATTTAAAATTTCTCCGCTGTATTCTATATTTACATCCTGAATGGCACCTGTAAGCAATTGCGCCTGTAGTTTTCCCAGCTTTTCCGCTAAATCCAGATAAGGCCGTATTACAGCCATTAATTCGGCGCTGACCGAAGGAAAATTAACGGCGCCTTTAATTTCGCCGGTAGCGAAATAGGCGGCTATTTGATGGGCGATGGCAATTGCGACGTTGGTTTGTGCCTCGTCGGTGGATGCACCCAGGTGTGGCGTGCAGATAACATTATCCAGCGAAATCAATTCCATATTTTTGGTTGGTTCTTCTTCGAAAACATCTATGGCGGCTCCGGCAACTTTACCCGAAACCAGCGCGTCATAAAGGTCTTTCTCATTAATGATTCCACCGCGGGCGCAGTTGATGATAAAGACGCCTTTCTTCATTTTTGCTAAAGCTTTGGCGTCGATCAGATTTCTTGTTTCTTTGGAAAGCGCCGGATGCACCGTGATAAAATCCGCAGATGCATAGATTTCATCGAGAGTTACCATGGGGATACCCATTTTTTCCGCTACTTCCGGAGCAATAAAAGGATCATGGGCAATCACGTTCATTTTAAGGCCTTGTGCTCTGTCGGCCACGATTGCGCCTACACGTCCCAAGCCGATAATACCCAGGGTTTTATTGCAATATTCGTTGCCCATGAATTTACTTTTTTCCCATTTGCCGGCTTTCATGGAAGCCGTAGCCTGCGGGATTCTGCGGGCCAGTGAAACCATCATGGCAATGGCATGCTCACCTGTTGTTACAGTGTTGCCGCCGGGCGTATTCATAACTACTATGCCACGTTTGCTGGCTGCGGGAATGTCGATATTATCAACGCCGGCTCCGGCACGGCCGATGGCGGCAAGTTTTGTTGCCGCTTCAATTATTTCCGCGGTTGCTTTTGTGGATGAACGCACGATCAAAGCGTCATAGTCTTTAATAACAGCTTTTAATTCTTCTGGTTTCATGCCCGTTTTAACATCGACTTTGATGCCGGGCGCGCTATTCAATATTTCTACGACTTCAGAAGCCATAGAATCGCTGACTAGAACTCGTTTCATATCTTTCTCCTTAATAATCATTAAAGGCTTTTAATTTTTTCGTTATACACTTTTTCCAGCTCGATAAGCGCTGTTTTGATATCGCTTTCTTCAATGGTCGGGCCACACCAGAAACGGTATCCGGCGGGCGCGTCTTTGTAAGAGTTGATGTCCTGGGCGATATTTTTTTTGCCTAATTCCGAGGCAATGCCTTTGAGGAATTTTCCCTTATCATCGGCGGAAAGCGCGTTGACCTTGGGGCTGGTCACAGAAAGACAAACGGATGTATTGGAGCGGACTTTGGGATCTGCAGCCAGAAATTCGACCCAGTCGGTTTTGGCAACCCAATCTTCCACGACTTTCAGGTTGGCCCTGCTTTTTTTGATCAAACCGGCAAGACCGATTTTTCCCGCCCAATTCAGAGCGTCCAGATAATCTTCGACACAAAGCATTGAAGGCGTGTTGATGACATCGCCGTCAAAAATGGCCTTGTTGATTTTGCCGCTTTTCTTGAGGCGGAAGATTTTGGGTAGTGGCCAGGGCGGATCATAAGATTCCAGACGAGCAACTGCTTTGGGGCTCAAAACAAGCATGCCGTGCGCGGCTTCACCGCCGAGACATTTCTGCCAGGAAAAAGTTAAAACATCAATCTTGCTCCAGTCTATTTCCATGGCAAAAGCGGCGCTGGTTGCATCGCAAAGCGAGAGTCCTTCGCGGTTGGCGGGGATCCAATTCCAGTCGGGAACTTTTACGCCGCTGGTCGTTCCGTTGGCTACGAAGACTACATCGTTAGTCCAATCAACAGACTTCAAATCGGGCAGTTTCCCGTAATCGGCTTTTAAAATTTTGGGGTTGAGTTTAAGCTGTTTGGCTATATCTGTCGCCCAACCATCGGAAAAGCTCTCCCAGACTAAAACAGTAACCGGTTTTGATCCCAGAAGGCTCCACATGGCGCATTCAAATGCGCCGGTATCGGAAGCGGGCATGATACCCACGAGATAATCCGCCGGTATGTTTAAAAGTTTTTTTGTTTCATTGATGGCCTTGACCAATCTTTCCTTGCCCAGAGCAGAGCGGTGCGAGCGGCCCACCGGTGCGTTTTTCAAAGCGTCCAAACTCCAGGCCGGCCTCTTGCTGCAAGGGCCTGAACTAAAATTAGGGTTTTGCATATTCGACATCCTTAAAGTAAATTTTCAAAAAAACAATTACTCATATCAGCATTGAAATTTTTACTCAAGAAATTTCAGCTTGATCATGTTTTTGATGATCGGGAGCACACCTCGGCGCCGCTATCGGGCTAGATAAGTGTGCGTAATCACTGGTATAAACCCCAAAGCAAGCTTTGGTGTATCCCCTCCGTTTAGTGGGATAATTCGACCTGTAAGTTTCAGCATGTGAGACCTTTAGGTTATGCACTCTGTTTCTGAAACTTGGGTATCATTGTAATATAGTCCCACTTAGCTTCGCACGTGTGATAATTCAACTAACAGATATTACTGCACTGCGTTTGTAATATCTGAGTTTCATTAGAATTTGAGTTTCACTTGCCGGGATAGGCAACCTCAATAAGCCTGTTAACTTCTTCCTGTTATCAATAAATGGTCAATCTTGATGAATATGCAAGATTTCAACCTGTAATCAACACGATTTACACTTGGCGACAAACATCGGCACTATGGCTCACATCCTGTAGTTAAGGTTTCCTTGACACACTAGACAGAATTTCTTATCATTTACCCGCGAATAAGCAATGACTTATCAAGACTAATAGGAGAGAGAGATGAAAAACCTGATTTCAAATATTCGGTATATGTTTTCTGAGTATAACTTTTTCAAAGAGGAATATCTATGTGGACTGGATATAGCCATGTCTAGATTTGTTAACGCGCTTAAGGAAGCCAGAGAATACTATGAAAAGGACAAAGTAAAAATCAGGCAGGAACTGATTCACGATAAATGGCAGGAGAATATAGAAACTATAGAGGCTTATTTTACAAATGAGATGGACGAAAACTTCATATCTCAGGAGACAATCAATGGTTTAATGGTATTTACAAACGCGAAAGCGCACAAAATAGAAATGAAAAATATTGCTGAGGTTATAGATGCCAAAACTGTTGGGAAAATTATCAGCAATAATCTGAACTCAGCCTTCATTAAAAAAGGGAATTCAAAAAAGGACACAATTATTAATTCTGTTAATCATCTTCATCACTTGATGCAGTTTGAACGGGTAACAAAAAGAAAAATAGGATCAATAAGTAGCATTGTTGAATTTGGTGGAGGTTACGGAAATTTGACGCGTATTGCAAACAATGTAGGGTATCATAATGACTATTATATTATAGATCTTTTGTTAATGTCATGCATTCAATATGTGTTTTTGTGTACAGTCTTCGGTAAAGAACGAATATCGTTCTATAGGGATGAATCAATAAGGAGCTCAAAAATTGTACTTTATCCGTTGTCTAATTTTGACATAATGAAAAATTTGCACGGCGAGCTTTTCATTAGTACGTGGGCATTGAGTGAAAGCCCACGTATCGTCTATGAGTCGGTTGTTAATCGAGATTGGTTTGACGCAAAAGGGCTTCTGTTGGCATACAATAATCTATGGAAGCCTTGGCAGGAGGGAGAGCTTGAAGCAACTCTTAAGAATAATGGATGGTGTGTGGAGCGTAAAGCTATTTCGTTCTTACCTGGGAATTTCTACCTCTTTGCCACACGCTGAATGGCATAGTCGTTTAAAGCAACACCCGGATGAATAACGGTTACCCTCTGCGGATATATATGATACTTCTAAGATAAAGCATATTACCCGATATTTTTTTCATTGAGTAGTTCTTTCTTTCCGTAATCCTCAATTCTGATGCCTGCCCACCATTGAGCAGTTGTAGGTGAAGTCAAGAATTCAGCAATAATTTAATCAAGTACATTATGCAGATCTCGCTTTTCCAGAATTAAAATATTTTTCGGCGATGCCCTGGGCGGCGATTATTCCGGAAATTCCTGCTCCCACAATTCCGCGGCTTTTGCCGGTGCCGTCGCCGGCTACAAAAATACCTTTCACATTTGTTTCCAGAATCCGGCTTGTAGGGAAATGAGTGTCAAAAAATTTTATTTCCGGCGCGTATATTAACGTTGACGGGTGAAGAATACCGGGCACTATTTTATCCAGCTTCTTGAGCGATTCCCAGAGGTTGTCAATGATACGGGCCGGCATACCCAGCGCGATATCCCCCGGTATAGCGTTATATGTTGCTTTACATACTTCAAAATGGCGGGTAGCGCTGTCAAAAGTCGCCGCAGAGCTTCTTCTTCCTTCCCGGAAATCACCAATTCTTTGCACAATCGGTTTGCCTCCGCCTAAAAGAAAAAATTGCCGGGCGATCATTTGCCCGAACTCGGTTGTGTCGGAAAATGGCTCAGTCAGCTCGACAGTATTGATTAGCGCAAAATTTGTATTTTCCGTTTTCTTACCGGAAAGGGCATCGCCATTGACCAGCTTGAAATCGAAATAATTTTCCACCCGCACCCGGCCGCCGGGGTTGGTGCAGAACGTTCTGACCTTGTCTCCGTGGCGCGAGGTAGTAAAAATAAATTTAGGATCATAAACAATATCCGTAATTGGATTGTAAAGTTTTCGGTTTAATTCAACCCGGATTCCCACATCGATGGGTCCGAAATTATGCTGGATGTGCAACTCTTTCGCTATATCTCGAAACCAGTAAGCGCCGCTACGTCCCGGGGCAGCCAGTATGAATCTGGTGTTATGGCTGATTCGCTTTTTATTGCGGTTGCAGATAAGACGAAAGCTGCTGCCGTCGAGTATTTCAATTGAGGATACTTCTGTTTCCAGGAAGAATTCTGTTTTTTTGAGGTAGCCTCTTAAATAATTTACGACGGCTTTTCCGTTGTCGGTTCCCCAATGCCACTGCTCCGGCGCAATAAATTGAGCGCCGTGCTCACCAGCGATATTCTTTATAACTTCAATTTTCTCATTATTTTCAATAAATGTTACCTGCTTGCAGCGGGGAAATCCAGTGAATATTTTTTTAGTCTCACTCATCAATTGCCGGGCTTTATCTTCATCGATTTGAAGCTCATTCAGATCGAAACCAACTCGGCAGTCGAAGTTAAGTTTGCCGTCGTTCAACAGGCCGCCGGCTGGATATAAGTGCCTATCGATAATGGCGACTTTGTCTATTCCCAGACGCGCAAGCCACATCGCCGCGAAAAGTCCGGCCGGTCCGGAGCCGATAATTATTACATTATAAGTTTTCGCTTTCATATCGCGCTGCCGGTCAGCAGAAAAGCCGCCTAGTAATTAGGAACAATATGGCTAATCTTGCGAAGTGCTTTTTGGGTTTCATATTGTTTTCTCCCTCCCAATTCATGTTGACAGCGCAAAGAGAAATATGCTCTTCTTCATTTATTAGTCAAGGAGAAATTGGGTTTGAAAAAAAGCAAAACAAGTTTCTTTTGTCAGCATTGTGGTTACATGTCTCCCAAGTGGCTGGGCAAATGTCCTTCCTGCAACGGCTGGAATTGCTTTGCCGAAGAAGTGGTTAGTGATTCCGATTCCGGCAGCCGCGCAGAAATGAGTTTTGGCGGCAAGCCCCTGCCGATAGAGGATATTCCCGCGGAAGAAGGCCAGCGGACTGTTACAGGTATTGCCGAAATTGACCGCGTCCTAGGTGGCGGTATTGTCGGAGGGTCGGCAATCTTAATCGGTGGAGAGCCCGGCATCGGTAAATCAACGCTGATGCTGCAAATGATGAATAATTTGGCTCAAAAAGGGCTGAAAGTACTTTATGTTTCCGGCGAGGAATCGGCCAGTCAAATTAAGTTGCGGAGTAAACGCGTCGGGGCTGCGGCCAAAGATTTGTTAGTGTTAGTGGAGGTTTCCTTAGAAAAGATTTTGGAGCAAATTAAAAAAGTTTCTCCCGCCATAGTCGTTATTGATTCTATTCAGACGGTTTATTCGGGAGAACTGATGTCCGCGCCCGGCAGTGTCGGGCAGGTGCGGGAGTCTTCTTCGCGGCTGATTCTGTTTTCCAAAAAAAATAACGGTATCCCGTTTTTTTAGTCGGCCATGTAACCAAAGACGGTTCCATCGCCGGCCCAAAAGTATTGGAGCACATGGTCGATACGGTTCTTTACTTTGAAGGTGATTCCGGGCATGCCTACCGGATAGTCCGCGGCATTAAAAACCGATTTGGCCCGACCAATGAAATCGGTGTCTTTGAAATGATGGATAAGGGGCTCAAAGAAGTTCCTAATCCTTCGGCTTTCTTTCTGGCCGAAAGGCCGCAAAATGTTGCCGGTTCCGTGGTTGTCCCCAGTCTGGAAGGCACAAGGCCGATTCTGGTGGAAATTCAGGCATTGGTTCAGCGCTACCAATCTGGGCATGCCCCGGCGCACAGCTATCGGCGTCGATCATAACCGTGTTTCACTTATTGGTGGCCGTGCTGGATAAAATTTGCGGTTTGCATCTGGGCGCGTCTGATATTTTTATCAATGTTGCCGGTGGTGTCCGGGTGGAGGAACCGGCGGTTGATTTAGGTATGGTTGCCGCGATGGCTTCGAGTTTTTTGGATAAGCCCATCGATGCGCGGACAGTTGTTTTGGGTGAAGTGGGGCTTACCGGAGAAGTCCGGGCTGTTTCGCAAATGGAGGTGCGGATAAAAGAAGCGGCGCGTCTGGGATTTAACCGCTGCCTGGTGCCCAAAACAAATGCGGCTCAAACAGTAAAAATGGCAAAAATGGAAATAATGCACTGTTAGCTCGCTCAAAGAATTGCTGGAAAATTTATTCTAAATGATCTAAGTCAATCAAAAAATTTTTTTAAAAAGCAGTTTCCAAGCCTTGACATAAAAGAAATAGTGTATAAGTTAGTGCCGCTAAGTAAGCATTTATGAATTAAAATATAAAAAATCAGGAAAGGAGAAAAAAGCATGAATATCAGACCTTTACAGGATAGAATCATTGTAAAACGTTTGGCGGAAGAACAAAAAACCAAGGGAGGTATCATCATCCCGGACACAGCTAAAGAAAAACCAATTGAAGGCAAAGTTATCGCCGTAGGCAAGGGCAAAGTAGCTGATGACGGTAAACTTATCAAGCTGGAAGTAAAAGTGGGCGATAAAGTTCTTTTTAACAAATACGGCGGCACCGAAGTCAAAATCGATGGTGAAGAGTATTTGATTATGAGAGAAGACGATATTTTAGGCATTATTGAAAAATAAGAATAATTTAAGGAGGAATATATAAGATGGGAGCAAAAATACTTCTTTACGATGAAGATGCAAGAAAGGCAATTCTCAAGGGCGTAAATACCCTGGCCGATGCTGTAAAAGTAACCCTGGGTCCCAAAGGTCGCAACGTTATTATTGATAAAAGCTTCGGTTCACCGACTGTTACCAAAGACGGCGTGACCGTGGCCAAAGAAATCGAATTGGAAGATAAATTTGAAAACATGGGCGCGCAGATGGTGAAAGAAGTTGCCAGCAAAACCAGTGATGTCGCCGGTGACGGAACCACCACCGCAACGCTTCTGGCGCAAGCTATTTATCGCGAAGGCGTAAAGGCCGTTGCCGCCGGCAGCAATCCGATGGATATTAAACGCGGGATTGATAAAGCCGTAGAAACAGTAGTCAAAGAACTCAGCAAAATGAGCAAACCCACCAAAGACCAAAAAGAAATCGCCCAGGTCGGCACCATTTCCGCCAACAACGATGAAACAATCGGCAACATCATTGCCGAAGCGATGGGCAAAGTCGGCAAAGAAGGCGTAATCACCGTGGAAGAAGCCAAAGGATTGGAGACCGAACTGGAAATCGTTGAAGGTATGCAGTTCGATCGCGGTTATCTTTCTCCCTACTTTGTCACCAACGCGGACAAGATGCTGGTCAACCTGGAAGACGCGTTAATTTTGATCTACGAAAAGAAAATCAGCGGTATGAAAGACCTGCTTCCTATCTTGGAACAAATTGCCAAAATGGGACGTCCGCTCTTGATCATCTCTGAAGACATTGAAGGCGAAGCGCTGGCTACTCTGGTTGTCAACAAGATTCGCGGCACGTTACATGTGGCCGCGGTTAAGGCGCCGGGCTTCGGCGATCGCCGCAAGGCCATGCTGGAAGATATTGCCATTCTTACCGGCGGCAAGATGATTTCCGAAGACATGGGCTACAAACTGGAAAACGTGAAGATTGAAGACATGGGACGCGCCAAGAAAATCACCATTGATAAAGACAATACGACCATTATCGACGGCGCCGGAAAGAGAGCCGATCTGGAAGGCCGTGTCAAACAGATCCGTGCTCAGATCGAAGAGACCACTTCCGATTACGATAAAGAGAAATTGCAGGAAAGACTGGCGAAACTGGTCGGCGGTGTTGCCGTGATTAAAGTCGGCGCGGCAACCGAAACGGAAATGAAAGAAAAGAAAGCCCGCGTGGAAGATGCGCTTCAATGCTACCCGCGCCGCAGTTGAAGAAGGAATCGTTCCCGGCGGCGGGGTTGCCTATCTGCGCGCACTGCCTGCGTTGGCTAAACTAACCCTCGAAGGCGATGAGCAAGTCGGCGTGAATATTGTGAAAAAAGCAATCGAAGAGCCGATTAAAATGATTGCCAACAACGCCGGTATGGAAGGCAGTATCGTTGTGGAAAGAGTAAAGGAAAAGAAGGGCGCCTACGGTTTCAATGCCCGCACCGACCAGTATGAAGATATGCTGGAAGCCGGAGTTATTGATCCGACCAAGGTTAGCCCGTTTTGCCCTGCAGAACGCGGCCAGCGTCGCTTCATTGCTCTTGACCACGCAGTGCATGGTTGCCGATAAGCCCGAAGAGAAGGGTGCCGGCGGTGGAATGCCCGGTATGCCTCCGGGCGGCGGATATCCCGGCATGGGAATGTAGCAAAACCGGCCACGCCGCTTTCATGTCGAAAGCCTAGCCAACACTGTCATTCCCGTCTGAAGATGACCTTTAGGTTACACAGGCGGGAATCCAGAGTTACAGATCCCAAACAAATAAAATTAAGAGCCCCCAAGCCTTTATGGCCGGGGGAGTTTTTTATTGTCATAAATAGATATTAAATAAAA
>CAVXLI010000007.1:0-35860 GCA_963762595.1 uncultured delta proteobacterium
CGAGAAATGCCTGGGGCAGTATATTGTTTAAGTAATATCTGGCAGAGGCGATTTTGCCCTCGTAATATATCGCGTCGCTTGTTCCTTTTTTCGCCGTTGCCAGCTTTTGTGAAGCGATGAGTGCCTGCTCCATCAGGCATTCGGCCACAAAAACCTGCGAACAAACAAATAATGCCCGCATAGCGTTTAGGGGTATTAACCGGCGCTTGGCCTCAAAATTTCCATACCATGAATCATAGATGGCTTTGACATCGGTCAACGCCTGATAGCCTTTGGCGAGATTCTTCATTTCCTTGGCAAATCCCTTGGCTTTCATATTGGCATCGATAAATTCCTTGATGGAAACCATCCATTGGGCAAAAGGCGCTCCTTCTTTCATGCGCATTTTGCGCCCGATGAGGTCGTTGGCGTGAATGAAAGATGTGCCTTCCCAGATGGTCAGAATCTTGGAATCGCGCAGATACTGCTCGACCGGATATTCCGAAGAATAGCCGACGCCGCCTAAAACCTGAATTGCCTCTGCTATCACACCGAGGCTGGCCTCACTTCCATAGCCTTTAACCAGTGGTGTAAGAATTTCGGCAAACTCACCGAATTTTTTAGCTTTTTCTTTATCAGAGGAGTTGCCCTGAATATCCAGATAATAGAACCCTTTGAAAATCATCGCGCGGATGCCTTCCACCGTGGCTTTCATATCC
This sequence comes from uncultured delta proteobacterium, assembly GCA_963762595.1. GTDB lineage: Bacteria > Desulfobacterota > Syntrophia > Syntrophales > Smithellaceae > UBA4810. Next base: position 699 of record CAVXLI010000007.1, read on the forward strand.
AGAATCATTCGGCGGATATCTTCGTGTTTGATAATCGGAACGCGCTCGGCGTTTTTAATGCCGAAGGGACGTCCCTGAATGCGCTCCGTGGCGTACTGCGCGGCGAAATAATAGAGCGGCCGCCGCCTGCGTGTTGGAATTATGGCCGGTGCCGATTCTCGATTCGTTCATCATGTGAAACATCATGGACAAGCCCTGAGAAAAGCCTTTGGCATCGGGAGGCGGGCCAAGCATAATGCCGCGGCAGTTATCTTCATCGCCGAAGTTGAGCATAGCCGTAGCCTGCGCATGCAGTCCCATTTTGTGTTCCAGGCTGACGGTGGTGACATCATTTGCTTCACCCATTGATCCGTCGTCATTGACCCAAAATTTGGGAACGATATAAAGGCCGATACCGGGCGAGCCCGGCGCTCCTTTTTCGGGACGCGCTAAAACCAGATGAATGGTGTTCTCACCCGTGCCCTGATCTCCGGCGGTGATAAACATTTTGGTTCCTTTGATTTTCCAGATGCGGGGATCGTCCGTGGGATAGGCGCGTGTGATGATATCGCCGGTATCCGAGCCGAAGTTCGGTTCGGTCAGGCACATGGTTCCCTGCCAATCACCGCTGAGCATTTTCGGGATAAACATATCGTTATCTTTTTGCGTGCCGAAACGCAGAATAAGATTGGCCGAGCCGCTGGTTAATTTGATGCAGGAAGTCAGGGCAGGGCAGGCGGCAGTATTCATTTCAAAGATAGCCTTGTACAGAAGCAGAGGCATTCCGGTTTCCACTTTGATGCATTCACTGCTGGAACCCCAGCCGTTTTGCTGGAGAAACTGATATGCTTCTTTGAAACCGGGAACGGGTATTGCCTGGCCTTTTTCCAGCTTCACGCCTATTTTATCTCCCGGCGCGTTGATAGGATTAAGAACTTCCTTCGCCACTTTGTAGCCTTCGTTTAAAAGCATATCGACATCATCAAGGCTGAAATTATCCTTAAATCTATCACAGGCAAGCACTTCTCCCAAAGGCAGCCATTCCTTAAGAATGAATTTCAAATCTCTCAGATCGTACTTAAATTCCATTTTCATTCTCCTTGTTTTTTAATATTCTATTAATAGTCTATTCATAAATCTCCGTGAGCAGTTCCAAAATTTTAGTCTGGCTGGGGGTTGTGGGATCGGTAGCCATATTCACCGCGTCACGCGAGGCATAAAAAGCAATTTCCTTCAAGTCTTCTTTGGCGATTCCGTGGCTTTTCAAGCTAAGAGGAATCTCCAGTTCCCGATAGAGATAGAGAAGACTTTCTTCCAGATCATTGGAACGATTTATTAGTTGGGACATGTCGGTGAATTGTTCTTTGCACGTTTCCTTATTGGCTTTAACAAAACAAATAAGGCCGAATATAGCTGCTCTTCCATGAGGCATGTGATAATGTGCACCCAGAGTATGGGTTATGGCGTGTCCGATGCCTAAGCCTTTCAAAAAAGCAAGACCGCCGCAGATAGCGGCCATGCACATATCGGTGCGGGCGGATATATTGTTGCCGTCTTTATATGCCGGAATTAAGCTTCGTCCAATCAATTTAACGCCGTAAAGAGCCATGGATTCGAAATAGGGATGATAGGGCGTAGCGAGCGATACGTAACCTTCAATACAATGAGCCAGGGCATCCAGACCCGATTCGATAGTGAGTCCCGGCGGCATTGTTTTGCAGAATAGGGGATCGACAACCGCCAACTTGGGAATGAAATGATTACTCATCAATATAAATTTCACGTCCCGTTCCTTATCAGTGAGAACAGCGCATGGATTAACCTCGCTTCCGGTTCCCGATGTCGTCGGTACGCAAATAATTGGCGGGAAAATCGGTTTAATCTTGGCGCCTCCGCCTACGACACCTTCATATTCCCTCATGTCTCCGCCGTGAGAAACGCGCAGTCCCAGTGTTTTGGCTGTATCCATGGAACTTCCGCCGCCGAGACCCAGGATGCCGTCACATCCTGTTTCTTTGTAGAGTTTGCCTGCTCGTTCGATCAATTCAATAGGCGGATCAGGTTCCACTTCCGCGAAAATCACGGTCTCGATGCCGCTTTCCTCCAGATATCTTTTTGACCTCTTCAGCGCGTCCGCTTTTGAACATAAACGGGTCGGTTACTAAAAATACTTTCTTTACTTTAAGCTGTTTTATTCTTTGCCCCATATTTCGCGCTACTCCCGCGCCCAGCATCACATCCGGCAGGGGAGGAATACGTACTTCCCACACTTTTTCTTTTTCCCGGAAAGAATCCAATCCTTTCCAGATGATTTTTTACCTCGGCTTCATCAACATCAAATACCGCGTCCGTAGGCTCAATCGATTCTTCTCGTACAAAGGAAGGAATTTTTAAATCCATTTTGCTGAATTCGGCCTTTTCATTGAAAGCAAGCTGATCCCGAAGGGTTTGTTTACCGATTTCCATGACATCTTCAGGAGTCATCGTGAGTCCGTATCTGGCGTTCATGAGCTCGGCAAAAAACGGATAAACTGAAGCGGCTACCGGGAACTGAATTTAGACAATAACCGAAAGCATCGCAGGTCGCGGCCTGAATCTGTGATCGCAGTGAATTCTCTATCTGCTGATTCTTACTCTTGGGAATGCGATAGGTGAGCCCTGCCGTATGATCGGCTCCCATGGGGCTGGTGAAATAGGTCATGCCTGTTCCTTTGACCGACCTCGGATCATGCGCCGGTATGGCTTGACCTTTAAATGCCGGTACACGACTGATGTTCAGATATTTCGCGGTGGCGACTACGCCGTTTCCCAGAGCAACACCTAGAGGAGTTGCCTTTTCGATTTCCGTAAGTAACTTTGCCGCTGATTTCCAATCGCCCCATTTCATTTTTCCGGCCTCGGCCGCAACGCCCAGTGCGCTTCCCGTTTCGACTCCGTCGACACCTAAATCATCGCACATGAATTTGAGTTTAGCGATTGCATCGTTATCCGTAATGCCCAGGTTCGTTCCCAGAAGGGCGATTGTTTCGTATTCGTAAGCGCCACAAAGGCGTTTTCCGTCTTTATCGGGATAAATGATGGAACACTGAACAAGACAGCCGGGCATGCAGCCGTGCATCTTTCCGCCGCGGTCAAAAAGAATTTTCTGTATACTGTTGCCGCTGACGGCGACGAAATTATCCGGCCGGCCTGAATGGTAATTATTCGCGGGCAGGGTGCCGTGGCTGGCGGAGTTGTTAATCGCAAACGGAGTACCGAATCGTGAATAGAGACTGCAGCTGACATCGTGTTTGATGGTATCAGCCCACGATCTGACTGCTTTGCGAAATTCTTCGGGATGGGCAAGATCAACCTGAGTTGTATCCAAGGAATCCAAAATAATCGCTTTGAGTCCTTTTGAACCCATTACTGCTCCCAGACCACCACGAGCAGCGTTTCGTGATGGGTCGCCGAAGATATCCGTCAGCGATACCGATGCCCCCTTGTATTTTCTCTCACCCGCAATTCCTGTCGAGATAACAGCAATTTTATCTGAATATTTTTTTTGCAGTGCGGCAATGAGTTCATAATTTTTCATACCTCGGTAACCATCGGCCGGAATCAATTGTGCTTTATCTTTGGTAAGGAACAAAAAGTATAGCCGGTCCTTTTTGGGTAAGCCTTCAATGACGACGGCGCGAATTCCCAGTCGATCAAGGATTTGCGCGGCCGGGCCGCCGGAGTTTGCTTCTTTTATTCCCAGAGTGAGAGGACTTTTAGCGCCTATTGATATTCGGCCAAGCTGTGGCGCTTTTGTGCCGGCAAGGGGACCGGTGGCAATGATTAAATGGTTTTGGGCTCCCAGAGGATCGACAGTCGGAGGAACCTCTTTATTCATAATCTTGGCAATCAGAGCGCTTCCGCCAAGGTATTTCCATTCTGGGGGAAGATTTTCGCTGGTAATTTTTTCATCTTTAATTTTTACTCTTAAAATCTTCATAGATATTTTTTCCGTAATCCTTAAAATATATTTTTAATTTCTAACGCCGCGGGCTATAATAATTATTCCTGTTAAAGACAGGATGTATCCCGATATTATCACAACCTTGTTCAGTACACCAAAGAGTTCCGGTGCCAACAAACGAACAGCTGCCACACCGGCGAGGGCGACAGTTGTTCCTGATATCCAATGCACATTTTCCCCCTTTCGACTTTTATCACCTGAATAACGTTATAAAGATAGCAGCAATAATCGCTGTAGTTATAACTCCGGAAACGTTCGCACCCATAGCATAGGGAAGAATCATGGCAAAATGGTTAATTTTAAATATTTCTTTCTGGGCTACTTTAGCCGTTGTGGGAACGCAAGAAACACCGGCTATTCCCACTGCCGGATTAAACTTTCCTTTGGTAAAGAAATACATCACATATCCTCCGATGATTCCGCCAATGCCGGACACAAGAAGAGCCAGACTGCCGAGAATCAGAAGGAGGAGAACCTTGGGATTAAGGATTGTACTTGCCTCGCAGAGGACACCCAAAAGAAGTCCCAAAAAGAAGGTGGAGCCGTAAAGGACAGGGCCTTCGATAAACTCCACAAAAGGTTTCACATTTGATTCCTTAATGATAACGCCGACAAAGAAAGACATAAATAAAGGAGCCGCCACCGGAAAGAGAAGACAAAGAATAGTGCAGGTAATTATGGCAAAGGTAATTTTCTTTCCGGCGGGAAATACGCAAATTTTTTTTGATGTCCATCTTTATTCCCCGGAGCCGCTTAGGAACCAGAGCCCTGATCAGGTAAGGGTAACAGCCGTAGGTGAGGCTTAGATAAAGGTAGGCGACGATAGTTATAGGAACGAAAAGGTCTTTGGCCAGGATAAGAGAAGTAAAAAGGACCATCGGTCCATCCGCTCCGCCTACAATCGAGATTGCCGCCGCTTCTTTGTAGGTCAAACCCATCCAGACAGCGACGGGAAAAGTTACTATTGTTCCCAGTTCGGCAAAAATGGCAATCAACATACTGCTGAACGGCGCCATCATAATGTATTCGATATCGGTGATAACGCCTATGCCCATAAACACCAGACAGGCAATGAGGCCATTACTGAAGGTGAAAGTGTATATCGGCTGGAGAAAATTAATCTGCAAAATATCCATCAGTTTGATCGGATCGCTTACCATAGGGTCGATAAAAATAGTGCCCATAGTGGTTGCTGATAAGTAAAGCACAGCCGAGTTTACGGCGGCCATCCCGACACCCATGGGAATCATAATCAATGGTTCCAGTATTCCCTTGGCCCCGAGGTAAACAAAGGCAATGCCGATAGCGATTAGAATAATCCGGGCAATGCCGATTGCCGGATCACCCGCGACCATTGTCGCAATGCCTTGAAACAGGTTCAAAATATCTAAGTGTGACATAAAAAAACTCTTTTCATTATAGAGAAGGTTTCGTCGTTACAGGAACTTTGTTCGCAACAATAGCTTTTATCAAAACTTTGTTTTTCTGTAATTTGATTAGCCCGAATAAAAGCTTGATAATTCCGGCAACTCCAAGGGATATGATGCTGCTAATAAAGTACGTTAGACCTGCTAGTTGAACAGGCCCCAGTGATGCTGATGAATTCATTTTTCTTTTCTTCTTTCATAGAGTCTTTATCTGCACGGGGTATAACCGCTTAAATTACTCTTATGGTAGTTAACCATTTTGCTCATCTTTATTTTGCGGCCTCTCCAAACCTTTCACTATTTCGGAGCGAATGATGCGAGGCAATATCATATGATGTTTAGGACAGATCGCTTGCGGATTCTGATAAACGCAATTGGTAAAGGCCACCAAATATTTACGAATTTCATGGAAACGCACGATTTCATCGACAAAACCTTTCTGGGCGCAAAACAAAGGCCCTGACGTCTTGTCATAATGTTCGACCATCTCGTTCATCTTGTCGATAACGGGTTTTAAAGGTTTCCCCGAATCTTTTTCCTTGACCAGTCTGCGGGCGTAACTTGCCGCAGCCGCTGTTTCGCCGTGCATGACATTGATTTCGGTCGCGGCCGTGCCCAGCGAAAAAGCGTTATTGTTATTGGCTGTAGGGCCTCCTAAAACATAATGTGCGGCAGCAGTTCCCTTGCGTAAAACAACAAGCATCATCGGAAGATTTGTATTTTCAATTGAATAAATCAATGATTGACCTAAGCCCAGAAGCTCCGCTTTTTCCGCGATATCTCCCACGTCAATTCCGGTAGTATCCTGAAACCAGATTATCGGAATCTTGTCGCGAGAACAAAGTGTTACGAACTCGCTCATTTTGATTAAGCCTTGACGATAAAGCTTGCCGCCGACGCCGATGTATTCGTTGGTATATTCAGGGTAATTAGGCAGAATGCCCTGGCGATTACCGATGGTGCCGATAAGATAGCCGTTGATTTTTACCAGCCCCGTGTAAATTTCCGGGCCGAATCCCGGACGGAATTCCAGGTGCTCGGAATTATCCACCAGTCTGGCCAGAACCTGTTCGAAATCGTACACTCTTTTTTTATTCATCGGAATAATAGAGGCAATTTCCGAAGGTGAGTATTTCGGTTCCGCGGGCGCCGATACGCGGAAAAACTTGGGATTATAAGCAGGCATATCCGCCATATAATCTTTGATCGCGTCCAGTACTTGCTTTTCTTCATCAAAAACAGCGCTGAAAAAACCGGTCGCATCATAATGAACTTTAACACTTCCCGGAGGAATCGATTTGAAATGTCTGGTAGCGTTGATAATCTCTTCGGCTCCTTCTTCATCAAAAGAACCTTTTGGAGACATGCCGCTGACTATACCGCCGCCACCCACAGCCATGTTGGCTTTTTTGTGGGCAAGCAAAATAGTCGGGCTGATTGCCTGGTAACCGCCGCCGGCGGGATTGGTTCCGTAGATTCCGGCAATAACAGGTATTCCCATCTGTTCCAGTTCGGCATGGCGGAAAAAGCATGTTCCCTGACCGCGGCGATTCGCATAAACCTTTTCCTGTTCGGGAAGTTTAACACCGGAACAATTCACCAGCCAGACAAGTGGAACATGGAGAATCTTGGCGATGTCTGTTACCCGCAGATTGTTTTCGGCCTGCCCGGCAATCCAGGCGCCGGCCATCCATTTATTGTTAAAGCCGATTAAAATGCACCATTTGCCGTTGATACGAGCCAGACCGTCAACAACACCGGTACTGCCCGATTCCTCGTTCTCCGGGTCGAATATGGTGTGCAGCGGGCAAAATGTTCCCGGATCGACTAAATAATCAATGCGCTCCCAGACGCTCATTTCACCGCGCTCATGCATTGTTTCCAACGGTACTCCGACTTTTTTAATCCTCTCTGCTTCGGAGTCGAGTTCTCTCATTGTTTTTTCCGCCTGTTCGATATTGTCCTTCATACTATCTATTTGTTTCGGCGAAAGCGCCTTTCCTAGAGGATCCATTTTCTCAAAATATTGTTTCATTTTTAAACTCCACAAATTATGATTTGGTTAGCTTTGTATATTTAAAGCTTGTTTCATCGCTTCGGCTATTTTAGTGGGACTTTTCGCCACGGTAACACCGCATTCGGTGAGAATTCCGATCTTGTCCGCAGCACGTCCTTTGCCGCCGGTAATAATCGCGCCGGCGTGCCCCATGCGTTTGCCCGGAGGTGCCGTAAGTCCGGCAATAAAGGCGGCAACAGGTTTTCTCATGTTTTCTTTAATCCATTCGGCCGCTATTTCTTCCGCATCGCCTCCGATTTCGCCGATCATAAAGACTGCTTTTGTTTGAGTATCCTCATTAAAAAGTTTTAACACATCGATAAAGTCCATGCCGATAATCGGATCTCCGCCAATGCCCACGCAGGTTGACTGCCCTAATCCGGCATCACTCAGCTGTTTGACCGCCTCATAGGTGAGCGTGCCGCTGCGGGAAACAACCCCGATGTTTCCTTTTTTATGAATAGCACCGGGCATGATTCCTACTTCGCATTCACCGGGGGTGATAACCCCCGGACAATTCGGGCCAACAAGATTCATTTTGCTGTCATGAAGATATCTTTTTACAACAACCATATCGCGTATAGGAATGCCTTCGGTTATACAAACGGCCAATTCGATTCCTCCGTCTGCAGACTCCAGAATGGCATCCGCCGCCCAGGGGGCGGGAACTAAAATCATCGAAACTGTGGCTTTGGTTGCGAGGATGGCGTCATCAAGGGTATCGAATACGGGAAATCCCTCGATCGTAGTGCCGCCTTTTCCCGGAGTGACTCCTCCGACAATATTACTTCCGTAATCACGGCACTGCAAAGCGTGAAGAAGGCCGCTTTTGCCGGTGATGCCTTGAACAATTATTTTAGAATCACTGTTAATCAAAATGGCCATTTCTTTATCCGTTGGCTTTAAAATTATTTCTCAATTGGCGATAACTTTGCGTTTTTTACTAACCCTCTGCACAATTTTAGCTACGCCATCTCCGAGATTATCTACCGTTTCGACATTCAATCCTGATTGAGAAAGAAGGCTCTTACCTTCGGTAAGGCGGCTCCCATCCATCCTCACCACAATAGGAAGATTGCACGCTATATCCGCTGTGGCGTCAATAATACCTTGCGCGATTATATCACAGCGCATAATGCCGCCGAAAATGTTGACAAAAATTCCTTTTACATTCCTGTCCTTTAAAATAATTTTGAAAGCTGCAGCCACTTTTTCCCTGCTTGCTCCGCCGCCGACATCAAGGAAGTTAGCCGGTTCGCCACCATATTCTTTCAAAACATCCAGTGTGGCCATGGCCAGACCGGCGCCATTCACCATACAGCCGATATTCCCGTTTAATTTTATATAAGCGAGGTCAAATTTCTTAGCCTGAATCTCCAGAGTATCCAGTTGGGAAACATCAATCATTTTTTCATACTCCGGGTGACGGAAGAGGGCATTGTCGTCGAAATTTATTTTGCAATCCATGGCTATCAACTCACCGGCATTGCTGATAACAAGAGGATTAATCTCAATTAATGAGCAATCCTTTTCTAAAACGATTTTATATAAGTTCTGAATGAGTTTAACGCCATCTTCGACAATTTTGCCTTTTAGTCCCAGGACCACTGCAATTTTGCGAGCATGATAAGAGCGCACTCCTATGAAAGGATCAATATAAAGAGTATGAATTTTTTCGGGCGATACGCGCGCTACTTCTTCGATATCCATGCCTCCTTGGGCAGAAGCGATAAAGCAATAGCGAGATGTCCGTCTGTCCAGAGTAATAGAAAGATAAAACTCCTTTTCGATCTCAACTGTTTGTTCAACAAGAATACACTTGACGGCCAGACCCTTGCTTCCGGTCTGAATAGTCACCAGCTTTTTTTTAAGGAGATCTTTTGCCACTTCGCAGGCATGCAGAGAGTTCTGTACTTTTCTTACCCCTCCGGCTTTCCCTCGGCCGCCGGCGTAAATCTGCGCTTTCAATACACAGAGACAACCGAATTCCTCTACAGCCTTCTGCGTTTGGCGGACTGTTTTCACCATTCGTCCGCCTGGCACCGGAATACCGTATGATTTCAGAATCTCTTTGGCCTGGTATTCATGTATATTCATTTCATTTTACCGGAGCAAACACGTGCCATATTATGCTCTATTGGGAGCGAAACCGAGAGCGGCATTGGCCACGATCATTGTATGCATATTGGATGTTCCTTCCAGTGTTTCGAATTGCTTCGAATCGCGCAGGAATCTACCGCAGGGATATTCATCGGAATAACCGAAAGAACCAAATAGTTTCATGCATTCATTGGCCGCGTGAACGACCTCTTTAGCGCCGTAGAGTTTGGACATTGATGTCTCCATTACGTTAGGAAGGCCCTTATCCTTCAGCCATGCGGCTTTGTAAACCAGGTAAGCCATTGCCTCGTGTCCCATTTTCATTTCTGCGATCTGCTGTTGAATCAACTGAAATTTGCCTATAGGCTGTCCAAATTGGGATCTTTCGTTCGCGTATTTGATGGAGGCTTCTAGGATGGCTCCGGAAAGTCCCACTGCGCCCGCAGAACAGCCAAGCCTTGTAGCATTCAACTGGGTCATGCACATTTGGAATCCTTTGTTGACAGTTCCCAAAACAAGTTTTTTCGGTACCTTCACATCTTCAAAAGTAAGTTCCGCCGTGTCGGAAGCCAAGAGTCCCACTTTTTCATGAATTTTTTTGCGGGTAACACCGGGGAGGCTGTAATCCATGATAAAACAGGTGATGCCATTGGCTCCGGCATCTTTGTTTGTCTTAACATACAGAAGTCCGTGATGGCAGACAGTTCCATTTGTAATCCACATTTTGTTTCCATTGAGCAGATAGTAATCTCCTTTATCTTCCGCCAGACATTTCATGCCGGCCACATCTGAGCCGATATCTGTTTCCGTCATGGCGAAGCTGCCGATATATTCGCCGCTGACAAATTTGGGAATGTAATGCTGCTTCTGTTCCTCTGTTCCGAATTTTTGAATGGTCAAAGAGGGTCCCCAACACTGCATGTTAAAGGCCATCCGCCAAGACGTATGGACTTTGGCGATTTGCTCGATGACCAGGGCACCTTCCAGAAAGCCCATACCATTTCCGCCGTATTTTTCATCTATACAAAACCCGAAGAAGCCTAATTCAGCCATTTTATCGAATATTTCCTTGCGCCAATGCTGGTTTTTTTCATCTTCTTCTACATGAGGTTTGATTTCATTTTCGGCAAAATTCTTTGCCATATCCTGAAGTATTTTTTGTTCTTCGGTTAATGCGAAATCCATATTTAAAATCCTCCCATTTTTTTCTTTAAACTATTTTCTTTCCACGATCATGCAGATGCCCTGGCCGCCGCCGCCGCAGATGGTTTCCAGACCATAGCGGCAATCAGTTCTGTTCATTTCGTTAATAAGTGTTGTTAAGCGCATAGCACCGGTCGCGCCGATAGGATGACCTAAAGAAATTCCCGAACCGTTGACATTTACTTTGGCGTCCATTTCTTTGTCTTTAATGCCCGAAAGCCTGGCGTCAGCAATTGCTTGTACGGCAAAAGCCTCCTGAATTTCAATGAGGCCTACCTGATCTATGGTGACATTAATTTTCTGCAGAGCTTTCTGAACGGACGCGGGCACGGCCGGGTAGGTTAAGGTTGGATCAGTTGCCGCAATCGCGCAAGAACGAAAATAAGCGAGGGGTTTTACTCCCAGTTCTTTCGCTTTTTTTTCGGAAGCGAGCATTACAACCGCCGCGCCATCATTTTCAGAGGAAGAGTTACCAGCCGTGCAGACGCCACCGGAATAAACAGGTTTTAGCATGGCTAATTTTTCCAGAGTACTTTCTCTTCTCGGTCCTTCATCTATACTGAAAAAAATCGTCTGTCCGCTCTTATCTTTACCGATGGGTACAGAAGCGATTTCTTCGGTAAACTTTCCGGCATCTTGAGCGGCAATCGCTCTTAAATGACTTCGGTAAGCCCATCGATCGGCTTCTTCGCGAGTTATTTTTTCTTTTTTAGCCGCGGCCTCGGCCCAGGTCATCATAGAACTGAGCTCGCCGTACCGGGCAACGGGTTGTGACATGACTCGCGCACGCTGGATGCGATCATAGAAGGGAATTCCCCACATGGCGAGAGCACCGTGTCCTCTAGGCATAAAACCGTATTTTTCATGATTCTTTCCGCCGAGTCCCCATTTTATGTCTCCGGGAATATATAGTTCGGACTGACTCATCGAATCCATGCCACCGGCAATAACAATATCAGCGTTTCCCGTTTGTATTTTAATGGCACCGAAAAAAATAGCTTCCAGACCTGAACAGCAACGCCGATCAAGAACTACCCCCGGAACTGAGTCCGGCCAGCCTGCTTCGAGAACTGACATGCGCGCGCCGTTGGCGCATTCGCCGTTTTGATAGGACGTTCCCATAATCACATCTTCAACCTGCGCCGGATCTATTTTTACCCGTTTAATTAATTCCTGTAAAACGACAGCGCCAAGTTTATAAACAGGAATATCTTTTAAAAAACCACCGTAAGCGCCGATAGGAGTGCGCACACAACTTAAAATAACTACATTTTCCATGGTTTCATCTCACTACTTGTATTTTTTACGTATGTTTTTTAAAAATTAACATCCTTCCTCGGCTTCATTTCGCCTGAGGTATAATCATACCATCCTTTTCCGGTTTTTCTTCCCAGGTCTCCACTCTGCACAAGTTTCTCCAAAATTAAAGCGGGGCGGAATTTTGGATCTTTATATCCCTCATAGAGTGTTCGAAAAACATTGAGACCTATTTCGAGTCCTACAAAATCACCTAATTCGAATGGACCCATGGGATGATTGAGTCCCAGCTTTATGGCTTTGTCTATATCTTCAATAGTTGCGACACCCTCCAGCAAACAATTATAAACCTCCGCCCGGAATGCTGCATTAACCCTGTTAACGAGAAATCCGGGCACATCTTTCACCCGGACGGTTTCTTTCTTTAGTTTGGCTGCAACCGTTTCAATTATTTTTGTGGTTTCCTCAGCGGTTTTAAATCCCGGAATGATCTCAACCAGACGCATTACCGGCACTGGGCTGAAAAAATGCATACCGATGAACTTTTCCGGACGTTTTACCGTTGTTGCCAGAGAAGTAATAGGTATGGAAGATGTGTTTGTGGCAAAGATAACATCTTTGCCACAAAGAGTATCCAACTTCTGGAAAATTGATTTTTTAACCTCGAAATTTTCGAAAGCCGCCTCAATAATCAAGTCGGCTTTTTTCGCTTCTTCAAGAGCAGGTGATTTGCTGATTCTAGCTAAAATTGCATCTTTTTCCGTAACCGTTATCTTTTCTTTCTTGACCTGTCCCTCTAGTATTTTCACGATGGAATTAAATCCTTTGTCGATAAACTCCATCTTTAAATCATTCAGGATAACGTTATATCCGGCCTGAGCGGACACTTGTGCAATGCCCGACCCCATGAGACCAGAACCGATAACCATAATATTTTTGATATCCATATTTTTACTCCTTGCTTATAGATTTTTACATCCTAACCTTTTAAAATCAGCAAATATCATACCAGTTATATCATCCTGCTTTAAAAACGCCTTACGCTAATATCTGGTGTAAAATATTTTTTATCTCCTTCATGATTTTGACTGACTACACAGGCTTATTAATGAGAAAATATTTAATTAGAACTCTCTCAATCATCTATTCTAAAATATTTTCTCATTTCCAAAAAAATAGTTTTGTATAATTTTTGTTGACTCTTTTGTATTAATTGTATACATATTTACACAAAAAAAGAAAAAATTATGGAAAATATCCCTCAATTTTTAATAAAAACGCTACAAGATATCTCGGATGCCGCCGCAATTATTGATGAAAACAAATATGTATATTATATAAACAATGAATTTGAAGATCTTTTTAAATTTAAAATCGGCGGCAAAAGAAAAAGCCGCTGTGATGCTCTTTCCGGTTTAAATCTAAAAACAACAGCCAAAGTAATTACATCCCCACAATTTTTAACCATACCCGATCATCAGCAAAAAATCAGCATCTTTGTATACTTATTAAACAAATCAAAAAACCAAGAGCATTTTTATCTCTTGATTGCCAGACATTCTGAAAAAAAAGATGATAAATCTTATCGTATAAAAAAGTCTAATCCTTATGAAGATGAGGAAAAATTTAGGACAGAAAAACTCTCTCCCGAGTTTAGCGAGTTAGTAGGCGAGAACATAGAATTTAAAAAAGCCTTGGTTATCGCTCAGAGGGCAGCAAAATCGAATATCTCCGTGCTGATCGTCGGAGAAAGCGGTACAGGCAAAGAAATACTGGCGCGCGCGATACACAGTACAAGTAAGCGGAACAGTAAGCAATTGATTGATGTCAATTGCGCTGCTATTCCGGATACTTTGATCGAAAGTGAACTGTTTGGATACGATAAAGGAGCCTTTACCGGAGCAAGAACAGAGGGGAGCAGGGGCTATTTCGATGAAGCTCATGAAGGGACTATCCTTCTGGATGAAGTAGGGGATGCGTCACTTCAGACACAATCAAAATTATTAAGAGTTCTTGAATCCGGTACTTTTAAGAGGGTAGGCGGTACGAAAAATATTAAGGTTGATGTCCGTATAATATCTTCAACAAACAGAGATTTAACTTCTTTAATTGAACAGAAGGCATTTCGGGAAGATCTTTTTTTTCGCTTAAACGCTTTCACTATTTACCTCCCGCCGCTCAGGGAGCGCAGAGAGGATATCCCACTATTGGTCGATTATTTTCTTAAGTCCAACGACGATATTGAAAAACGAAATTTAAAATTTTCCTCCTCAGCGATGGAAATTCTCAACTCATATCATTGGCCTGGGAATGTGCGGGAATTGAAAGGCGTGGTGAGCTATGCGGTCAACATGAGCAGAGATTCAATCGTTTCTCCGAGTTCACTTCCCAATTTTCTTTTTACCCAAGAACCGGAGCACAATCATATCGGTTTATCAATAACTTCTTTACCAGATAAAACTTACAATCTTACACAAGCTGTTAAGAGTTTGGAAAAAAAACTAATCAAAGAAACTCTGGAAGCATCGCCAAACAGAACCATGGCTATAAAAAAATTGGGAATCAGCAGACGAACTTTTTACATCAAAATGAAACAATATGGTTTTGATTAAAAGACGTACCTCAAATTTATCAGTCTTTGAAAAATTTTCTTGTATTATATAATTTTAAAGGCATAAATATTTATGGAACGTAATATGCATACAATATTCGGAGATAAAAAATAAGATCATTCCGTAACTAATGATTTTATAAGGACAACTATTTTGAAGAAAGAAAATAAAGTAACCATCGTAGAAATATCCCCACGCGACGGTTTACCGGCCGTGTGTAAAAGCCTTTCGACCGACAATGAGGTAATGTTTATAAATAAATTATCTCAAGCCGGTTTTAAAAAAATAGAATGTGCATCTTTCTTGCATCCGCGTCTTTTACCGAGAAACTACAATGCAGAAAAAATTATTGACGGGATCAAAAAACAATCGGGCGTCACCTATGTGGGATTAGTGCCTAACGAGATCGGCTGTCGAAGGGCATTGATTACTCAAATTGACGAAATCCTTATGCTCGTAGCCGCTAGCGACACATTCAATAAAGTAACGATAGGACGAACACTAAAGGAGACCGTAAACAAAACGTTGCCTGCTATTTTCGACGCTACCGGCAAAAGCGGAAAGAGTGTCAGAGTCTATATTCTCACCGCTTTTGGTTGTCCCTATGCAGGGGTGATTTCACCCGAAGAAGTATTACAACTTGTATTGAAACTAAGTTATATGGGAGCAACAGAAATTTCTCTTGTAGATTCAACCGGTATGGCCAATCCCAAAAAGGTGAAGTCCCTTATAAAATCCATTCTTGCTTTGAATCTAAATATTAATCTTGCCGTACATTTCCATAATACCAGAGGTACAGCTATTGCGAATTGTGTCGCAGCATATGAAGCCGGTATAAGAATTTTCGACACTTCGCTGGGCGGCATGAGTGGAACACCTTACGGTTCGATGGAACTTGATCTGGGATACTGGAACGTGCCGACAGAAGACCTTGTTTACTTATTTGAAGAAATGGGGATAAAAACGGGGATCGATTTCAATCTTCTTCTGGAATGCGTTAAAATCGCGGAAAAATTTGCCGGAGAACCTTTACCCGGACACGTTCTCCGAGCGAATCCGAATTTCAGCAAAACAAAAGAGTCCGATAATCACAAGCCGCCAATGCATTTGGATGTATGATGGCGGACAAAGATAGTAAATGTTTTATATTCCTAGCGATGTGATTCATCGCCTCTAAGGAAAAAACGTTTCGGATCAAAACAGCGCATAAGTTTTAATTCTTCTTCGGAGGGCAAGGGAAGAATCTGCAGTTTGCTTTTGACTTTCAATTTCCAGCCACATTGTTCCTGAATGTTCCTCACACATTCCTCTTCAGTTGCCGAGGGCTTTGCTCGAAAGTATCCGGTCAATGCCAGTTCATTATTTCCCGCTTCCTTTTCCAATATTCCCAACTGAGAAATTACGGTGGTTACTCTAACACCCGGTGACGTTATATAGGCGACTTTTTCTACAAAGCGGTTCTTGTTTTGCTCCAAAGTAACGACCGTTTCATTGGCACTAGAAGCTACATCATTGGCTCCTCCTGACCCGACTAAAAAAGGCCCTTTTTCGGATAGTCTTGTCGTATTTACATTCCCCAACCTGTCAACTTGTCCCGCTCCGATAATTCCAATGCTGGAAGTTTGAAAACCGCCCATAATAATACCCAGAGAAGTAAAGATATCCGAAATCATCTTGCAGGACGGAATGTTGCGAAGATTGAATACATAAGGGTCGGATGGTTGCGGAGAGTAACCATAGTAACCAATTTCCGCCACCAGCTCCAGAGGGTATTCTTCCCGCCGCAATTTGTAATAAGCCAACCAGGCGGCAAGATTGGAAACGCCGATGCCGCAAAGAGCCAAACGATAATTTTTTGTTTTAACAATTTCCATAATTTTATTGGAAGAGGCGCTAACCAAACGTTCGGCAGGCGTTGATTCGCGGGGAGAGGGGAGACGACCGGCCGAAACGGAAAGTTCAGATATCCAGGAATCGTTTTGGATTTTCCCTTTTAAATGCCAAATACGCTGTTGCCCGAGACGGGAAAGAAAATCTTCATGATTTTTGCATCCCAGTACCCATTTTTCAACCCAGGCCTGATATTCATCAGAATTTCGGGAAGCTTTTCGTGCTTCTATAATCCATTCTTCATCTTCTCCATATCCTTCCAATTCGGAGATACCTAGAGCATGAATGCCCATGGGATGGCCGCCCATAGGTGCAGGACAGACCGCTTTGACGATATATCCGGGAATGCGAGTCATATGAGCGTGGCGACGGATAAAATCGGTATCGACAATTTTTTCGACAGTGACAATCACACCTTCCCTAGCCGCTAATGCTCCAAAGTGATTTCCGGAGTGTGGCGTGGACATAATGGTATTACCGTCTTCATCTGCCACCCATCCGTGAGCAATGGCAATATCCGGATTATAGGCTTTAACAACACTTGTCGATTCTCCCTTTTCAAAAGGATTGGAAATTTGACAAAAACTGTCTTTATTATCCAATTCCATAGAGCTGCCGCGGATTGATTTAGTGGGGAAAAATGGTACACCCAAAGCTCCGGCCATGAAACGAAGAACAATCGTTAATTGTGTCCAGTTTTCCAGAGAGACAGTTCTCTCCTTTAGAGCTCGGGCAATGATGGGATTGGGACTGGGGAATGGATACCCGTCGCCGGCGAATGCGGCAATGATTTTGTTACATAGCTTTCCATGAACGAAAAGGGCAACATTGTAAACATTTCCTGAAATCCCAATAATGGTGAATCCGGGATTTTTCCCCCAGAATTGCCGGGCGATTTCAAAAAAAATAGCTGTCGGAGTGGTCATGCCGTTCCCAAATTGAATGCTCATCTGCGGTCCGGATAAACCGGCGCACAGCTTCGGAAAGTTCCATAACTTTACCAGCGCCGCAGGAATCCCGGAATGTCAATTTTTCATCAAGAAAACGTTTCAGATGGGTATCCATAATAATTTACTCCTCGAAATTGTCATAGTTTAATTTACCTATATCAATTTAGAAAGCATTATCAAGTTTTTTCCTATCTTGCATAAAAAAATCCGGCGTATTTCGTCATATATTATGAACATCTTGCGACAGAGCTATTATGCTTGCTCTTTTTCAATAACCTTCCTTCTGCTTTTAACGAAAATTTCGCGCAGGGATACTATTTTACGGCTTTATTTTCTTGACACATAAATTACATCTTCATATACTTGAAATCAGGAGTGTTCATGAATTTTAGGTATGGATTGTTAAGTTCATTATAGTAAATAAAAACATCTATATATAAGCTTTTCATTGCCTTTGGACTATTCTTTGTCGTTCCTGATTATAATTTATCGATTAAGGAATTATAGATTAAATAAATACATATAATAAGAATTTAAAAAGGGAGAAATGACTGATGCAAATTTTAGCTTTTAACGGAAGTCCCCGTAAAAAGGGAAACACATCGACAATCATTGCAGCTATTCTGGAAGGCGCTCGCGACAAAGGTGCCCAAACAACTGAGATAAAGCTCAACGATATTAACTTGAAAGGGTGCATGGGATGTCTGAGTTGTCGAAAAAATTTCGGTCACTGTAAGCAGCGGGATGACCTTAGTCAATACTTGGAAGCGATAAAAAGTTGCACCGGAGTTGTCATCGGTTGTCCTATCTACATGTATCGTATTTCCGGTCAGATGAAGCTCTTTGTTGATAGAATATACTCTCTTTACGCCAACCGCCCGGATGGTGGCTATGATTCCATGGTGCCGCCCGGTAAAACCTATGCTCTTGCCATTTCACAGGGCGCTCCCAATCCGGAGCAGTATAAAAAATCAATTCAATACCTTGCCGGAATGACGGGAAGCGGTCTCGGGATGGAGGAAGTTGGCCGGATTATCCACGTAAATAGTGAAGAGCATCCAGCTGCAGGGAACAAAGATCTTTTGAAAGAAGCTTTCGAGACTGGCAGAAAATTAATAAAGATTCAATAAGCAAATCAGGATTAGCCTAGTTTTAAGATAATATCGTAGGGTCAGCTTATATATCTTGAACTGTTTCATACTCTGTGATAACTAGAAAACGACTGAAAACAAATAGAAGCCTTCTATAAAAACAAGGCGTTTTGCAGGGGGATATATGGATTCAGATTCTAAAGATAATAAGAAAATTTTCGACTTGACGGATGTATATGAAGATCGAAATGGCCGAGATAATCAAGAAGTAATTCTAATAGACGGCCGCGGTTATGAGAAAAATGCTAAAGATAAAAATCTGCACAATATTGTGCAAGAAGTTGAAGAACACCAAATAGTAAATAATCTTAATGAAGAAATAATTCAGCGGACAACGGAAATCGCCGAAAAAATCGCTCGTGAAATAATCCCGGAAATTGCCGAAAGAATCGTGAGGGAAGAAATTGAAAAACTGAAGAAGATAAGCAGCAATTATTCAATGACGAATGATTAACCTATGAGAAAATACCTGCTTTTATCAATTCTTGTTTTAATTACTTTTATCTCGATTCCCGTTTATGCTCAAAACGATGAAGGTGTTTTAAGTCTTTACGTGGAAGGCAGCGCCAAGATAAAACAAAATGATGTAGCGCGAGCACGTGAAGAAGCCATTCAAGGTGCGTTAGAAAAAGCAATACTGGAGGCTGTATCTAAACTATTAGCTGTTCCGAATAAAGACGAAAAATTTCAGCAGGTAAAAGGCATTATTATTAACGAACAGGATAAGTATGTGCAATATTATAAGATTACGGAAGAAAAAAGACAATCACAGAATTTTATAGTTAATGTAAATGTTATGATAGCTTTGTCATCTCTGAAGAATGACTTGCATAAGATGGGTTATCTTCAGACATCGCCAGCGGGAAAAAATAATATCAGAGTTTCTTTAAGTGTTATTGGATTAAAAAAATATTCAGATTTCCTGCATATAAAAGAATTTTTACAAAATCGCCCAAAATTAGTAAAAAATATTTATCCTTGCAGTTTTAAATGGTCTGAAGCTCATTTTGAAATAGAGATTTTTGAAGATGCACAATCTTTTGCAGATGAATTGGTGAAAAACGTTGCTTGCACGCTGGATATTAAACGAACCGACAATAATAGAATAGAGATTATTTGTTTAAAAAAACTGGAGGAAAAGTGAAGGCTTATAAAATTCATGTATTTTTATTGATGATCTTAATCATTGTTTTTTCCGGATGTTCTTCGAAATCAACAAATGTTTTGAAACCTGAATATGAACAAAGTTGGGTAAAGATTATTGCTGTTCTCCCTGTGGAAAATAAAACTAAGGACAATACAGCTCCTCAGTTATTGAGATCTAAATTGCTTGATCAACTTTATTTTAAGGGTTATTCTAAAATTCCATTGGCTGTAATTGACCAAAAGCTGGAATCGTTATATACTGGTGACAAAATAGGAAATGTAGGCATAATTGCACCGCAAGTTTTGAAAGATTTGGTTGGTGCTGATGCTGTAATATATTGCACGTTATTGGAAAGCAGCAACTCGATAGGTTTCTTTTATGCGCCGGTGACAATCTCTCTTTCCTGTGAATTACGCAGATCTGAGAGTGGTGAAGTTCTTTGGAAGGGCAAATATAAATCAACAAACAGAAATTTTGATTTTACACGCAAAAGTCTAGAGATGAAATCCTGTGAAAGTTATGAATCTGTAATTGAGGAAGTAGTCAATAAAGTTATAGAAACGCTTCCAGATGGTCCCAACTTGCGTGGCTAAAAAATTTTATTAAACTTTAGGCAGGAACTAAAAATCGCGGAGATGCGCTTATGAAAAAAAGCATGCAAATCATTTTGTGTATCCTAATATCGTTTAGTTTTTGTTATTATGTTTTTGCCAAAGCACCGGTAACTCTAAAAACTGCCGCAGGTGGTGCAAAAGTTGCGGAATTGGAAGGTACAGCCAAATTTTTGTGTGAGGGTCAAAAAGATTTACGTAACCTGAAAGTATCGGACACGCTTAAGACAGGTTGTGAAGTTACCACGGGAGATCGCAGCAGGCTGGAGCTTATTCTTTCCGATAAAAGTATTGTCCGCTTTGACGAAAATACGAAGTTTAAGCTGATTAGAGCAGATACGTATGATACTGATACAAGAGAAGTAAAAATCTTCATTACCTTGGGAAAAATTTGGTCTAATGTCCGTAAAACCATAAGCGGTAAAAGTGGATTTGAGGTTTCTTGCGAAAATGCTGTTGCCGGTGTTCGTGGTACAATATATAGAATGAATGTCGAAGGCGATAAATCTGCTCTCATTAAGGTTTACGAGGGCGAAGTCAGTGTTGCCGCCCCTGTGAATAAGCCGGAACTAAAACCTTCGATAACGGGAGCGCCAAAATCTGTGCCGGGACCAACTGCTATTGCCGGACCAAAGCCGGTTTCGATGAATGAGTGGATATATATCATTAAATCCATGCAACAAATCACAATAAAAGCGGATGGCAATGCAGAAGAGCCGAAGGAATTTACCGCAGAGGAAGATCTTGATGATTGGGTGGCCTGGAATAAAGCGCGAGACAAAAAATATTAAGAATGAATAGAGAGTCAAATCGGCGATGAATATACCAAATTTTTTATCATTATTGAGGATTATTCTTGTTCCTGTAATAGTAATTTTTTTGATTCAAGAGTCATACGTACAAGCTCTGATTACTTTTACGGTTGCGGGATTAACTGATGTTTTTGATGGCATCCTGGCCCGCACGTTAAATCGGCAAACCAAACTCGGTTCTTTTTTAGATCCTCTTGCCGATAAAATACTTCTGGCTACAAGCTTTGTTACATTATCTATTTTTGGTTTGATTCCCAGCTGGCTTGCTGTAATAGTTATCAGCAGAGATTTTATAATACTGCTCGGTATAGCTATATTATCAATAATGTCGATAGCATATGAAATAAAACCGGCATTTGTCAGCAAGGTTACAACTGTTTTGCAAATTGCCACTATTTTTTTTGCTTTGCTTTTTAAAACAGTCGTTCATGATATCAGTTTTAATTGGATTATAATTCTTTGCTGGTTAACCGCAGTTTTTACTGTTGCTTCCGGATTGACTTACATAATTCGGGGAATAAAATACATTAATCGTGCCGCCCAAAAGAGCTAATATATAAGATATTTGCTTGACACTATAGCGATTTGCTGTTAGTAGCTCCAAATTCTGAAGTTGGATTACATATAGGCACGTAGCTCAGGGGGAGAGCGCCATCCTGACGCGGTGGATGTCCAGGGTTCAAATCCCTGCGTGCCTACCATTTTTACGTTAAAGTAATGTAATAAATGCCAATACAAAGGGCATCAGCGAAATGGTGATGCCCTTTTAAAATAGTACTTAATATTAATAGTGAGTTCATCAGTAATTTAGTTTTATGAATATAAAAATTATTTTCCCCGATAAAAAAGAAGCAGCTATCAAGCCAGGCATTACCGCCAGTGGAAGCTATCTCTCAATGGCAAAAAAAGGCTTTGGATTCTGCTGTAGCGGTTAAAGTTAACGGAATAGCAGTGGATTTAAGCTATATTTTGAAGGAAGATTCAACAATTTCTATAATTGATATTTCTTCGCACGAAGGATTGTCTATTTTACGACACAGTATTTCTCATGTAATGGCGCAGGCTGTTCAAGATGTTTTTCCGGGAGCAAAGGTCACCATCGGTCCTTCTATTGAAGATGGTTTTTACTATGATTTTGAATATCAGAAACCATTTACTACAGATGATTTTGCTAAAATTGAAAAGCGCATGAGGGAAATTATCGCCGCTGATTATCCTTTTATTCGTGAAGAGCTTTCCCGTGAGAACGCTGCAGTAAAATTATTTGCAACAAAAAGGCGAGGATTACAAAGTTGAATTAATCAATGATTTGCCGGCGGATGTAAAAGTTGTCAGTATTTATAAAGATGGTGATTATATCGATTTATGCCGCGGGCCGCACATTCCTTCGACAGGCAAAATTAAGGCTTTCAAACTTTTGAGTGTGGCGGGAGCTTACTGGCGCGGTGATGAAAAAAACAAAATGCTGCAACGCATTTACGGCACCGGTTTTGCCGATGAAAATGCTCTTAATGAATATTTGAATTTGCTGGAAGAAGCAAAAAAAAGAGATCATCGCCGCCTGGGCAGGGAACTTGATCTTTTCCAGATTAATGAAGAAGCTGGTGCGGGTTTGATTATTTTTCATCCCAAGGGAATGATGCTGCGTTATATTATTGAAGACTGGGAAAGAAAAGAGCACTTAAAGCGCGGTTATGATATGGTCATGGGTCCACAAATTCTTAAAGTTGATCTGTGGAAAAAATCCGGCCATTTTGATCATTATCGCGACAATATGTATTTTACCGAAGTGGATGAGCAGGCTTACGGCATTAAGCCGATGAACTGCCTTTCCCATATGCTGATTTATAAATCAAAAATTCGAAGTTACCGCGATTTGCCCCTGCGCTATTTTGAGTTGGGCACGGTTCATCGTCACGAGAAAACGGGCGTTTTACACGGCCTGATGCGGGTGAGGCAATTTACACAGGATGACGCTCATATTCTTTGCACACCCGAGCAGCTTAATTCTGAAATCCGCGCCATTGCCGATTTTGTCAATTATGCGATGGGCATTTTCGGTTTTGAATATGAAGTGGAATTAAGCACACAGACCGGAAAATTCTATCGGCTCGGATCGGGATTGGGAACTGGCAACGACTGCGCTGGAAAATGCTCTTAAGGACAATAAAATAAATTATATAGTGAATGAAGGCGACGGAGCTTTTTACGGACCGAAAGATTGATTTTAAATTAAAAGATGCCTTGAAAAGAAAATGGCAGTGTGCGACAATTCAGTGCGATTTTACACTGCCGGAAAGATTCGACTTACATTATATAGGAGCAGATGGAGAAAGACATCGGCCGGTTATGCTGCATCGGGTTATTCTTGGCGCGATGGAACGGTTTATGGGAGTGCTCATCGAACATTATGCCGGAGCATTTCCTGTTTGGTTATCACCAACACAAAGTGTTTTGTTGACCGTTACGGATAAGCATATACCTTACGCCGAAACAGTTTATGCTGAATTAATCGCAGCCGGAATTCGTTGTGAAAAATCTTTTGAAAATGAAAAATTAGGATATAAAATTCGTCAGGCGCAAATGCAAAAAATTCCTTATATGCTGGTTATCGGCGATAAGGAAGTGGAAGCAAATACAGTTGCTCCGCGTGTCGCGTGACGGCCAGAATTTGGGATCGCTGTCGGTTAAAGAATTTATTGCTCTTGTGCAGGAAATGTGTGAAAAGAAAAAATAATACTTATTTTTTTGGAGTTTATTTGTTGCAGGAGGTGACGTATAGTTAAAGATTTACGAATCAACAGGGAAATAAAGTCGGCCACTGTCCGGGTAATAACTGAAGAGGCAAAGCAGTTGGGAGTAATATCGTTAGAAGAAGCGTTGGCCCATGCGGAAAAAGCTGGTTTGGATTTAGTGGAAGTATCGCCTACCGCCGAACCGCCGGTATGCAAAATAATGGATTACGGAAAATATCGTTACAAGCAAAGCAAAAAACTGCATGATGCCAAAAAAAGCCAGACGGTTATTCATGTTAAGGAAATTAGATTAAGACCAAAAACGGAAGAGCATGATGTGCAGGTTAAAGTAAAACATATTAAAAAATTTTTAGAGAATCATGATAAGGTTAAAATATCGATGATGTTTAGAGGGCAGGGAAATTGCTTTTACCGAGATAGGCCGAAAACTTATGGAAGAAATAAAAAGTCAACTGGCTGATGACAGTATTATTGATCAGGAGCCGCGCCTTGAAGGACGAAACATGGTAATGATTGTTTCCCCCAAAAAATAATAAAAAAGTTGAAATAGAGGAGATTGAATGCCAAAAATAAAAACACACAGAGGAGCTGCCAAACGCTTTTCGCTTACAGCCAAGGGCAAGATTAAACGCAGCAAGGCTTTTGCCAGCCATATTCTCACGAAAAAGACGACCAAGAGAAAAAGAGGTTTAAGAAGAATCCACTTTGGTTGATTCGGCAAACTACAAAGAAATTAAAAGACTTATTCCTTATCTTTAAGCAAAAGGAATTATAACATTTTTTAGTAATCAGGAGAAAAAAGGAAATGTCTAGGGTAAAAAGGGGCATTACAGCCCGTAAAAAAAGAAGAAAGATTTTAAAAATGGCCAAAGGTTTCTTTGGCGCACGCAGCCGTCTGATCAGAACAGCCACTGAAGCCGTAAATAAGGCGATGAAATACGCTTATCGTGATCGCCGGGCAAGAAAAAGAGAATTTCGCCAGCTATGGATTGCGCGTATTAATGCCGCTGCCCGTCTCAACAATATATCTTACAGCCGGTTGGTTGACGGTATGAAGAAATCCGGCATTGAGTTAGATCGTAAAATACTGGCGGAACTGGCTGTCAATGATCCGCAGGGTTTCGCCCAAGTTGTTGTAATGGCAAAAGGCGAGCAGGCGGCATGATCGGCAGATCTTCAACAGCTGGAGAATAACGCTCTTGCCGAATTAGAAAAGGCAGGAACAGAAGATGAGATTTCAGCTGTTAGAACAAAATATCTGGGCCGCAAAGGGCTTTTGACCGGTCTTTTACGAAATATTGCTCAGGTACCTGATGACCGAAAAACCTTTATTCGGAAAACACTGCAATGAGCTCAAAGATCGGCTCAATACAAAGATTGAAGAAGCGCTCCAGAACAAATCCCAGCTGCAAAAAAGAAAACATCTTATTAAAAGAAAAAATTGATGTTACCTTGCCGGGCAGGTCTGTTAGTTACGGCAGAATCCATCCTGTAATTCAAATCCGCCGGGAAATTTGTGCCATCTTTGCTTCTTTTGGTTTTTCCGTTGTCGAAGGACCGGAAGTAGAATTGGATTATTATAATTTTGAAGCTCTCAATATTCCCAAAGATCATCCCGCCAGAGACATGCAGGATACTTTTTATATCGAAGAAAATATAGTTTTGCGCACTCATACATCGCCGGTTCAGGTACGAATAATGGAAAAGGTTCAGCCGCCGATGCGGATTTTATCACCCGGAAGAGTTTACCGGCGTGATTCCGATGTTTCACACACCCCGATGTTTCATCAAATAGAAGGATTGATGGTGGATAAAGGCGTCAGTTTTGGCGATCTGAAAGGAATTTTAACTGCTTTTCTCAAAAAGATTTTCGGTGAGGATACAATTTTGCGTTTTCGTCCCAGTTTTTTCCCCTTTACAGAACCTTCGGCGGAAGTTGATATTCGCTGTGTAATGTGTCATGGGCGCGGTTGCCGGGTTTGCGGACAGAGCGGCTGGCTGGAAATCCTAGGTTCAGGTATGGTTGATCCCGCGGTTTTCAAAAATGTCGGTTATGACTCCGAAAAATATACAGGCTTTGCTTTCGGCCTTGGTCTGGAACGAATTGCCATGCTGAAGTACGGCATTTCCGATATTCGATTATTTTTTGAAAACGACTATTCGATTTCTTAAACAATTTTAGGAGAGATTTTCTTTATGCTGGTCAGTCTCAAATGGCTTAAAGATTATGTTGATATTGATCTAACGGCGGAAGAACTGGCTGATAAATTGACTATGGCCGGTCTGGAAGTGGACGAGATCAAAACCATTCTTCCGCAATTTAGCGGTGTTGTTGTTGCTAAAATTTTATCGGTAAAACCTCATCCGAATGCGGATAAGTTGTCTCTTTGTGCAGTGTCAGTGACGGCAAGCATAATTATCCTGTTGTTTGCGGCGCTAAAAATATAAAACCACGGCGATATTGTTCCTCTGGCGAAAGTTGGAGCGATAATTCCCGGCGGATATACAATCAAATCATCTGTCTTACGCGGTGAAAAATCGGAAGGCATGCTCTGTTCGGAGGCCGAACTGGAAATCGGCGATGATGCATCCGGAATTATGCATCTGCCATTCAGATTTGTCGCTTGGGTTGCCCTTGGAGACGGCTTTGAATATAGGTGATACTGTTTTAGATGTAAGTGTTACACCCAATCGTTCTGATTGTTTGAGTATGATCGGTATGGCGCGAGAAGTAGCCGCCATTACCGGTAAAAAAATGAAACAGCCGTCCGTGAAAGTTAAAGAATCCTCCGAAGATATCAGATCACTTGACTTCAGTCAAAATCATTGATGCAGATCTTTGTCCGCGTTACACGGCCAGGATGATCAAAAATGTAAAAATCGGTGCATCACCTGTCTGGATGAAGACAAGGCTGGAAGCGGCCGGATTGCGCGCTATCAATAATATTGTTGATGTAACTAATTTTGTCATGCTGGAGATGGGACAGCCTCTGCATGCTTTTGATTTTCGCTTTCTGGAAGAAGGAAAGATTATTGTCCGCAAATCCAAAGAAAATGAAGAATTTATTTCTCTCGACGGAAAAAGCCGTAAACTTTCCGCGGATACTTTATTGATATGTGATGGTTTAAAGCCTGTTGCCATTGGCGGTATTATGGGAGGCCTAAATTCTGAAGTCAAGGAAGATACGCAGGTTATTTTTCTGGAAAGCGCTTATTTTAATCCCACTTCCATTCGCCGTTCAGCGCGAAGATTGGCTATGCCGACTGATGCGCTTTTCGTTTTGAAAGAGGCATTGATCCGGAAGGAGTGGTCAAGAGCACTCAATCGCGCGGCGCAACTGATTGCTGATCTTTCCGGTGGTATCTATTTGTAAAAATTATATTGATGAATATCCACGAAAAATTCCCGCTGTTCAAAATATTCCCTTGCGTCTGGATCGAATTCGCGAAGTAATCGGCACGGCCATCGGAGCAAAAGACGTTGTTCGAATATTACGCAGTATCGGCATGGTTGTAAAGCAAAATGGTAAGGGAAGATATCTTGTTACACCGCCTACATATCGGGTTGATATAGCGAGAGAAATTGATCTGATTGAAGAAGTTATCAGGCTTTATGGTTATGATCGTGTGCCGATAACATTGCCCAATGTCGCGTTACGGAAATGGACGTTATCCCCCGTTTGGATCTGGAAGAAAGAATCAGACAATTACTTATCGGCAGCGGGTATTCTGAAATCGTCAATTACAGTTTTGGTAATCCCTCTTCTGTCGATAATCTTTTGTTTGTCGGAAAATGATGAAAGACGGAGTTTGGTGCGGATAAAAAATCCGCTGACGCGAAGATCAATCCGCTATGCGTACAACGATGATTTATGGTTTGCTGGAGACTTGGCAAAGAATAATGCCAATAACGGTTCTTTTGATTTAAAGATATTTGAAATAGGCACGAATATTTCTTCAGCGCAAAGACAGGAGAGCTTCCTGAAGAAAAAAATATGCTGGCAGGACTTTTAACGGGCAAAATGAGCGATGATTTGTGGGGTTCACAAAGAAAGTGTTGATTTTTATGACCTTGAAAGGTTGTCTCGAAAATATCTTTTTTGATTTAAAATTAAATAATTGTCAGATATCGTTCGGCAAATACTGAGCCATTTCTTACATCCCGGTAAATCTTGCGGCATGTCTATTTAGATGATCGGCAAATTGGTTATTCTGGGTGAAGTTCATCCAGATGTTCTGGAAAAGATGGATTTAAAAAATAATGTCTATGTATTTGAAATTAATTTAGATATTCTTAGTTAACTGCTTATCTGGACAGAAATATTACCTATCAAGGAAATATCAAAATTTCCGGCAGTGACACGTGATGTCGCTTTTGTTATTCCTGAGGCAATGGAAGCGGATCAAATGCTGAATATTGTTTTGAGTCAAAAAGAAGATTTGCTTGAAAATGTTGGTAATTTTTGATATATACGAAGGAAAAGAAATTCCGGAAGGAACGAAAAGTCTGGGGTTGCGTTTTTCTTATCGTGCTGCTGACCGAACGCTTACTGATATAGAAACAAATAGTATTCACGATAGAATTGTGCAGAACACCGTTAAATTAACGGGTGCAAAAATAAGAGGCGAATAGCAATAAGACGAAGTAAATAAAACGGAGGGAAAGAAATGACGAAAATTGATATTATTCAAAATGTTTACGAAAAGCTTGGTTTTTCCAAAAAAGATTCAGCGGATATTGTTGAATCTGTATTTGACATTATTAAGGATAGTCTTGCGCAAGGTGAAAAAGTGAAGATTTCCGGATTTGGTAACTTCATGGTAAAAGAAAAAAGGCTCGCCGCGGCCGCAATCCGCAGACCGGACAGGAAATTTCCATTACTGCGCGCAGAGTATTGACTTTCAAATCATCTCAGGTATTGCGTAAAGCTCTAAACTAATAATAAATAGAATTATCCGCCTGCACACATATCTTTAAATACTTTAATAAGCCAATTTTTGGTTTAATTTAAAGTTAAAGTATTGTATTTTTTAATTATTTATTCTGTTGTGCAGGTGAATTTGGCCGTAAGGATTCAGGAATTGTATGGAAACAATAATTCCCGAAAAGGCATATTTCCGTATTGGAGAAGTAAGTAAAATCCTCAATGTTGAACCTTACGTTATCAGATATTGGGAAACAGAATTTAGAACAGTCAAACCTGTGCGAACAAAAACTGCACAACGTTTGTACAGAAAAAAGGATGTGCAGGAATTATTGACAATCAGAAATTTGCTTTACTCACAGCGTTTTACCATTGATGGCGCCAAAAAACAGCTTTATAAAATGCGCGGGAATTGCTGAACCGGAAAATAATAACTTGGAGAAAGAAAAGTTAATTCGGATTAAACAAGAATTACAGCAAATAAGAAAAATGATCAGCTAAAAAGCCGGCGATGTAATTGCCGGCTTTTTAGTTTCTGAAAAGATTGCAAAATTAATGTTATAACCGCAGCAGGATTTGCAGTGTTTTATCATTTTTTGCTTGCTCTTTTGGAAGCTTTGAGCGGATTGATTTTTTGCGTTGCTTCTTTTATTTCCAGTTTGATGTGCGTTGCGGTTGGACACTTACCGTTAAGCCACTTGCTGGCCGGATCAGGATAAACCTTGCAGTATTTTCCGGATTCATAATCAATTATTTTGCTACAATCATCACATTTGTCAATTATTGCCTGACAACTGCCGCCAAAGAAACCGCAACCTTTTTTGCTCATGAAAGCGCATTCGAATCCCGCTTTAACAGTTTGACAAAGCATTTGAACGATCCTCCTATATGATAAATTACCTTCTTTTAAAGACGTTGCGGTAAAAATAAATAATAAATAATTTCCACAAACGCCATTGACCTTAAAATGGACGAGTCCTTAACAACAAAAAAAGCGCTTGTCAAGATAAAATAAATACTTAATTGGAAATTAAAATGAGGTGTGATTATTATATTTCCAGCGGATTTTTATTGAAAAATATTTCTTTATTGTAAAATGCTTTACCATTTACGGTCATTTGTCTTGCCTTCATATTTCATATAAACATCATCCCTTGGCGGATATATAACCACTTTACTGGCTTCTTTCATTTTAACACCAATGCTTCCTGCAAGCATTGAGTACCAAATACCGATTTGCCTGCCTTTATCGTCGAGAATCACAAATCCTACCTGCTTTTGTCCACAGCAAGTCAATAGTCTCATTTGCATATTTGTTACGAGTTTGACTGAATATTTCAGGCGTCATGTCTATTTTTTTCCACAAGTCCGTATCCAGCGTATAGGCCTTATTCAATCCTAAAATCGATGTTGGGTAAACATCTGAGCCGCTGATATAATAGTTTAAATTGGCGTTAATTTGAAACTTTTCAAAATCGTTAGTCGCATCGGTATCCGGTTTAATGCTGCCCCAGTTTTTGAACATGACAGTGCTGCAATCGGCAAGCAATAAAACCGCGCCAAGATAATATAAAAAATGAATTTTCCATTTTTCTTCATTTGTCTTCTCCCATGATCATTATCATGAATACTTTCTTAATAATTCAATTAGTTATAAAGTATAATATCAAAAAATATTTCATAATTCAACCACGGGTATGAACCCGAAAGCAAGCTTTGGAAAGCGATTCGAGAGCAAACTACGGAGTATTATATCCTTGCATAGAAATGACTTGAACACAGAACAATTTGTTGCTAACATACCCCGAAATTTTAAACGGGATTATCCAATGCGTGCAGTTATTCAGAGAGTCGACCGTGCCTGTGTTATAATCAATCATCAAGAATTTTCCTCGATAAAAGATGGAATTGTTGTTTTTTTAGGAATAGAAAAAGAGGATACAAAAGACTGGCGCTGATTATATTCTGGAGAAAACGATCAATTTGCGCATTTTTGAAGATGAACGAAGGAAAAATGAATCGTTCATTGGTGGATATTGGCGGTGAAATGATGGTCGTTTCCCAGTTTACTCTTTTAGGTGATTGCATCAAGGGACGAAGACCTTCGTTCGTGAAGGCCGAAGAACCCCCCAAAGCTAATGAACTTTACGAATATTTTATTCGGGAAGCCGAAAAGAAGGTAAAATATTTGGCGACCGGAAAATTTCAGGAGATGATGCAAATTGAACTTATTAATAACGGTCCGGTGACAATTTTACTGGACAGCAGAAAGAGTTTTTGAAATAAATATGGAAGAAAGTGAGATTAAAATCGATAAAGAAGGCATCTGGTACTATCACGGTGCGCATATGTTTCGCAAAGAAATATTATGCGTTTTTTTTGAAAATCTTAAAATTGATGAATGCGGAAAATATTTAATTGAACTGGGCGAAGAACGATGTTATCTTGATGTGGAAGATACAGCTTTTGTTGTTTCCGCCGTTTATAAAACGAGAACTCCCGAAAGGACGATCATGATCAAATTTACGTTCTTTTGACCGATGATTCTTTGGAAATATTGGAAATGAGCTCTTTACAAATAGGCAAAGATAATGTTCTTTATTGCCGGGTAAAAGAAGGAAAATTTACCGCCCGATTTTCCCGTAAAAGTTATTATCAGTTGGCTGAATTTATCGAACAGTCGGAAAATGAAGAAATGTTTTTTATTAGTTTAAACGGTGAAAAATATTATCTGATGAATACTAATAAATGTTAAGATTATATTATAACGGAGGATATAATGCTTGATGATGTAGTAAAAGAATCTTTAACTTTCGATGATCTTCTTCTCGTTCCGGCGGCTTCCAGTATTTTGCCGCGGGATGTCGATACATCCACAATATTAACAAAAAATATTTCTTTGAATATTCCCATCGTTTCGGCCGCGATGGATACTGTAACGGAATCTCGTACAGCCATTTGCATGGCTCAGGAAGGCGGTATCGGTATTATTCACCGCAACATGAGCATAGAACAGCAGGCCATTGAAGTGGATCAGGTAAAGAAATCGGAAAGCGGTATGGTTGTTGATCCAATAACAATCGAACCGGAACAAAAAGTAAGCGATGCACTGGAACTGATGAATCAAATATTCCATATCCGGTGTCCCTGTTGTAAAGAAAGGAAAACTTGTCGGAATATCTGACTAACCGCGATTTACGATTTGAAGAAAATTTAGATCAACCTGTTGCCAATGTCATGACCAAGAAAAATCTGGTCACTGTTTCCGCAAATATTTCTCTGGAAGATTCCAAAAAACTTCTCCACAAACATAGAATTGAAAAATTGCTGGTTGTTGATGACGAATATCAGTTTAAAAGGTCTTATTACCATTAAAGATATTGAAAAGATACGCCGCTATCCCAATGCCTGCAAAGATTCTTTAGGCAGATTGCGGGTAGGTGCGGCTGTAGGTATTATTGACCGGGAAGCCAGAATAGATGCTCTTACTTTCTGCGGGAGCGGATGTAATTGTCTATTGATACCTCACATGGACATTCCGCAGGCGTGATCAATGCCATTAAATCAACAAAATCTAATTTCCCTAAATGCGAATTAATCGCCGGAAATGTTGCGACATCGGAAGGCGCCAAAGCTCTTATTGATGCCGGTGTCGATGCGGTGAAAGTCGGTGTCGGTCCCGGTTCCATTTGCACAACCCGCATTATTGCCGGTGTTGGAGTAGCCCAGATGTCCGCTATTCGAGATGCTTATAAAATTGCCTCCAAAAATGGCATTCCGGTAATTGCCGACGGCGGCATAAAATATTCCGGTGATATTGTCAAAGCAATCGGCTGCGGCGCGCATAGTGTAATGATCGGCGGATTATTTGCCGGCACGGAAGAAAGTCCCGGGGAAACTATTTTATTTCAGGGACGAAGTTATAAAGTTTATCGCGGCATGGGTTCGCTGGAAGCAATGAAAATGGGCAGCCGTGACCGTTACTATCAGGATGATATCGAAGGTCCGTCAAAAATCGTTCCGGAAGGAATTGAGGGAAGGGTGCCTTTCCGCGGTTCACTTTCCGCAAGCATTCTCCAACTGATCGGCGGATTCAAAGCCGGCATGGGTTATGTCGGTTGTAAAACAATTCCGGAATTGATTGAAAAGGCTCGTTTTGTCCGCATTACCCAGGCCGGTTTGAGAGAAAGCCATGTTCATGATGTAATCATTACCAAAGAAGCGCCCAATTACTGGCTGGATTAAGAACTTATAAATTTTCTATAATATTATTTATTTCCTGACAAAGTGTAACTATGAAACACTCTGATTTTGTCCATCTCCATGTCCATACCCAATACAGTCTTCTCGACGGAATGATTCGTCTCGAAGATCTTTTCAAAAAAGCCCGCGAATATAAAATGCCGGCTATAGCTATTACCGATCATGGCAATATGTTCGGAGCAATTGATTTTTACCAGCAGGCCTACAAACAAGGCATAAAGCCGATAATCGGCTGTGAATTATATGTAGCGCCCCGCAGCCGCCTGACAAAAGCTACTCCTATCGGTGAAACGGCAAGACATTTAATTGTTCTGGTCAAAAACATGCAGGGTTATAAAAATCTGATGAAGCTTACCATCGGCCGGCTATCTGGAAGGTTTTTATTACCGGCCGCGAGTGGATAAAGAACTACTAAAAGAATGTCTGAAGGTCTTATTGCTTCCAGCGCCTGTCTGCATGGTGAAATCGCCGATTTAATTATCAGAGGCAATATGGAAGAAGCTAAAAAAGCGGCACGTTCTTATCAGGCAATTTTCGGTGAAGATAATTTCTTTTTGGAAATAATGGAAAACGGCATTCCCGAACAAAAAATTGCCAATGCCGGTTTGATTGAAATCAGCAAAGAATTATCCATTCCTCTTATGGCCACCAATGACTGTCATTATCTTGAACCGCGAACATGCCGAGGCCCATGATGTTTTGCTCTGCATTCAGACAGGCAAAACTATTGAAGATAACGACCGAATGCGTTTGGGCACAGATCAATTTTATTTTCGTTCCCCGGAAGAAATGCATCAGCTTTTTTCCTCAACGCCGGAAGCTTTATCCAATACGGTAAGTATTGCCGAAAGATGTAATCTTTCTCTGGAATTCGGTAAAGTTTTATCTGCCGAATTTTGAAGTTAAAAATCCTGAAGAAACTCTAAATGATTATCTGGAGCGCAAGGCGAGGGAAGGGCTGGAAAAGCTCTTTCCGGTTATTTTAAAAGATCAAAAAGAAGATGAAGTCTGAAATTCGGGAAAAATATGAAAAACGTCTGCGCGAAGAGTTGGAAATAATCAAGGCCATGGGTTTTGCGGGTTATTTTCTTAATCGTTTCCGATTTTGTCAAACACGCCAAACACAATAATATTCCCGTAGGGCCGGGACGTGGTTCAGCGCCGGGAAGTCTTGTGGCCTATGCAATAAGAATCACCAATATTGATCCCATTCGTTATGATTTGTTTTTTGAACGATTTTTAAATCCCAACCGTATCAGCATGCCCGATATTGATATTGATTTTTGTCAGGAGGGCAGGGATGAAATTATTAAATACGTAACTGAAAAATACGGCAAGGATAAAGTTTCTCAGATTATCACCTTTGGAAAAATGCAGGCCAAAGGCGGTTATCCGCGATGTCGGCAGAGCCCTGAATATTCCTTACAGCGAAGTGGATAGAATTGCCAAATTAGTTCCCAATGTTTTGAATATTACTCTGGATGAAGCAATAAAAACGGAACCACGGCTTGCAGCAGGAGGAAAAAAATAATCCTCAAGTGGCCAAACTTTTATCTTTGTCGCGAATTTTGGAAGGTCTGAACCGCCACGCC
Source organism: uncultured delta proteobacterium (assembly GCA_963762595.1). Classification (GTDB taxonomy): domain Bacteria; phylum Desulfobacterota; class Syntrophia; order Syntrophales; family Smithellaceae; genus UBA4810. The sequence continues at coordinate 35,433 of CAVXLI010000007.1, forward strand.
TCAACTCATGCCGCCGGAGTTGTTATATCCGATGTGCCTCTGGTGGAAAGAGTTCCTCTTTGTTCACCCAAAGATGAAATTGTTTCCCAATATTCAATGAATGACATTCAAACCGTCGGCTTGACCAAATTTGATTTTCTGGGTCTTAAAACTTTAACCGTCATTAAAAATGCCGTTAATTTCATCAAGGAATCAAAAATATCGATTTAGATATTGATAACTTACCTCTTGATGATAAAAAAACATATGAACTCTTAATGAGAGGCGAAACAGACGGCGTCTTCCAGTTGGAAAGCGCCGGCATGAAAGATATTATGAATCAATTTAAAGCCGGACCGTATTGAAGATGTCATTGCGTTGATTGCTCTTTATCGTCCCGGTCCCATGAAAATGGTTCCGGAATTTATCTCCCGCAAGCAGGGAAAAAC
>CAVXLI010000008.1:0-17768 GCA_963762595.1 uncultured delta proteobacterium
CCATGTAAGGACTTCATTTTCACCGTTCGCTTCTTCACATTTATCCCATTGCTTTAATTCGATTATAATTGCACTATCGTTTTTATATTGATCTCTACCGCAAATCATACAATCTAATCGACGCGAAGTTAATGGAAGTTGGTATTCAAGCAGTACACCATGATCCGTCAAATTAGCATACTGGAATACCTGTGAAACGGAGCGCAATGAATTACGCCAAGAATTTATTTCTGCGGGTGAGGGGTTATAGCGATAATAGTTAAAAAAAGCATTTTTTAGCTTTTCAGCTATTTGATTGTGGATTGCATCTTTAATAAAGTTTTGAGATGTACCTGAATAAAGTCTCATAGTTTATTATATTTCAAATTAGAACCTTTTGCTTTTGCTACTGGATACTTCTTAGAATTTTTCTCAAGCTTTTGTTCCATTGCTTTTATTAGATCTATTCCAAGATTATCAGCGAGTTCGAAAAGATATATTGCTATATCAGCAATTTCATCTTGGATCTCATCCTTATTGGTTTTGATGTATTGCTCAACTTCTTCTTTTGTTTTCCACTGAAAATGTTCAAGTAGCTCTGATGCTTCAATAACAATCGAAACGGCCATATTTTTAGAATCGTGAAACTGCATCCAATCCCGTTCATCTCTAAACTTCCGAATCTTTGCTGTCATCAATGTAACATCCGTCATAAAAACATCTCTTTTAAACTAGAGGTCGGCAATCAGATATTTTCTACTAAAGCGACATGTTTTGCTCGTTTATTATGATTCTATCATTCCTTCATCCGCAAAGCTATAATAATTGCCGTCGCCGATGATGATATGATCCAGCATCCTGATTCCCATTAGCTTTGCCTGCGGCGGATAGCTCGCCGGTTATTTTTTTATCTTCCGGGCTGGGTGTAATATTCGCGCTGGGGTGATTGTGGCAAAATTATTTTAATCCTTTATCGGCAAGAACCCCTTTTCACCCAAAGATTTCATAATTCCGCGCAGAAGATAATTATTATCAAAACGAATCACATATTTTCTGGAACCTTCTCTTTCCGGCTGCAGCATTTTTCTGCCCCTCAGACGGGCGATCTGGCGGGAGATTTCCGCCGATGATTTACCCGGGAAAAATTCTCCAATGTCGGAAGCCTGCATCACGCCAAGCTCCGCTGTTTTTCTTAAAATTTTAGATTCGATATCCGTGATGACTTCTCTTTCACGAGCATAGTTGATCGCGGGGATAATAATTTCTTTTTTTAAAAAATTATACTTCGTTAATCGGTCAATTTTCTCTATTTCTTGTTTTAATCCTGACAAGACATATTCACACCAGGCCGTAATCATTTTATCATCGCCAGAATCAGCGTCAGATAGATACTGGTAATATTTACCCCGGTCATTGCAAAATACTGCTGTCGGATTCAATATTCTGCCCGTATCAACATGAAACCCCTGTTTGACAAGTAATGCGTAAGTAAACAGACGCACGGTTCTGCCGTTGCCGTTATAGAATGGGTGAATCCACACAAACCGGTGATGCGCGATGGCCGTTTTGATTAAATCATATTTCGGCGAAGCCGGTTGATTAATGAACCTAATTAGTTCATCCATATAATCGTTGACCTGTAAATAGTCCGACGGTTTATGATCCGAACCGGCAATACTAACATTCTGTTGACGGTATATACCCGGGGTTTTATCTCCTTCGCCCTTAGGAGCGGGTGTTAAATCTTTCACCGTCATGCGGTGCAATTCGCAGATAAATGCCCGGTCCAGAGGAAATGTTTTCACATTTTTGTCGATAAAATTCATTGCTTCTTCCATATTGATTATTTCGCGAATTTTTTCATCGGCAGAAGAAACATCAGTCAAGCGATTCTCTATTATCTCGGCCAGTGTTGTACGGTTACCTTCAATCCGTGCCGAAACGAGACTCTCCAGCATATGAAACAGGTCTTTTAATTGGAAAAATACCAATGGGGGCGTTGTGCCGCCAAGTTTCTTTTTCCGCAGATGATCCAATTCAATAACCAGATCGGTCAGTCTGGAGTCGAAAGACGGTTCAACAATCTTCAGATTGAAATGTTTGAATGTTGCTGCCATTATTTAACATCCCCTCAAGTAATATTTAACATCATGATGCTATAAGGCATTGTAAACTATAATAATATTATTAGCAAGAGAATATTGACAATTAACATCAGCCTGGCGTGATAATTAACACCAAGTGTAATCAAACATTGTGTATCGGCTGCAAACCGATGGACCCGCATAGACGGTTTTGATTGACACACTATACCATCATACCCTCATCCGCAAAGCTAAAGTAGTTGCCATCGCCGATGATGATATGATCCAGCATCCTGATTCCCATTAGTTTGCATGCGGCGGAGAGTTCGCCGGTTATTTTTTTATCTTCCGGGCTGGGTGTAATATTGGCGCTGGGGTGATTGTGAACGCAAATAATTGAAGCGGCAAATTTCTGTAATGCCGAATGGATAATTTCCCGGACAATCGGCGCGGCCTGATTGACGGTGCCTACGGCGGCATCGGCAATATCGATGATTCCGTTGTTGCTGTTGAGATAGACAACTTTAAAAACCTCGGTTTTGAGGTCGCGCATTTGCGGCATGATGATATCGACAACGTCCCCGGCTGTGGCAATTTTTTGTTTGACGCTTACGACTTCGTCTTCGCGGAAACGCCTGCCGATTTCCAACGCGGCTTTGATCTGAGCAATCTTGGCCGGGCCCAAACCTTTAAATTCTTTCCAGTCGCGGATATCAGAGTGGCTCATGTTGCGGAAAGTGCCGAACTTAGCGAGCATCTTTCTGGCCAAATCAATGGCGCTCGCGCCCTGGACACCGGTGCGCAGCTGTATCGCCAGAAGCTCGGAGTTGCTCAGCGCCGAAGCGCCTTTTTTGAGCAGTTTCTCCCTCGGCCGGTCGTCCTTCGGCCATGAGCGAATCCCAGTTGTTTTGTTTTTTTCAGTCACGTTTACACCGTTAGTGGCACGATGGCTCACAATGCGGTCAAGTTTTAAAATATTATTTTAACTGTTTCCAGTAAAGATTTTCGGTGCTTGGCGTTCTAAATTACGGTTATGAACTATACGCCTCTCGGCCTTACCTGTGTCAACCCCGATACGCTTTTGTATCGGGGTCAATCCCGACTTCGCGGGATTAATTCGGCTAACATGTTTTAGTTCACTGGGTTCCTAAAACATGAGTCTCATTAATTCCACTTGCGCTTCAAATCCCGCGTCTCTTCGTTCCTGGGATAGTTCGTCCTACAAATTTCAGTGCGCTAAGTTTCTGAAATTTGGGACTCACTACTTCGCTATGCTCGTTTTCAGAGAGTCTCCCTACGACTTACCAATCTGACTGCGCCATACTTGTCACATTGGAATCTCATTACCGCGGCCAGATTAAATCGTAATGAACACTGCGGCCACTGCCGGATAGGCGACGCAAAATGTTTTTTTCCAAGAGATCGGCAATCTCACGAAACGCCGTGGCACGGCTGACGCCCGTAATGTGGACATATTTTCTTGTTGTCAAGCCGCCTTCAAAATTTCCCGGTCCGGCCTCCAAAATACGATTGATGACTTTTTTCTGCCGGTCAGTCAGCAGGGTCTGGGCATGTTTATTCCAGAAATCATGCCGCAGAAGAACACCGGCAATCATCTTACCGGATGACTCAATCGCGGTATGAATGCATTGGATAAACCACAAATACCACGCTGTCACATCAGCACGGCAGTTTTGAACGTCTTCCAGAATTTTGTAATAGGCAGCGCGCCGACGGACAATTTCGGATGAAACGCTGTAGTATCTGACCTTGATTTTTTCATCCTGTGCCAGCGCCATATCTGTGATTGCGCGTGCCAGCCTACCATTTCCGTCTTCATAGGGATGGATTGTTAAAAAATGCAGATGCGCCCGTGCCGCCCGCAACATTCCGTCCATCCGCCCTGCCGATGCCTGCCACCATTTCAGAAAAAGGCGCATTTCTTCATCCAGTCTCTCGCGCGGAAGCGCTTCATAATGGACTCTTTCCTTGCCGAGCGGACCGGAAACAATTTGCATTTTTTCATCCCCGCGCAATTTCCCTGCGCGAATTTTTCGCAATCCCGAATAACCTGTGGGAAACAGTGATGCCTGCCAGCCGTTTAGCCTGACTTGTGTCAGCGGTTTGTCATAAAATCGCACAGCGTCCAAAAGCACGCCTACAAGACCTTCCGCGTTTCTATCCAACGACCCGACACCTTTGGGCAGCCCCAGTTTTACGGCAACGGAAGAGCGGACCGCTTCACGGTTGAGTTGCTGCCCTTCAATTTCAGCCGTCCGAACGGCTTCTTCCACAAGGATGGAAGCCTGTGCGTCAGTCACCAACCCGATATCCAGTGAGACCACACGGCCCAGCAGTTTGCCCTGCGCCATCCTGAGAGCGGCCAACGGTTTCAGGACGGCGGTATCATCATACTTGAAATCGCGCCAATTTTTAAGCTGCCAGATATATTTCATGAGGTCTTCTTTTATGAAGCGATTATTCACATTAATCGCTTCATATATTGAAGCAATTATAAGGCAGTTTTATCTCATTTGCAAGTATTTTTAACTCCGTTGATGTCACTCAAATTAAAAACAACAAAATCCTTCAAATTTTCTTTGAATGATAAAAAAGTCATATTTATTTCCGTTTTATGTGAATAATAACATAATACGTAATTATATTGACATAGTTTTAATAAATATCAAGCTTAAAGTTGATGAGACTGAATTGAGCAAATAATTATAAAATTCAATGAGTTGTCGCCAGATCAAGTAAGACATTGACGCTCTCGTTCACAAAAGGCGTGTACTGCTCCTTGGCCTTTTGCCTCTGTTCGGAGCGTGTTTCGTTCTCCAGACCTGCGCCTTCCTTTTTCATCGTCTTGCGAAAATCATCAAGCTGGATGATGTCCTTCTTGTCCGCGGCTTCTTTGTTGTCTTTGATGATTTTGGCAAATTTTGCGTCTTTCGCCACCCGAATCCGTGACTTGGACGAAAGCCTTGCGATCAGGGGCTCGTCAACAGACTTCCATTGCGGCGCAGCTTTCTCTCGCACGCCCAGGAAGGGCTCGATTGCCTGAGCCGGCAGCGGATAGTCCAGCGCCGCTTCGCCGATATCTTCTAATACAAACCAGCCAGGCAGCCTGACATCCGCCATCACACCAGTCTTCTGCGTTGATTTGCCGCCGGGCAGGAAGTACAACCCTGTGGTGACCTTCATCGCGCCCAGTTCCCAGGGCAGCGTCAGCAGTGCCTGCACGGAACCCTTGCCGAAGGTATGGTCCGATCCGACGATCACCGCGCGGTGGTAATCTTGCAGGGCGCCCGCGACTATCTCGCTGGCCGAGGCACTCAGCCGGCTCGTCAGAACGACAAGGGGGCCCATGTAGAGTGCCCGTGGATCCTCTGCGGGGGTCTCCATGATATCGCGCTTATCGTATTCCTTCACTGGTGCGGCTGAACCATTGGCAAGAATCGTCACCCTTTCCCGACTGTCCTTGACTGCTACTATGCCACCCTTGCCAACAAAAAGGCCGGTAAGGCGCACCGCCTCTTCAAGCAGCCCGCCGCCGTTGCGCGACAGGTTCAGCACGATGCCATCCACCTGCTGCCGCCTGGCCTCAGCGAGAAGTTTTTTCACGTCTTCGTAACAGGACTTGCCGCCCTTCTCACCGCCATAGAAGGAAGGAAGATCGATTACGCCGAAGCGGTACTGCCTGCCGCTCACTTTCCGAGTCTCGTAGGTGATCTTCGCCTCCTGCTCCTTCACGTCGATCTTGTCGCGCATGATGGTAACGTCGAAGCGCTCCTGACTTTTGGCCTGCCGCAGGATTGTCAGGGTTACCCGCGTGCCTTTCTTGCCGCGGATCATGCTGATGACGTCGCGCAGGTCCATGTCGATGACGTCAACGGGCATTTCCCCTTCCTGAGCCACGGCGATGATTTTGTCCTTCGGCTTCAAGAGACCCGTTTTCTCGGCGCCACCCCCGGGAATCAACTCTTCAATGATGGTAAAGCCGGTGTCGCTCGACAGAAGAGCCCCGATTCCCTCCAGGGAAAGCTTCATCTGAATCTGGAGATCCTCGAGGTTTTTGGGTGACAGGTAGCTCGTGTGCGGATCCAGGGCCCCGGCAAAGGCCTCGGCGGATGTCGTAATGAGATGTGAAGGATTTTGCTCGACCACCCGCAACGTCTGTAATTCATAGCGGTGGACCTGCTTCTTTTTGGCTGTTGCCAGGTCAATGCCGGTGGTGAGTGAGTTTTCGATCTGGAATTGTACGATCTTTTTCAGGAGCTCCTGTTTTCCCGCCATCGTCTTCGGATATGGGCGTTTGTCTACATTGATATTCAACGCTACCATCATGTCCAGCCGGAAGTCCGGCCCCAAAATCTTTTTGACGATGGCCTCGTTCTCCCGCGCTCGGGCAACGAGCAGGTCATAAACGGACTTAAGCGAGGCGCAGTTGCTTTTTTCCGCGTTTTCGAAAAGGTCAGTGAGGAGCGGTTTGAGCTTCTCCAAATCAGACTCGTACAGCAGCGTTTTAGAGGGATCAAGGCGCTTGATCATCTGGTCGACGGCGTGCATCCTGATCTCTGAGGTGGTACTCTTCATCGCGTAGTGTTTGGCGTGGAATGCTCCCATCAGCTTGGGAAGGTCGCTGCAGGTAAGGTCTTCTGCTCCCACCGTGAAGGGGGAGAGGAAGATCATCATTAGGATCAGCGGCAGCAGAATATAGAACTTGCCCTTCGGGGCTGAGGCCGCGTTAAAGCTTGCGTGATTGCAGTTGTACATATTCATACTCCTTGATCTTTTAGCCGCACTGAGGAAACTAGGAACAGTGCCCGGTTCAATTCATACGACGATTTAGAAATGTCCACTAGTTTATGGACATTTACTGGATAGTGGACATTTAAAGAGTCTAATGTCTTGCCCCGTTAGAGATTTATCTCGTAGACTGCCCCACGGAATAGGAAACGTTTTAGCCTGTTCTTCAAATATCGTTTGCCCATACCTGATTTTAAATATTTCTCTCGGGCAAAAGCATCTTCAACATTCAAAGACGCCTCATAATATATTAATTCAAAAGGTTTATGTCCTTTTGTAGACGCGACCTTGCCATCGTTATGTTCGCTAAAACGTTTCCGTAAATTTTTGGTACACCCCGTATACATTTTTTTGTCTTTTATGCTCTTAAGCACATAAACATAATGCATGCATTACGATCTCCATCTCTAACGGGGTTCGGTTATAGCTTCTTTTATCTTTTGCGCTACAGCCTTTTCCTGAAATACCTTTTCAATGGCATCGCCCAGAGCAGTACTGGCCTGCTCTCCGAGCCACTCTTCGGAAAAGGAGACATCATCCCGGGAAAGCGAGCTTTCCACTTTGCTTTTATATAATATTTTGCCTTTGGCCAAATCCGCAAAAACAATGGTCAGCTTCAAACTCACATTATAAGAGTGGGCAAAAACTCCTCGCTCGCACGTTACTTCCAGCTCTTCAATGTTCCCGCCTATAAGAACTTTGCCGGATCCTTTCGGCATAGTTTCTTCTTTTCGCAGATCCCACTGTACAAGCTTATCGGCAACTTTATAACCGGCTTTTTTCAAATATTCCTTAACGCCGTTAGCGACAGCTTTCGTCGGAATAACATATTTCGGGAAGACAAGAACTTTCGTGCCGTCTCTCTCCGTCACCCGGCCGATTATCTTTTTATCATCCACCTGACGCGTGTCGGTGAATTCCGCTACAGTAATAATAGCGTCCCGCGTTTTTTCATCGGCTTTTAAATCTGCCGGAATAACGGCCTTTGCTGCGTCGTACTTCATATTAACACTGTAGATGCTGCCGGCAGTAGCATAACCGGATAAGCCCAAACCGAGCGCTATCAAAACAAGCGCTGCAATTATTGTGAAACTCCAATTCCAAAAGCGTAGTAACCTAAAGTTCATCTGCGACGCGTTGGAATTGCCTAGTTGAACAATCCCGCGTAGCGGAGGGTTCATGCCCGTGATTTTCAGGACAAACGAACAATTATTTTTCATATTTTTCTCCTTTTTACCCCGTTAGAAATCATTCTATACTATAAACCTTCCTGTTATTAGTACTTCCCAAAACATATATATAGTGTAACATAAGTTATCTTATTTCTGACGGGGTGAACATGCTTTGGCCAGCCTCTTTACATTCTCATCCTCACCCATGGCTATCAACCTATCGCCTTCGGCAATAACATATTCGGCCAGTGGATTGAAAATCATCTTGTCCGAATCTTTCTTCACGGTGATAACAATCAGCCCATAGTGCTGACGTATTCCCGAATCTTCCAGCGACTTGCCGATAAACTGCGAGCCCGGGTGAATGGGAATTTCTTCCATGCGCAACTCCAGGCTTTGCCTGCGACTGGTTATTTCGATAAAGTCCAGCATGGCCGGACGTAAAATGGCCATGGCCATCCGGACACCGCCCAGCTTATAAGGAGAAATAACTCTATCCGCTCCCGCCCGAACAAGCCTGTGCTCCGATGATTCATCTTCGGAACGGGACATAATATATATATTCTGGTTGAGTTCCTTTGCCGTCAGGATAACATAAAGATTTTCCGCATCCGAAGGGAGCACACAAACAATACCTTTGGCCCGCTTTATTCCCGCGTCGATTAAAGTTTTATCCTGAGTCGCATCCCCCTTACAGCAAATAAATCCTTCATCCTGCGCCTTCTGGATAACCTCCGGATTGTTATCAATAACCACACAGGGCACTTTTTCCGCGGTCAGTTCGCGGCAAATCAAGAAACCGATACGGCCGCAACCGCAAATGATATAATGATTACTCATTTTTCCAATTATCTTTTCCAATTTACCCCTCCCCAATAAACCGCGTAGGCGGCCCTCGATTACTGTTTCCGAAATCAGGCCGAATGAATAGAGCATCGTGCCTACGCCAAAAATAATTATGAAAACCGCAAAAAATTTCCCTTCCGCTGTGCGCGGTACGAAATCACCATAACCTACAGTCGATAAAGTGGTGATCGTAGCGTAAAAAGAGTCGACAACCCCCCATTTTTCAATAAAATGAAAACCGAAAGTGCCGACTATAAAGATAGTGAGCAAAAAAAGAAGGGCTATCTTCAATTTACCGGTAAGAATCAAAGCCTATTTTCTCCTTTACCCCGTTAGAGATAGGTGTAGATCATAACATATCATATATAGTTTGCGGTGCTTGGTGTTTTTTAATACGTAAACATAGTTCATAAGTCATCTAATCTCTAACGGGGTGAATGAATTTCTTCTACCCTATAGAAGCTTATTTAAACACATTCTATATAAAAATCCAGCGCTGAAATTAGCAAATTTATTTCTTTTTGTTTATATAACATTATAGTATAATTCCTCGCACATAGTAACAATTCAAAGTGCGATAGACTTAAACCTTGACAAGGAGGCCATATGACACAAGCAACCCAGCAAGCTTTAAGCGGCTTGAGAGATCTTACCATGCTTAAGTGGTATGTAATCCCTCTTTTAGCTTTTGTCTTTTATGTTTACGTTCGGGAAATAAAGGAGGCGCGCCAAACCAAAAACTGGGATGCCGTCCTGGCCGGCCTGACAATTTTTGGCGTCGATTTCTTCAATGAAACATGGAACAGCTGGGTTATGTATCTTTCCCAGCGTTCCGCTTTCTGGACAACTCCGGGAGATACGGCTCTCAGGACGCTGGTGGGATGGAATATCGAAATAATGTTCATGTTTCTGCTTCTGGGCATTATCTACTACCACAGCCTTTCGGAAAGCAAAAAAGAGAAAATTCTCGGTTTGCCGGAGACGTGGGCGGTGGCTATCGGTTACAGCGCTTTTTGCGTATTCATCGAATGCCTGTTGAATATCGGCGGACTCCTCGTCTGGGAATACCCTTTCTGGAACTTATCTTTTAAGGGTGTCTGGCTGATCTTTTTCTTTGGCTACTTCATCTTCTTCTGCTTTGCTATTTTAGTGATCAGCTTAAAAACCCTAAAAAGCAAAATCATTACCGTGGGAACTATTTACGCTGTGCCGATTTTGATGAATGTCCTTGCTATTGGATTCTTGGGCTGGAAATACTAGTTCCAGTTCTATATCAAAGCGCTATCTTTGTTGACTCGTCGTAGGCTTTCTCAACGTATGTATAATACGCCTCATCGCCTACTCCTCGCCGCCTCGATATCGTCTTTGATTTAGAACCGGCATAAAACTACAGGCTGAGCCCGGAGTATCCCTCGACGACTTTGTTATATTTTTCGTGAATCATTTTGCGGTCGAATTCCCAAAATTCGGCGAGCATCTTTTCCTGCTCGTCTTTTCCGAAGTATTCCTGGCAGGGATAAAAGAAATGCTTGTCTTCCTTTTCGATGTGCTTCGGGTAAAAATCGCCTAACTGCCGCGCAAGGTCTATTATCCCGGCAAGTTTTTCTTTGTCGCCTTGTAAGTATTTTTCTTTAGCCGCAACCAGCATTCCTGTCGTCTTACGCCCCCATATATGCTCGTCGAACAGCTCCTGCATGATTTTCTTTAGTTCCGGTGTGAGATTTTTCCTGGCCAAATCTCTAAAGAGAATTTCCTCTTCCTTCCCATGGTGGGTGCGGTCGGCGTAGGTACGGATAAAATCGACAGCTATATCTATTACCAGGGGATTAACTTTCTTGCTTTTTTCTATTTGATCGATATGGCGCATCACCTGGCCGAGCATTTTTTCAATCAATCTATGTTCCCACATCAATGGCCCAATTGGTTTCATAAACTGCCCTCCTTTACTGTCTGACTTATTATTTATAGCATAAATTCAGTCCATAGCCAAAAATATTGTCCCCGGCAAGATGCATCCATTGTTTTGATTTTTTAGTTCGGCAACCAGCTTCAAACCGCGTTATGTATTTTTAAGTAAAAGAAAAAACGCTATACTTTATGGAGTAATGTTTATCTTAAATAATTGTTGCAACTCTGTTGCATTATTGATAAAGACCGGTCATGAATAAGAAATATAAAGATGCCTTGTTTACTCTGCAAAATGCCGGACTTTCCAAAACACCGCAGCGTATTGCTGTTTTGACTTTATTGCTCGAAGCAACAACGCCTTTAAGCGTACGCGATATAAGTCAAGCACTTGCGGCCAAAGTACGCATTGATAGAGTAACAATTTACCGTATTCTGTCGCTCTTTAAACAGCACGGTATTGCCCGTGAGATAGCTTCGTCCGGCGGCACTAATTATTTTGAAATGGCTTCCCTGGAAAATCCTGTGCATCCTCATTTTAACTGCCGGAACTGCGGAGAGTTGAGCTGTATGGAACCTCTTACTTTCTCCCAATCTCGTCAGCTAATTTCCGGGAAAGATGATTACAGTGTTGACCATATCGAAATCAATATATCCGGCCTTTGCGCTGTATGCAGAAATGCAACCAAGTTGCAAAAACAGCAAGTGAAACAGGTATGAAGATTATGTCTTCAAAAAATATATTTATTTTCCTTCTTCTTCTGTCATCAATTATTTTATCCTGTCAGCCCGCAAAAGAAACAGGCGCGGCAGATAATAAATTAAAGGTAATGGCCACTATTTTTCCTCTTTACGATTTCGCCCGGATTATCGGCGGGGATAAAATCAATGTAACGATGCTCTTGCCCCCGGCAACAGATGCTCATCATTACGAACTTAAGCCCGATGATATAATTAAAGTGTGTAAAAGCGATATTTTTCTTTTCACCAACTTTGAAATGGAACAGTGGGCTTATAAAATCATCCAGGGATCGGTCGAAAATACAAGAATGTCGGTTGTGGAAGCCGGCGCAGGCGTTTTCTTACTGCCGCCCAATGAAGAAGATCAAGAGAATAAAGATTATAAGTTTGATCCGCACATCTGGCTGGATTTGGATAATGCTCAAAAGATTGTGGATAATATTGCCAAGTCGTTTGTCAAAAAGGATCAGCGCAACAGCGACTATTATTTAAAAAACGCCGCCAAATACAAATCAAAATTGGCTGCTCTGGATCGAAGATATAACTCTGAACTGGCCAAATGCAAGGCCAAAACAATTTTGCATGCCGGACATTGGGCTTTTGCTTATTTGGCCAAAAAATATAACTTAAAATATATTGCGGCTTATAATGCATCGGTCGAATCGGAACCTCTGCCGCAAAATATTTTTACTCTAATCGAACAGATAAAAAAACAAAAGGTACGTTACATTTATTATGAAGACCTGACTGCTCCACGCCTGGCGCAAACAATTGCTAAAGAAACAGGCGTGGGTTTGCTCAAGCTAAGCAATGGCCACGATATAAGCAAGGATGATATAGAAAAAGGAGTATCCTTTCTCTTGGTGATGGAAAATAATTTAAAAAATTTGAAAAAAGGATTGTTATGTCCGTAAACTTGATCAGCACCGAAAATCTGACCTTCTGTTTCAACGGAGTGGAAGTCCTGAGCAACATTTCCTTTGCCGTAAAAAAAGGCGATTACGTGGGGATTGTAGGACCAAATGGTTCAGGAAAAAGCACTCTGATTAAAAATATACTGGGCATCTTGCAGCCGCAGAAAGGCTCTATCAGTCTTTTCGGCCAGCCGCTTTCTTCTTTTCGTGAGTGGAATAAAATCGGTTATCTGCCCCAGAAGTTAAATGCCTTAAACACACATTTTCCCGGCAATGTTGAAGAAATAGTCCAACTGGGACTGCGGAATAAAAACGCGCAAAATTTAGAACAGGTTCTTCAGCTTATGGGAATTAAGCATCTTTCTTCCCGCCTGATCGGTGAGCTCTCTTACGGCGAACAACAACGGGCAATGCTGGCGCATGCACTGGTCAGCCGGCCGGAACTGCTTGTCTTCGATGAGCCGACAACCGCTCTTGATCCCGAAACGAGAGATATTTTTTATTCGCTCACCCACGAATTGAATTGCGCTCACGGCACGACTATCGTTCTTATTACCCATGACATAGGGGTCATTGGTAAATATGCCCGAAATCTTCTCTATCTCGACAAGAAAATAATTTTTACTGGAACATTTGAAGATTTTTGCACTTCACCGGATATGACTGGACTTTTCGGGCCAATGAGTCAACACATCATCTGCCATCAGCATGACGCACTGGAGAGTAATCCATGATTGGGCTTGGGGAAATATTTAAATATGAATTCGTTCAGCGAGCTTTGCTTGCCGGTGTGCTCATTGCCGCCGTTTCTTCCGTGTTGGGAGTCTTTCTAGTCTTGCGCCGACTTTCCTTGATCGGTGACGGACTCGCGCACATTACCTTTGGCAGTGTAGCGGTAGTATTATTGATTGGATTCAGCCCTCTTTATATTACCGTGGCCGCTCTGCCTCTGGTTATGCTTTCATCTCTGGCCATACTTCAATTAACTCGCTACAAGCGCATTCACGGTGATGCGGCCATCGGTATCATCTCTTCCGGGGGAATTGCCGTAGGCATAATTCTGGCCAGTCTCTCGGGAGGCTATAATGCCGATTTATTAAGCTACCTCTTCGGCAACATTCTCACAGTAAATCAAACGGAGCTTTTGCTGGCTTTTATTGTTTTTATAGCTGTAGTTGGCACTGTTATTTTTTTCTATAATGACCTGTTTGCAGTTACTTTTGACGAAGAGCTGGCCAAAAGCATGGGCATTAAGACAAAAAGAATCAATATCATTCTTTTATTATTGACGGCCGTGGCCGCTGTTTTAGCGATGAAAGTTACCGGTATAATGCTGGTTTCGGCATTGCTGATTATTCCCCCGCTTACGGCGCTGCAGCTTTCTTTCAGTTTTAAAACGACTATTATTATCTCTGCCGCTATTTCCATCTTCTCGGTAATCAACGGTATAATTTTTTCTTTCCTATTGAACTTGCCGGCAGGAGGAACTATAGTAATTTTCAACGTAGCTTTCCTTTTGATTGTTTTTGGAGCTAAAAAAATCTTGCATTTTCAGAGGTAAAAAGATGGCTCTATTCAAATATATTGCTTCCCGCTCTACATATTTTCTTTCCCGCTTCGCATATCTTCTTTCCCGCTCCAATATAGTTTTTCTCGCTTCTGTGCTTTGCGGTCTTATTTTACCTCAGGCAAATGTAGTTGCCGCCGCCCTGACTTTGCCCGCGCTGACAGTCATTCTGACAATTACACCCTTGAAGATACCGCGTGGCTTTTTCCGTCGATCTAAAAAACTCACAACTCCTGCTCTCCGGGGCAACTTAATCAACTATCTTCTTTGGGGAAACTTTATAATTCTGACGGGTATTTTTTTTATTCTTGATGAAAACTTTTGGATCGGCATGGTGTTGATCGCCGCCGCACCGCCGGCACTTGCCGTAATACCGTTGAGCAACTCACTTAAAGCTGACACAACTTCATCAATCGCCGGTCTCGCCGGCACTTATTTAGGTGCCTTGTTAATAGCTCCATTAATCGTTTTAGGTTTTATTAAAGATGCTCCCTTTGATTATTGGACTTGTATCTTCCTCACAGTCGAATTAATTGCATTGCCGCTCATCGTCTCTCGAATTGCCGTAGAAAAAGACTGGGATAAACTTATTGAACCGTATGAAGGCATAATAATCGATTGCTGTTTCTTTATTGTGTTTTATAGCATAACTGCAAACGGCAGAGATGTAATCATGAATTGGCCGGACGATCTTTCTTTCGTCGCTTTCATTGCTGTTATAGGCATTTTTTCTCTCGCCTTAGTGATTCAGAAAATTGGCAAACTTTTTCATGTCGCCGGAGGAAAAGTTACATCGATTCTTCTTTTAGGCACGATGAAAAATTACGGACTTTCCGGTGGCATAGCGCTTATTATTTTTAGCCGGGAAGCCGCTCTTCCGTCATTAGTTTTCGCTATTATCACTTTCTTTTATATAAATTGGCTCAAATATAAAATGGGGCATAACACTGCCGGTTTAAGTAAACGGCATTAGCCATCAGTGCAAGTCCTGAACTCAAAAGCGGGATCAATCCCACTTGCGCTTCAAACTTCACGACGCTCGTTTTCAGCGAGTCTCATCAATTCGACCATCAAATTTCAGCGCACTTCGTTTCTGAAATTTGGGTCTCATTGATTGACATTCCGCAATTGCGCCTTATATTTTAAGCAATACAGAAAGGAGAACAAAATATGGCTATAAATTTACCAAACCTGCCTTACGCTAAAGACGCTCTGGCGCCCTATATCAGCTCCAATACTCTGGATTTCCACTACGGCAAACATCACAAAGCTTATGTGGATAACTTAAACAAGCTGATTGCCGGTACCGACCTTCAGGAAAAACCACTGGAAGAAATTATTAAGATCGCGGCTAAAGATTCAGCCAAAGCCGGTATCTTCAACAATGCGGCCCAAGTCTGGAATCATTCTTTTTACTGGCAATGCCTGAAAAAATCAGGCGGGGGCACACCTACCGGAACAATTGGTACCAAGATAAACGCTACCTGGGGAAGCTATGATAAATTTGCCGAAGAATTGAAAAACGCCGGAGTCACTCAATTTGGCAGCGGCTGGGCCTGGCTGGTTTTGGAGGGAAGCCAGTTAAAAATAACAAAAACAGCTAATGCCGATACGCCCATTGCCCATGGCCAGAAACCGCTCCTGACTATCGATGTCTGGGAACATGCCTATTATCTCGATTATCAAAACAGAAGACCGGACTATCTTTCTGCTGTTATTCAAAATTTGATTAATTGGGATTTTGTTAACGGAAACCTGGGTTAATTCGATTGAACAATGGCACTAAATGATGAAAAGGGGACTTGAATCAAGTCCCCTTTTTTTATTTTATATAAACAGGCAAGGATTGCTATTTTTTTCTTATCAACTCTATCCTTTAATTCTTTTCCCACTTTAAAGAAGGGTAATTTCTTAGGTTCAACTTGAATTTTAGTGCCCGTTTTAGGATTTCTTCCTGTGTAAGCGCCATACTTCTTTACTACAAAACTGCCAAAACCTCTGATCTCAATACGGCCGCCTTTTCTTAGCTCATCGGTAAAACCTTTAAAAACAAGATTAATAACGTCAATTGCCTTCTTTTCGGTTAAATTGAGCTTAGTACTCAAAGTTTCGATTAGATCGGATTTGTTCATAGAGCCTCCTTAAACCTGTTTACAATCCTGTATCACCTGATGATAATATATGTTTGTTTCTACACGCTTATACGTGCTTCAAGTTATTATTTATTTTATGGCGAATGTCAAGAAAATTTTACTCGTTCTTATTTAGCGCATTATTGAGCAGGCGGGTTATTTCTTTTTTTGTCAAGTACCGCCAGGAACCTTCCTTCAGATTTCCCAGGTTAAGATCACCGATGGCTTCCCGCACCAGACGTGTTACCCGATAAGAACTCGCTTCAAAACCTCTTCTTATTATTCTATTTTTTCCCTCTTTCAGCGTCAGCCTCAACCAACAACTACGGTCATTGATCTTTTCCATTTGGATATTTTCCGGTTTAAAGACACCGTCGGGCAATTTAATTCCTTTGCTTAACTTTTTTAATTCTTCTTTGGATATACGTCCTTGAATCTTAACCCGGTAAACTTTAGGTATCTGAAAGCGGGGATGCTGAATTTTTTGCGCAAAATCGCCATCATTAGTCAAAAGTAAGAGTCCCGCGGAATCGTAATCAAGTCTTCCTACCGGATAAACCCTTTCCGGCACTGCGCTTAGCAAATCCACGACCGTCGGCCGCCTTTGAGGGTCACTCATGGTAGTAACGAATCCGGCCGGTTTATTTAAAGCAATATATAAATTTGTTTTTTCGACAGAAATAATTTTACCGTCAATCCGGATAATATTTCTTTCGGCATCAGCTTTCAGCCCCAACTCGTTTACGACGGCGCCATCGATACTTACCCGCCCGGCAGTTATCAGTTTTTCCGCGTGACGCCGTGAGGCAATTCCGGCGGCGGAAATAATCTTTTGCAAACGCTCTTTCATGAGTTGGAATAATCTTCGATTGGTTCTTGCTGCTCGTGAAGTTCTTTCAATTCCCGCAAAGTAGGCAGCTCCGAGAGATCTTTCAGGTTAAAGACCTCTAAAAATCTTTTTGTGGTTCCATAAATGATAGGCTTGCCGGGCACATCCTTACGCCCTACAATGCGCACGAGCTTTTTTTCCAGAAGCACCTTGAGCTGATAACCTACATCCACACCGCGAATACTTTCAATCTCCGACTTGACAGTCGGCTGTCTGTAAGCAACAATCGCCAGAGTTTCCAGAGCCGCGGACGATAAAGAAGCGGGCTTTGTGCTTTTCAACTTTTTTACCCAATCGCCCAATTCCGGCCTCGTCCGGAACTGCAGACCGCCGGCAACTTCCTGCAAGTAAATCCCGCCCTGTCTCTCTTTATATTCTGCAATCAATTGCTCGACGGCTTCGTTGATTTGCGTTTTTTCTGTTTCCGGAAGAACCGCATAAATTTTTTCCAACACCAGCGGCGTCTCGGAAGCTAAAATAAGGGCTTCAATTATAGCTTTAATGTTTTCCATTTAGGACTCCACAGCCGGAAATATCCGGATCACGCCAAAAGCCGTAGTTTGATAAGCTTTCACCATTCTGAGTTTAACCAATTCCAGCAAAGCTAAAAAAGTGTAGATGATGCGCCAGCGCTCTTTTTTCTCTCCCAGGAGCTCCTCAAAAGTCAGATTCTTTTCCCTGGAGAGCCTTTCCATTATATCGTTAATTATGTCAGTAAGCGACATCTTTT
>CAVXLI010000009.1:0-41300 GCA_963762595.1 uncultured delta proteobacterium
TATCGTATCGTGAACATGAAAAATAATGTAGAATCAAATGTTTAAAAAACATATATTTTCGGGCGATATTTCAAGTTTTTTAGAAAGCTGAAATTATTCTGCTTTATGTTAGAAAAATGTTTAAAATTATACCTCTCCATTTTTAAATATTTTAAATTAATAGTTGAAAAAGACTTGCAAGTAAACCGATAAAAGTATTAAAAAGATTAAACAAATATTGACAAGATGAGCCTATGAGATATTCAGTAAAAAATAAAATTATCTCAACTTTCTTAATATTATTTTTAATCGGAATTTCCGGCTGCGGCAGCATCCTCGGCAATATTCCCGCACCCCCGAATTTGATAGTCAGTATTGAACTCAAAGATACGTATGATAAAGACATACCGGCAAAATTCGTCAAACAGCTCAAATGGGCAAGCTTAATATCGGATTGGGCAATACCTTACATTTTTATAAATGTGGGGCAGCATTTTGAATCTGCCGGAGATGAACAGCGTGCCTTCTATTTTTATGACCGGGCGATAGTTGAAGTACAAAAACGTAAAGATGCCTATGGAGAAGGGACGGCAGCAAGCCGTAAAATATTGGCTTTCTATAAATTCGGTAAAGGGCAAGACGCATATAACGCTATTAAAGAAATGGAGAGGCAATGGACAAAAGCTCCACTGAACTCTTTTGTTTTTCAAAATTACGGACATTATTGTTTGATAAACGGTGATTATGAAAGAGCTATGGAATATTTTCGACAGTCTTTTGAATCCAATCAGAATTATCAAGATAATTTTAATTTACTAATGATGCGGCGCGACTCTGAATTGGAATATGGAATAGCTGTAATTCTAGCTGATTATTATAAGG
Organism: uncultured delta proteobacterium; assembly: GCA_963762595.1. GTDB lineage: Bacteria > Desulfobacterota > Syntrophia > Syntrophales > Smithellaceae > UBA4810. Next base: position 862 of record CAVXLI010000009.1, read on the forward strand.
TGATGTCAAGAAAATTGAATCTGAATGTCTTTGATGAGGCTCAATACAAATTGATTGTCAAAAATATTGATGAAGGCATCTCCCATTTAAATAAAGTTATTGCTTTGGACAAAGAAGTAAAAAAAACAAAAATAGACCGATTCACTTCCAATACAGTTTTCCAGATTATAGAATCTAAAGCATATATTTTTTTGGCTTTGGCTTATGGCATTAAAGGTCAATATACGGAGGCAATAAGAAAAATCGACACTTCCGGAAAATTGGCCGAGAAAGCCGGGTTTAAAGTTGGAGAAATAAACAATATTCTGTTTCGTAGTCAACTTTATTTGCTGGATAAAAATATCAGCGCTGCAGAAAAATCAGCAATACAGCTGAACGAAATTGCCGATAAATATCATCTTTCTTTTTACCGGATTTGGGCGAAATTTATTCAATCTATTTGTTATCAGGAGCTTGGTAATGCAGCCAAAGCAATTATTTTGCTGAAGGATGTCATTGTCCTTATGGAAAAACAGCAAGAGGAATTGGTGATCGAAATTCTCAAAGATACTTACATATACAATCCACGGCTCTTTTACGAAGCACTAATGGAGCAATTAGCTAAAGAAGGAGATCATAAGGGAGCGTTAGAAACTGCGGAAAGAGCAAAAACACAAGTATTAGTCGATTTGCTTGCCGGGGAGAGCATTGGTAAAAATCGTATAGAGACAGAATTAATCAAACAGAATAAAAATTATATTAATCAAATAGCGGATGGCTATAGAAAAGCGCTGACGGATGAAGGCGAAGATGATATAAAATTGAAAAATACGTTGGATAAAATTGGAAAAGCAGAAAAAGCCCACCTCGATACAATTAATAAAATTAAAGTGCAAAGCGAAGAGCTTTATTCGCTTCTTTCAGTCGAGCCGGTAAATACGGATGATATCCGTCAATTACTGGATAAAAATACAACAATCTTAAGCTACTATATTACTGACCAAATGCTTTTTATATGGGCTATGACCAAAGATAAAGTGCATCTGGAAAAAGTTAAAATCAGCAAAGAGGAAGTAGCCCAACTGGTTTTTTCTTTTAATGATTCAATTGCTGCGAAAGAATATAATAAAACAGAATCTTTATCCGAAAAAGTTTACAATAACTTTTTGAAGCCGGTAATCCCTTTTGTCTCTGGAGACCGTATAGGCATAATTCCTCATGGGACGCTTTACTATTTGCCTTTTGCGGCTATCAGCTACAGAGGGCAATATCTCGTCGATGCATTTTCCATTTTTCACTTGCCCAGTGCAGATACTCTCAAATATGCGATGAGAAAAAAACCAACCAACAACTTAAATATTTTGGCCTTTATTAATCCGGATTTTAAAAACAAGAAACTTGATTTGTCTGATTTCCAAACGGAAGTGGAAAGCATTCAAAATATCATTCCACAGGCAAGTATTTTTTTAAAAATAGAAGCTACGGAAGCAAAAGTGAAAGTAATGATCGGTAATTATGATCTGGTTCACTTTGCCACACACATTGTTTTTGTAGGAGAATCGCCACTTAATTCCTATTTATTGTTGATTCCCACGAGGCAAGATGACGGCCGCCTCACCATTGCGGAAATATTTAAGCTAAAATTTGGAGGACGTGCTGTAGTAATGAGTGCCTGTAAAACGGTTCCAAAGATTTATTCCGGGGGTGCGGAAATTGTTGGGCTCAATAGAGCGTTTCTTTATGCCGGCAGTCCTTCAGTTGTATCTACTTTTTGGAATATTGAAGAAAAGCCTAAGGCGACTTTTATGGATTTGTTTTACATAAATTTGGGGAAGAATAAAAGCATAGCAGACTCAGTAAGAATTACTCAAAACGAAATGATTCGTCTCGGCTACAGGCCGTTCGATTGGGCGGGATTTGTATTAAATGGAAAGTATTAATTGTTACTGCTAATTATTTAATTGAAATTGAAGATTAATTTTGTATATCCTGTACTCAGGTAATTAACAAATAATAATAATGAAAAGAAAGAATATTATTTAAAAATGAAAACTAAAATCAAAAGTAAAATCGGATTCAGGAACTTGCTGGTAACAGGAGGTTGCGGATTTATTGGCAGTAATTTTATTCGTTATTTGGCGGCGCGGAGAGATTATTCCGGCAGAATTATCAATGTGGACAACTTAACGTATGCCGGCAATCCCGAAAATTTGGCGGACATTATCTCTGACTTAAATTCAAGATATATATTCCAAAAAGTGGATATTTGTGATGCCGCAAAACTCGAAGATGTATTTCTGTCGATATGATGTTGATGCAATTTGCCATTTTGCGGCTGAGTCACATGTTGACCGTTCTATAAAAACACCTGGTAATTTTATTCAAACAAATATTATTGGAACTTTTAATCTTTTGGAGATAGCTAAATCTCGCGGTGATAAATTCAAAATCTTTCACCATGTCAGCACCGACGAAGTTTACGGAAGTCTCGGCGCCAAAGGTTTTTTTCACGAAGATACTCCCTATCAACCCAATAGCCCGTATTCGGCATCAAAGGCCGCTTCCGACCATCTGGTCCGCTCCTATTATAAAACGTTTGGAATGCCCATGACAATTTCCAATTGCTCTAATAATTACGGCCCCTATCAGTTTCCGGAAAAACTTATTCCATTGGTTATTCTCAATGCCTTGGAAGGGAAGGCATTGCCGGTTTATGGCGATGGGAAAAATATTCGGGATTGGCTTTATGTCGAAGATCATTGCGAAGCTATCTGGCAAATTATGACTTCCGGCAGAATCGGGCAAACTTACAATGTCGGCGGCAATGCCGAGATGGAAAATATTTTAATTGTACGAATGATTTGCGATATTCTGGATGAAATAAAGCCGGCAGTGCATGGAAAACCGCGGCGCGAATTGATTACATTCGTTAAAGACCGTCCCGGACACGATAGACGTTACGCGATTGATTTTTCCAAGCTTAACAGAGAATTGGGATGGTCTCCAAAGGAATCGTTTGATTCCGGTTTGCGAAAAACTATTAACTGGTATTTAAATCAAAAAATGTGGGTGGAAAATATTAAAACCGGCACGTATCAGAAGTGGATTGAAGAACAATACGGTTCTTGATTCTGAGCAAATAATTTACAGATAATAAAATTCTATTTTTCCCGAGGAGCGAATTATGCAGAAAGTGTCCCGTCTAAAAAATTCATCACGATCAAACGAATATCTTATGGAAAGCGAACATGAAAACATACGTCTGGAAATTAAAACAGATCCGCAGGCTTTACGCAAACAGGCGCTTTGGTGCGGAGTAAAACCGGGAATGCGCATTCTGGATGGTGGTTGTGGTCCGGGTATAACAACCGCTCTCCTTCATGAAATGATTCAGCCTGGAGGAAGTATCGTCGGAATCGATTTTTCCGAAACCCGTATATCATACGCCAAAGAACATTATGGTGGCAAAAATGGTATTGAGTTTCATTTGTATGATTTGCGCGAACCAATGGAAGGCTTAGGCCAGTTTGATCTGATTTGGGTAAGGTTTGTTTTGGAATACTATCGCAAAGGAGCGCTTGATATTGTCAAAAATTTAAAAAAGAGTATAGCACCGGGAGGTATACTCTGCCTGCTCGATCTGGATTATAATTGTTTGAACCACTATGAATTGTCACCGCCAATCGCTAAAATATTGCCAAAAATTATGAATCTAATAGATGAGAAATATGATTTTGATACATTTGTGGGACGAAAACTCTATTCTTTCCTTTACGATAACGGATTTGAAAAAATAGATGTGGAATTAATGGCGCATAATTTGATCTTTGGCGAAATTAAAGATAAAGATAAATTCAATTTGATTAAAAAAATAGAAATAGTGGCGAAAAAGGCCGAAAAATTAATTAATTCATATCCCGGAGGTTATCTGCAATTTTCCAGTGATTTGAATAATTATTTAGTTGATCCCAGGCGTTTTACTTATACTCCCTTGCTTCTTTGCAAAGGAGTTAAGCTATTTTCTTGCTAGTAGGGGCATCGAGAATTTTCCTGACGTTGAGCAGTAAATCCTCCGGGCGGTATGGTTTGTTAATAAACCCTGCCGCTCCGGCTTTGGTCAAATCTTCGATTTGTTGGGAAGTGGAATAGCCGCTGGTCATTAAAACTTTAGCCTTTTCATTAATGGCCAACAAATCAATAAGGCATTTTTTACCGCCCATGCCGGGCATATTTAAATCGAGAAGCACCAACTTGATTTTATCTTTTTGAGCGATATAAACCTCCAGCGCCTGCTCGGCGTTTTCAGCAGTCATTACTTTATAACCGTAAGAACCAAAAGTTTCTTTGACTGTTTCTAAAATATTTTTTTCATCATCAACTACAAGTAATGTCTCCTTGCCGTGAGGGAATTTCACGGTTTTTTCCCGAACTTTTTTTTGCAGTGTTTCGGATATTTTAGCTGGGAATAAAATTTTAAAAGTCGTTCCCTTATCTGGAACGCTTTCACAGTAAATAAAGCCGTCGTGATTTTTCACAATTCCATGAACAACGGCAAGTCCTAAACCTGTTCCTTTTCCCGCTTCTTTAGTGGTGAAAAATGGTTCAAAGATGTGTTGTATCAGTTCTTTTTCCATGCCGCATCCAGTATCCGAAACGGCTAATTCTATATAACTGCCGGAAGGAACATTCAAACCGGCTATGGAAGTGTTTTCCTGCAAAATGATATTATTTGTACTTATTATTATTTTTCCGCTGTCACCGATGGCATCACGGGCATTAATGACCAGATTCATGATGATTTGACTTACCTGAGTGGAATCGGCGATAAGGGGGAAAATATCTTCATGCAGATTTGTCTGTATATCAATCATCTTAGGAATAGATTTTGTAAGCAAATTATGCATGCTGCTTATTTCTTCATTGATATTGATAATCTTTGATAACGGTTCAACTTTTTTGCCAAAAAGCATTAATTGTCCGACAAGCTCTCTCGAGCGTTGAATTAGTTCTCCTATGCTTTTAAGATAAGATATCTCCGTTTCATTTCCGGTTCTTCCCGAAATCATTATCTGGTTGTAGCCCATAATTGCCTGGATAATATTATTGAAGTCGTGAGCGATTCCCCCGGTTAGAGTGCCGACGGCTTCCATTTTAGATGCTTGCAGAAGTTGTGCTTCCATACTGCGTAATCTGGTGATGTCTTTGAGAGTTCCCATAACACCGATTACGTTTCCTTCTGCATCTATGTCCGGCGCACCGGTAAAAGTGATATAACGCGGCAAGCCATTATTATTCAAAACAATAAAATTTTTGTCTCTTATGGTTAATTTATCTTTAATAATATTTTGAAGAATTTCATTAAATGCCGCGCGATCTTCCTTGCGTATAAAATCGGTCATATGTTTACCAATAATTTCTATTGTATTATGACCTAAAATATCTTTCCATGCGGTATTAACGTAAGAAAACTTTCCTTCATGATCCAACCGGTAAATGATATCAGGCGAATTATCGCTTAAATTTCGGAAACGTTCTTCACTTTCTTTAATTTTTTTATGGGCGAGAGCGTTATTTAAACTGATGCCGATTTGCTGAGCGATACCAGTCAGTAAACTCAAATCGCTTTGAGTAGTTATGTTTTTTGATTTGGTATTATCAACGGCCAGAATGCCTTCTGATTTTCCCTCATAAACAATCGGTACGCAAATAAAGGATTAACTTTTAATTCTTTGATAAATTTAGAGCTTCTTTCGGAAAGATCACTCTTTAATATCATTCAGTATTGTTGATAAGAAATGGTTTTTGATCACGATAGGCTAAATAAAAAATGCCTTTGGATTGATGGATTGGTAAGGCTAAAAGTTGAATTTTTTAATAAATACTTCTTCTTCAGGATTATAGCCGTAACCGGCAGCATAAATCAGTTTTGTTTTTTCCGGATTGACAAGCATTATCATGCCGCGGTTGAATTGTAGGCGTTTTTGCAAAGAATCTGTAATAAAATTTAAAAGCTTTTGAGGTTCAAGAATGACTGGAAGCTGCTTCACCTATTTCTTTAATAACAATGATTCATTGTAACGTAGTTTGTTTGTTCGACTAATTGGTCAGCTGCTTTACCCTGATCCTCTAAATTTCTCATCATTTCCTTGCTTTGAAGAATACTACCATATAGTAATGATGCAATAGATATTAATAATGAAAATAATAAAAAAATAAACCATTGATGAATATCTGACAGAAAAAAGAAAAAAGCTGTAGCTAGAATTATGCTCCCGGCTAGTAAGTAATTTCCGATCCTTTTCCATAAAAGCGATGGAACTTTTTGCCATGATACAATATAGCGGCAACGAATATCGCCACGATGTATACATTCCGGATGTTCAACATCTGCGTATTTATGAGTAAATACTTCCGCAATAGCTTCAAACATACCAAGCCTATTTTCACATTGGAAAGGTTCTTCTTTAACATTTTCATTGGGAATTGCGATTATTTCTATTTTATTATCGGCTAATTTATTGATTTTCATTGTTTGATGACGACTAAGGGTTGATCCTAATTTTTCCAAAGCCCAATAAGCTATGGAAGGTGAGAGAAATCTTGCTACAGACTGACGTAAATGCAACCAGAAGATCTTGGGAGAACCTATATGTCTTCCTACTTCTCTGGCGATGTTGGGATTTTCGGTAACTTTATTCATATAATCATGAAATCGATTCACCTGTTCTTGAGTCAGCCAGTGTCCTCTGTCTTCCAACTCGTAATTGGTGATATTAGAATATGCTAATATGGTCCTTTGTGTTTACATTTGGATAATTATTTTCCAGATAATCAATGTAAGCTTTAATTACAATGCTGTTATACAGAGGAATATTTTCCATCATTCTGTCCTATATCTAATCCTGAATTTACTCTTCATGTATTCAAGGTACTGTTCTGAATGGGGCTTCATTTTTAATATCCAAAGCAGGTAATTTTTATTAGTCTTTAATATCTTGTTTGGATAGATAATCATGAGGATAAATCAGGAGAGGTATATAATTTTCTTCGTAAAAAGAACTTAACTTATAGACGGCGGATAGAAGAATATCCCATTTTAATTCTGCTTCATTGATTATAATGATCTTAATGCTATTGAGTAAATCAGATAGGTTTAGTCCGAGATCCGATTGGTTAACAATAAAAAAAGCTACTTGCTCTTCCTCGATAGCACAAGCAAAATGTTTGACAGTTTCTTTTAAATCCGGCTTTTATAAAAGATTCTTCTAAAGCCTTCATTGAAGAATCAAGTTCTAATGCATCTAGCAAAAGGCCGCCAGAATGTGTTTCATAAAAATTAGTCAGTTTGATAAAATCGGAAGGAATACATTTACGTAACGTCCATTTAGATGGAAATGCTTGATTAAGTGATTCTTTTGGTATGTGTAAGTAAGAAAACAAGTCCTGTGAACTTCCCTTGCGATCTCCTAAATAATCAGCAAAACCGCCAAATACCTTATTCATTAATTCGTTTTTCGGTTGGTAATAAGCCATTACATAATCCATTCCTCCGGAAGCAAAACGGTGAAAACCATTAATATAATATGTTATCTGCCTTAAAATCATGAGACTGGCTATCTTACTTTCCATTGGTCTTGCGGCAAAATGATGAATTACCCAGGAAGAATTATAAGCATGAATCATCGACATATGCCCATAAATTTTACCATTTTTTTCATAAACGAAATGCCGAGCTATATCCGGATTATCTTGATACAATTTTCGGTATGTTTCTTTAAAAAATTTGCGGTAAGGCTGAAGATGTTGATATTTTTCACCGTAAATAAAGCCGGTATCAAAAAAGAATTCCCATAGTTCATCCATATCCACTTGCGTGGAAACGCGGGCATTACCGTCAATATATATTCCTACAAGGTGATTGAGATGACTGTAGGAATGAACATCCATATCCGTAATAGCCAGGCCACATTGCACTATATTATTTTTCTGATCTTCCTGGCGGTACAGCACTTGAGCGGAACAGTCCATTTTTAAAATACCTGCGTAAACGATAGACAAGTTTGGGATGATCATGCCGGTTAGAAGAGTTTCTTCCTCCACATTATCCCGTACCGAAAAACCCGACGAAGAGATTTCAAAAATATCTCTTTCTACATTCCTCTGGAAAAAAGGATGCCTAAAATTAATTGTGAAAGAAGGGGCAATTTGTTGACGCGGATTGCGTATTTTTCTCTTGGGAAATAGAGCCGTTTGCGCGTTGAGTGGCTTAAATACAACTTTACCATCGGGTAAATTGATGCCGTTACGAATGCATTTGCATAAACCGGAAAAAAGTTTAACGCCGTTTTGGTTAAGGTTGATTACTGACGGGTTATTTTCAACGAATCCTTTCATATCTTCATTTCCGTTTAATTTGATTCCAAAGGCGCTGGGTGTAAAATCTATCAGTGTGCCGCTTGGCATTAAATCCATCCTGGATTATTTCGCAGGTTATGTCCTGACAGTAATAGCGTCTTGTTTTACGCGTTTTGATAACTCGGCTTTTATCGGGCAGGTTTAATTTAAGTGTATGACTTTCCACGCTGACTAGTTGGACGGGCGCTAATATAGCGATAAGCCCATCGTCGATCATTAAATAATCCAAACTATATTCATTCAAATCAAGAAGGTTGTCTTGTGAATCCAGTCGGCAAAGTAGTTCGTCTTTTATGCAAGGCTGGGGGTAAGCTTTAATTAAGATATGCTCGTCTGTTTTTCTATTGCGTAAAAGAATAAAAACATAACCATCGATAAAATTGATGTGATTTAATTTATTGACGAGTTTATTTTGATCCCAAAAAAGCTCATTACCTGTTTACGGTGAGGAGTTCTTTATGTTGAAAAGTCCAAAGCTGAGAATCATGCGGTGAAATATTTAATGCAGGACTAACCGCAGGTTTAAACTTTTCTTCCTTCAAAACATTATCTCCTCTATCTCAATAAAAGATAATAAGGTAAGATTAACTGTTTTTACGGTTTATAATCTTAAAATTACTTGAAATATAACAGTATTTTGCTAATATTGTCAATGAATAATTGATATTTTCTTTATAGATACGCTTAAAGTTAGAAGAAAGGTCAGTTCCATAGTCGCTAATTAATATCTCAAACATAAAAAATATTAAGTGATGGCAGGGTATTGTGTTATTAGTAGATTGGAAATTTTACAGCTGTGCAACGTATGTTTTCAACGGCTAAAACCCCAGAAGTTCTGTTTGTTTTTATTGACAGATGATGTCATTTTCCTTATACTTCCTTACGCAAAAAAAACTTCTTGTTCAATATTCATTAATTTAACTGCCGGAAGAATATTTTAAAAATGTATCACACTATTGCTTATTAATCCTGTTGAAAAAAAATCTAGTTTAGGTGCTTATAAATCATCGTCAATGACCCCGCTTTCCCTGGCCTATATTGCTGCTCTTACACCCGAAGATAAATATAAAATTGTAATAATTGATGAAAACATAGAGATTTTAAACTATCCTGAAGCTGATATTGTGGGCATCACATCCTACACAGCTCATGTGCGCCGGGCTTATGAAATCGCTCAAGTGTACCGTAAAAAATCAGTTCCTGTCGTGATGGGTGGGATACATGTATCAACAATGCCGGATGAGGCTCTGAATTATTGTGATGCGGTTGTTATAGGTGAAGCTGAATCGATATGGCACAAGGTCTTAGATGATTTTGAGAATAAATGTTTACGATCAAAATATTGACGCCGAGCGTCTGCCTTTGGAGAACATACCCTTTCCCCAAAAGGGAATATATGCAAAACGATCGTTATCTGTGGGGGACTATTTTGACATCTAGAGGATGCCCTATGGATTGCAGTTTTTGTTCCGTAACAAGATTCAATGGCCGAAAATTCCGCAGAAGAAAAATTGAAGATGTTATCTCGGAATTATTCGAAATCAAAAATAAGTTTGTACTAATTGTTGATGATAACATTCTAGGACATGAAAGTTCGATAGGAGATAGCGATAGCAGTGGCAAGAAATGGCTGGAACAGTTTTTCAAGGCTATCATCAAAAATAAAATAAAAAAATATTTCTATGTTCAGGCTTCTTTAAAATTCGGTGAAGATGTTAGACTTCTGAAGCTTGCCTATAAAGCTGGTGTGCACGTTGCGCTGATTGGAATTGAATCGGTTGAATTGGACAGTCTGGAAATATACAACAAAAATTTGAATGCCGCTTATATTAAGAAACATAGTTATCTGGAACTTATAAAAAACATCAGAAAAAGCGGTATCGTAGTAGTTGGCTGCTTTATCCTTGGTTGTGATAACGACACAGTTCAAAGTTTTAAAAAGACATTGGATTTTATTTTAGAATCAAGAATAGACATTGTTCAAATCACAAAACCAACTCCCTTGCCCGGAACAAAGTTTTATAACGAACTATATGAACAAAACCGCATTATCGATACGAATTATCCGGATGCATGGAAACATTATACATTTACAAGAATGCTATTTAAACCTCGATGGCTGGAAATTGAAGACGTTTATCAAGGAATCCATTATATAAAGAAAAATTTTTATGCATTTAGGACAAAAATAAAGCGTTTCTTCCGAACATTGTTTGATACTAAAAGTATAACATCTACAATCATTATGCTGGTATTAAACAGTTCTTATGAAAAGTCTTTTTTTAATTCCGATATTTATCAAGATTACGACATGAGAGAGCTGGAAAATAAATTCAATTTCAAAAACTAACCTCGACAACCTTTTATCATTACGGGAAGATTATTTATTATGCTTATAAAATGGTATTCATTCTTTGATTGTTGGCGCATGTCTTTAAATCGATATTTAACAAATTGCTTTTCGGTAACATCGCAATTTGAGCAGACATTATTTTTTCTGTAAAATTTTATTTAAAACAAATCTTTCATAATTATTGCTCTTGTAGTTTTAATATAAATTTGTCATTATATTGACACTTCGAATACAAAGATCTATTAACCATGGAGGAAATTATGATGATCGCGAAGAGAAATATTTTGGGGACGATCGTTTGTGTATGCTTAACTATCTTTGCCGGTTGTACAAGCTACGAAAGACAGGTAGTTCCTTTCAAATCTCCGGAAAGTCTTCCTAACGCAGTTACCATTGACGGCGCTGTAATTGCCGCAAGAAGTTTCGCCAATGTAGGCGAAGCAAAAGAGGCATTCGGATTTGACATCAGATCAGCGGGTATTCTTCCGATGCAGGTTATCTTTGATAACAAGAGTAATCATCCATTAATGATTATGCCCGATCAGACATTTTTGATTGATGAAGAAAGTAATGTCTGGCCTATCCTGGAACAAAATTTGGCTTATGACCGCTTAGCTAAGAAAACGGAACTGGGTAAAGTTGCTCCGGAAGCGGTAAAAGGCGGACTGCTTCTGGGCGCTGCCGGAGCTGTTATCGGTGCGGCTATTGGCATAGTTACGGGGACAAATGTAGGCGAGGCGGTAGGCAAGGGTGCGGCTATTGGCGCTGCGGCCGGATTGACTGTTGGCGGTGCTCAAGGGCTGGATAATACCGATGTAAAGTCCAAGATTAGGGAAGATTTGCAAACGCGCTCCTTAAATTATCGCGCAATTAAACCCGGTGAACTGGCTTATGGCTTTATTTTTTATCCGGGAGAGGCAAAATCGGCAAAAGTATTACGGCTGCAGTTGAGAGCTAACGATACAGGAAAAATCTATACTTTTAATATGAAACTCACGAAATAAAGAATGCCGATGTTTTTCGTATAAGCTACGAAATAGTTTGTTTTTGAATCAAAGTTAATCTTTAAAAGTTAATTTCAAGATAACATAGCATCATAGATAAAGGAGAAAATTATGTCTAAAACAGAAGATTCCTTAAAAGAAGCATTTGCCGGCGAATCACAGGCAAATCGTAAATATCTGGCTTTTGCCATTAAAGCGGATCAGGAGGGATTTGCTCAGGCGGCACGTCTTTTTCGAGCGGCAGCCGAAGCCGAAACAGTTCATGCCCATAATCATTTGCGTGTATTGAAGGGAATCCGCTCCACAAAAGAAAATCTCAAGGAAGCGATAGCTGGAGAGACTCATGAATTTAAAAGCATGTATCCCGAAATGATTGAAAAAGCCAAGGCGGAAGGCAATAAAGAGGCCGAGCGTTCTTTTAATTTTGCCAATGAAGTAGAGAAGATTCATGCCCGGCTCTATCAGCAAATGCTTGATAACTTGGAGAAGGCAACAGATAACTTCGGCTATTACGTTTGTCCGGTATGCGGATACACAGCGGAAAAAGAAGCTCCGGAAACCTGTCCTGTGTGTGGCGCTAAAGGTAAGATGTTTAAAAAAGTTGATTGATAACGCTTTATAATAAAATAAAAAAATTACTAATTGTTTAATTAATTTATCTTCTTTAAAAACCGGGGGTATTTTATTACCAATAAATGAGAGAAATAATTATAGTTGTCAGCGGTATAATTTTATTTCTAATCGGTATGGTTCATCTTTCTTCCGCCGTACAGAAATTAATTAATGTCCGCATAAAAGAATACATCAAATATGCCGTGGAAAAACCTCTTTACGGGCTTTTTACCGGAGTGATTTCTACAATAATTTTTCAAAGTTCATCCGCCACTACTGCGCTTACCATTGGCTTGGTAAGCGCCGGATTGATCAGTTTTTATAGTTCTCTGGCAATTATATTAGGAGCTGATATCGGCACTACGTTGACTGTGCAATTTGTTATTTGGCGTTTTACGGAAATTTCACCGCTCTTTATTTCTCTGGGCGGTCTTTTGTGGTTAACCGGCAGGGGCAGATGGGAGATTATCGGCGAAATAGTTTTTTATTTCGGCCTTATTTTCTTTGGGCTAGATTTAGTGAGTCAAGCGGCAGAGCCTTTAAAGAATTCTCCGTCCTTTGTAAACTTCATTGCCCAGACACAAAATCCTTTTTTAGGTATTGGACTAGGTCTGATTATAACGGGCATTGTTCATGCGTCCGCTATACCAATTAGTATTATAGTTCTTTTAGCGCAGCAGGATTTGGTATCACTGGAAAATGCTCTGCCTGTAATTATGGGGGCGAATATCGGTACTACAGTTACGGCGCTATTGGCCGGAACAGTCGCAACGATAAGCGGCAAAAGAAGTGCTGTATCCCATCTTATCTTCAAATGCGTTGGTGTAGTTGTGTTCTTTATTTTTCTGCCGTATTTTGTGGATATACTGAAAAGCCTTTCTTCCAGTACTGCTCAGCAAATTGCTCTGGCACATTTTTTACTTAATCTTGTCATTGTATTTATCTTTATTTTTTTACTACGGCCTTTTACAGGTTTAATGAAAAAAATAATACCCGGAGAAGAGGAAACTTTGCCTATATGGCCCGAATTTCTCGATCAAAAAGATTTAGTGAATACAGAAAAAGCCCTGGATGATGTACAAAAGGAATTGAAAAGAGAAATCACTCTTGTTCAGAAAATGTTTCTGAACAGTATAAATATGATTAACTCCTATCAGGAGGGCAAGAGAAGAGACATTTCTTATATCGAGATAGTCGTTAATAATTTACGAACACAAGTAGTTAAATTCCTGTGGAAAATATCAGCTCAACATCTCTCCGAACAACTTTCTAAAAAAATTTTTGCTTTTACGGCAATAGCTGCCGATATTGAAAGTATCGGTAATCATGTGGTGTTGATAACCGAGTTGGCTGCTGAAAAAGCAGGAAAAGGAATCAAGTTTAGCGAATGCGGTGAAAATGAATTGCAAGAGATAATATTTTTAGTAAGCCAGAATCTTGATGATTCGCTGTTTTTGATTGAAATATCCGACTATGAAAAAATTAACGGTATTATTAAACGAGAGGAAGAAGTAGATATTAAAGTAAAGGAAGCACGAGATAATCATCTAAAAAGATTTCATAACCGTCTTTGCCAAGCCTGAGGCCGGGCCGATTTTTGTGGAAATGCTCATTCATTTGGAGCGCATTTCCGATCATTGCAAAAATATTGCTGAATATATATCAGATATTTAAAAATACGAATAATAAATATTGCTCTGAATAATAATATATCATATACTTTATAATAACTTAAAAAATTCCGGTCATATACTCCAGCATGTTTTTAAGGAGGCATAAGATGAATAAAAGAATGAATGCTTTGAAATTTGCTTTGGAAAATGAACAAAAAGAACGAGAATTTTATATGGCTAATGCCCGCAGAACAAAAAATATGGCCGGTAAAAATATGTTCAAGCAAATTGCCGATGAAGAAAAAGAACATTACGAAGTCTTAAAAAAGTTGCATGATAAATGGGAGCAGCAAAAAAAATGGCCGGCAACAGTTCCGTTGAAAGTAAAAAAATCTTTAGCCGGCAGTATATTAAAATCGATGTCGGGTAAAAAGGCGGCTCGTATTACCGGCAATGAAGATGACCTGAAGGCCATTCGCACAGCGATTGATTTTGAAGCAAGGGGTGTTGCTCTTTATACAAAATTGGAGAAGGAAAGCACCGATCCCAAAGAAAAAGCATTTTTTAATTTAATAGCCGAGTGTCGAGCGGGAGCATCTTCTTTCTCTGCGCGATACGGAAGAATTCCTGACTGATCCTGCCACGTGGTATCAAAATGTGGAAAAACCAGGTTGGATGGGGCTTAAGATAAATACCAGCCGTTATTTTTCGCCTATAATTGCATCATCGCTATTGCCTACAGCCAGTTGTTCTAATTTGTAACTCAGTTCCGTCCAGATATTATAGCAATGCTCCAATTCTGAAGTAATATTTTTTAATTCTATTTGAGTTTCTTTATTTTGGACTGAATCTTTGTGTGTTTGCGGATCACATAAGATGTATTCATGTTCGGCTTTTCTGGCTTCCAGCGACTGAATCTTTTCTTCTATTGCGGCGAGTTCTTTTTTCCAGGAACTTTTAATTTTGAAAGTTTTGTTTCTTTCTTCCGCTTCCAGCCTCTTTTTCTCTTTGCTTTTAAACGCTTGCTCTTTACCCGTTATTTTCAGCGGATTGTCATTTTTGCGCTCAACTGTTGTCTGGCTGCGTTTTTCTATGAAATATGAATAATTGCCGAAGTAATCATTAATTGATCCATCCTTTAGTTCAAAAATTTTATTGACCAGACGATCTAGAAAATAACGGTCGTGTGAAACAATGGCTACAGTGCCGTGAGTACTTGATCAGTGCTTCTTGAAAAATATCTTTAGTTATTTAGATCGAGATGGTTGGTCGGTTCATCAAGAATCAGAAAGTTGGTATCAAGAAGCATAATTTTTAAAAGAGCAAGGCGTGATTTTTCTCCACCGGAAAGTATCGGAAATCGGTTTATAAATATCATCACCCGAAAAAAGAAAAGCACCAAGAAGATTGCGTTTTTCCTGATCGTTAGCTTTGGTGGCGACGGTATTTACTTCTTCCCATATGGTTTTTTCATAATTCAAATTTTCCGAACTTTCCTGAGAGAAAAAAGCCATATTCACGTTGTCGCCGTATTTTACTGTTCCTGATGAAGGCTGTTCCGTTAGGCTCAACAGTCGGGATAAGGTGGATTTGCCGGAACCGTTGACACCGACAAAAGCCACTTTGTCTCCGCGGTATAAAGTGAAATTTAAATCGCTAAAAACATTCAGATTGCCGTAGTTATGGCCGAGATCAATCGCTTTGACTACTTCTTTAACGCTTTTTTTGCCTTCCGGAAATTTCATGGTTACGTTTTTTGCTTTTGCTTCTACTGTTACAGCGTCAAATTTTTCCAGCATTTTAATGCGGCTTTGCACCTGGCTGGCTTTTGTCGCTTTGTAGCGGAATCGTTCCACAAATTCTTCGATTTTTTTAATTTGTGCTTTTTGCAGTTCCATTTCTTTTTTCAAGGCGGCGTGACGTCTTTCTTTTTCGTTCAGATAATAGGAATAATTGCCTTTATATATGTGAATATGGCAGGAGGAAAGCTCGGCAATTTGCAGTCGCGATTTTATCAAGAAAGAAACGGTCATGGGAAATAACAATAATTGTTCCCGGATAGTTTTTCAGATAACTCTCCAGCCATTCCATGCTTTCCGTGTCCAGATGATTGGTCGGTTCATCCAGAAGCATTATTTGCGGTTGTGCCAGAAGAATTGAAGTCAAGCAGAATGCGCATTTTCCAGCCGCCGGAAAATAAATCACAGTTTTTGGTAAAATCGCTCTCTCGAAATCCGAATCCTTTGAGAACTTGTTTGGCTCTGGCTTCAAAAGCGTAACCATCACGGGAATTGTAATGAGCCAATGCGTCGGAATATGCTTTGACTTAGTTGACTGTATTCAGCAGTATTTTGTCTGACCTGCGATATTTGATGTTCCAGATTTTTGATGGATTCTTCCAGAGCGGTTATGCCGCTTTTTTCTTTAAGGAATTCCAGTAGATTGATTGATTCCAGTTCCACCATGTCTTGCGGCAGATAGCCGATTGTCTTTTGTTTCCTGTCGGGAATATCGATAAAACCGGAGTCCAGATGCACTTGTTCCAGTAATTGCCCGAAATAAAGTAGTTTTACCCGTGCCGTTATCGCCGACCAGGCCAATCCGGCTTTTGGGATGAATTGTCCAGTTGATATTGTCGAAAAGTTTTTTATCTAAAAACGATAAGCTGACATTGCGGAAATAGATCACTTGCCGTTTCCCTTCATGAATCCACGGCTATATAGGAAAAATATTCAGAGCTGTCAATTGATTAATGAGAATGGTAGTGACTCAATCAAAGTGAGTCACTACCATAAGGATAGGAGAGTTATAAAACTATCTCTTCCGGCGAAAGATAAATTTCAAAGGAACACTGTCAAAGCCGAACGCTTCGCGGATTTGATTCATCAGGTAACGCTCATAGGAAAAATGGATGCCTTTGGCATTGCTGACAAAAAAGACAAATGTGGGCGGTTTTACATCAGTCTGAGTAGCATAGTAAATATGCACCTGTTTATTTTGATAACGCGGCATAGGATTTTTCCGCACTGATTTTTCCAGCAGATCATTTAAAGGAGATGTGTCAATTCTCTTTGTATACTGACTGTAGATATCTTTAATCAGATCAAAAATCTTCGGTGCCCGCTGTCCGGTAACTGCGGATATAAAGATAATGGGCGCAAAGTCCATGAATTTAATTTTATCTTTAATATCCTCGACAAATTTGCCTACGGTGGAGTTATCTTTTTCAATTTTGTCCCATTTATTAACAACGATGATGCAGGCCTTGCCGCGCTCATAGGCCAAGCCCGCTATCTTGGCGTCCTGTTCGGTCATACCTTCTTCGGCGTCAATCAGAACGAGCGCTATATCGCAGCGGTTAATGGATTTGAGCGCCTGGACGACGCTGTATTTTTCCAGTGTCAGGCTGATTTTGTTCTTTTTGCGGATTCCCGCAGTGTCAATCAGCAGATAATTTTTGCCGTGCACTTTCACGGTAGTGTCGATGGCATCGCGTGTTGTACCCGGGTCTGGATTGGCAATGCTTCTTTCCTTGCCGCAAATTAGGTTGATCAGCGATGATTTGCCGACATTGGGTTTGCCGACAATGGCAATTTTTATTTGTTCATCCTGTTCATCTCTCACGTCTTTTACCGAAGGGAAGTCTTGGGTAATTACAGCCATAAGTTCGTCAACGCCCAAACCATGCTGCGCGGAAATAGGATAAAGTTGATCGATGCCCAGCCGGTAAAAATCTGTCAGCATTTCGTTATGCCGGTCGCCGTCTACTTTATTGACAACATAGAAAACATTTTTATCCTTACCACGCAGTTGATTGGCTATTTCAATATCCGACGGGGTCAGTCCTTCTTTACCGTCCATCAAAAAAATGATTGAGTCCGCTTCTTCAATGGCCAGATTGGTCTGCTCGCGCATTTGCACCAGAATTCTTTCTTCCGCGGCAGGTTCGAATCCGCCGGTGTCAATGAGCGTGAAGGCTTTATCCTGCCAGATGCAATCCATATAATTGCGGTCGCGCGTGGCGCCCGGCTCATCAATAACTATAGCTTTCTGCTTTCCGGCAATTCTATTGAACAGCGTTGATTTGCCGACATTAGGCCTGCCTACAATGGCTATGACTGGTTTTGTTTGCATTTAATTTATTATATATCCTCAATTTTTTTTATACCTGCGGGATTCACGCAGCATCAGCAGGTAAGCTGAACATTACAGGTGATAATCAATTTAGCGTTTCAATAAGCCGAACTCCTGCAGCATTTTGTCCGAGCTTGTCCAGTTTTTCTTTACCCGAACAAAAAGTTCCAGAAATATCCTGGCATCAAAGAATTTTTCCATCTCCAATCTGGCTGCCGTGCCGATTTTTTTTAGTATCGCGCCTTTTTTACCAATCATGATTGCTTTCTGTGATTCTTTTTCCACAGTAATTGTGGCGCTGATACGGATTAGATTTTTTTCTTCATCTTCTTTGAATACATCAACTATAACCGCGCTCGCGTACGGAATTTCTTGTTTAGTTAAAAGCAATATCTTGCTGCGGATGAATTCGGCAGCGATAAATCTTTCGGTAGCGTCGGTTACAATATCATCGGGAAATATTGCGGTCCTTCCGGCAGAATTATTTTTATAGCTTCCAATAAATCATCAATGCCGTCTCCTTTAAGTGCCGAAATCGGAAAAATTTCCCGGTAATCGTAAAGAGCGCGGAACTTATCAATGAGCGGCAGAAGATATTTTTTTTCGATAAGATCAATTTTATTTATGACCAGAAAAACGGGGGCTTTAATTTGCTTCAAATATTCAATTAAAAAAAGATCATGATGATGAACATCGGTATCGGCTTCGATAAGCATCAGCAAAATGTCCGAGTCATGGATGGTATCCTGCGCTGTTTGCACCATTGCCCGATTCAGCGGTGTTTTTGGTTTATGCATTCCGGGAGTGTCCAGAAAAATAAGCTGAGCATCAGATAAATTTTTAATGCCGGTAATTTTGTTTCTTGTCGTCTGCGGCTTATCGGCGACTATGGAAATATTTTCACCGACAATAGCATTGAATAGTGTTGATTTGCCCACGTTCGGACGGCCAATAATGCCTATAAAACCGGATTTAAACACTCTGATATTATTCTCCTTAAAGACACTTTATTTATAGTATTCCCGAAATTTTGTTGGTGGAGACAAGTTTTCCTTTAGCGTCAGCTACTGAAATTACACCGGGTTTCTGCCGGGTAAATGATTCTATAACTATCTTTGTTCGGGGATAAAGCTTTTTTATTGCGGATATATTAACATTATTCAAACCGCGAAAACTGGAAACATCATGCTTAGACAAGTTGAAGCAAATCTCCGGAGTATCATGAGGAATATTATCTAATAGTTTGATTGTACGATTGTAAAAAACAGAAGAAAGAACAAGGCTGCCTAGGGAAGGATGAATAGGTCCGGCCAATACGGCATTATCATTTTCCATCTCCTTAGTCATATGCAGTCCGATTCTGATGATGCGGATTCCCGCCGCAGATAGCTTTTCCCAGGCCAGGCGGCATAATTCTACGGCGTGAGATAGTTCCAGGGGGTGATATTTTCCTTGAAGGAATTTTTCCGCAAGAATAGTGCCGGTAAAAACAATAACAGGATGAATGCGCACCATATCAGGTTTTAGCTCAATTGTTTTATCAAGGGAATAAATAAATCCTTCTTTTGTATCTTTCGGTAAGCCTGCCATTAAATGTAATGATGTTTTAAAATCGTAATCTTTTAAAAGCATCATCGCGTCTGATATAACAGCGGCATTATGGCCTCTCTGCGAAAATTTCAGCACCTCATCGATAAATGATTGTGCTCCAATTTCTACGGTAGTAACTCCATTTTCTTTAAGGAGAGTCAAATTATCGTCGGTGATATAATCCGGCCTGGTCGAAATTCTAATGGAGTTGACAAGACCGGCTTGAATATATGAATTAGCCCAGGAAAGAAGCTTCTTCTGATAAGCAGGGTCAAGTCCCGTAAAGTTTCCGCCATAGAAAGCGATTTCCACAGCTCTTTTTTTGTCTTTATTCCATTTCAGGTAAGATTCGACTTCGGCTTTAAAAATATTTTCTGTAAGTTCCAGTGGATAATTTCCGGCAGAAATTTTTTGATTGCAAAAAATACATTGATGCGGGCAGCCGCTGTTCATAATGAAAATAGGAATAATCAATGGTTTACCGCTATTTTTACCCTTATGATTATTTATTTTCATCTTGCAATACTTCCCATGCTTTTTGAGCCGCTTGCTTTTTCCGCTTCTTTTTTACTTTTACCGCTGCCGATTTGCGTTGTTTTATTCGCAATCGTTACCTTGACTTCAAAAGTTATCGCATGCTCCGGTCCATGAGAATCAATAAGGGTATAAATAGGCGTTACTTTATATCTTTTCTGACAAAACTCCTGCAAAGCGGTTTTGTAATCAAAATATTTAAAGGTTATGCTATCATCTTTCAGTAAAGGTTCAATTAATTTATTTACAGCATTTTCAGCTTTGTTAAAATTGGAATCGAGATATACGCTGGCGATAACTGCTTCTAGAGCATTAGCCAAAAGAGAATCCTTGGTGCGGCCGCCGGAATTTTCTTCTCCGTGACCGAGTAAAAGACAATCCCCGATTTTTAAATCCTGTGCTATCCGGGCTAACAGTTTTTCGTTGACCAAAGCGGCGCGGATTTTGGAAAGAGTGCCTTCGGCAAAATCACCATATTTTTTGATCAGCAGGTCACTCACGCAAAGCCCCAAAACAGCGTCGCCCAGAAACTCGAATCTTTCATTATCGGAAACAGAAAGGTGCGGATTTTCGTTGACATAAGAACGATGGGTAAGGGCGATCGAAAGAAGAGAAATATCGCGAAAACGATATTTAAGCCTTTTTTCCAAAGCATTTAAAATATCCAGCCTTTTTTTATCCAGGGACGATTTTCCCATAAAGTTTTCCATCTTGATATTTTTCTGCGCAAATCTTTACGATCCTGCCCACGACGGAAGAATCGTTTGTTTTCCAGTAAAACCGGCAAATAATTTTTCGAAAAACCTTTCATTAAACCTGTTTTTTTATCTTTTGTTTTTTCGACAAGCACATCGAGCTTTTTCCCCAGAAAGCGCAAAGCAAATTCTTCCTTTTTTTTTGAACTCAGGTTTCTGAGAATTGAGGCGCGTTCCTTTTTTATCTTTTCCGGTACTTTGGGGTAAAGTTTTTGCGCCTTCGTTCCCGGTCTTTCGGAATAGGGAAAAACATGCAGATAAGCAACCGGCAAGTCATGCAATAATTTAAAAGTATTATTAAATTCATCATCACCTTCTCCGGGAAAGCCGACCATGACATCAACTCCAATGGCTACATCACTTACAGCTATTGAGACTTTCTCTATAAGTATCCGGTAAAAGCCTGAATCATAATCCCGTTTCATCAGCTTCAGAATTTTATCGTCGCCGCTTTGCAGGGGAATATGTAAATGCGGACAAAGAATATCTTGTTTATTAAAAAGATGCAACAACTCGTCCGTGATTTCACGGGGCTCTATTGAACTCAAACGAAATCTTACGTCTTTGCGACAATTAATTATTTGACGCAAAATACCGGTAAGATTAGCGGGAGGGTTAAGATCGTGTCCATAAGCTCCTAAATGGATGCCGGTAAGCACAATTTCCCTGTAATCATTTTGTACAAATTTAGTCACTGCTTCCAGAACATTTTCCGGGGGCAAACTGCGGCTTTTTCCGCGGGCGAAAGGGACAATGCAATAACTGCAAAAAGAATTACAACCATCTTGAATTTTTAGAAAAGCTCGTGTTCGCTCGGAAAAGTTAGCAAGCGGCATTTCACAAAAATGTTTTTGCTGAAAAATATCATCAGACAAAGTGCCTTTCGAATTAATGGCGCCAGTCTGAAGAAGAGCGGGAATAGTATGTTTCTGATCATTGCCTACGACAAGATTTACTCCATTGAGAGCGGCGATGTCTGCGGCGGCAACCTGGGCATAACAACCGGTGACGATAATTTTTGCCTGCGGATTAGCACGTTTTGCCCGGCGGATAAGCTGGCGGGCTTGAAAATCGGAAAAAGCAGTCACTGTGCAGGTATTGATAATGTAAATATCGGCCGGGGATCGGAAAGAAACCAAAGAAAAACCTTTCCGGCAGTAAGTCTTCGACCAGTGCCGCCGATTCATATTGATTGACTTTGCAGCCCATGGTAGTCAGCGCTACTTTTTCTTTATTTAAGTTCATGTCTAATCAGTACTCCGGTTAAAATTACTAGTCTTTGGCTGGTACTGACAATATATAAATAATCTTGCCTTTGATAAGCATTTGAATTGTCTTGAAAAAATCCTTGATAATTCGCTGAAATTTAGTCAGAAGGGCAGGGTTTGTCAAGTTTAAATAATTAATGGATTTCATAATAAAAATAAGATAAATTTATGTGAAAATAGGGGAAAGGGGTTTAAAAATATGGATGCAGTCACAGGTTATATAGCCGAACACCCGGCAATGCTTATAATGATAATCGTTTTCGTTATCATATTTATCCTATATGTTCTTTTTAAAAAATTACTTAAATTAACTTTGGTTATTTTGTTTATTTTGTTGGCGGTGGCCGGTTACTACTATTTTAAAGATCCAAATAAAACAGCGGAAAAAATTAAGAACACAATCGACACGGTAAATGCCGGCATTAATGAAGTAGTGGATAAAAGCAAAAACTTATATAAGGATACAAAAGCTTTATATGAAAAGAGTAAAGAAGTCCCCGGAGATGTTAATAAATTGCTTCAAGATTCCAAAGAAAAAACAGGAAAATAACAGTTTGCTTTTTTCAGTTCTATAAAATGTCTAACTGGATAAAGATAATTAGCTGGCGATCTCTATTATTGCTAGCCGTCTTAATTATCTTGGTGGTAGTTTTTTTACGGACGGCCAATCCGTGTCAGGAGCCGTTGACTTACCGTATCGGCAAAGTGGATCAAAGATTCGGCCTTACCCGGCAAGAATTTGCTATTGCTGTGGATATGGCGGCAGCAATGTGGGGTAAGTCGCTTTCCCATGAGCTATTCCGGGAAGATCATAACGGCACAATCGAGATTAATCTGGTTTACGACTACCGGCAAGAAGCGACAGATAATTTAAAAAAACTCAACTTCAAAATTAGCAATACCAAAGACTCTTATGGAGACTTAAAAAGTCGCCTGGAAAGTATTAAAGTGGAATATGAGCAGAAAAATGAAGCACTTAATGTAAGTTTTAGCGCATACAATGCACGGGTTAATGCTTTTAATGCAGAAAATAAATCCTGGAGCCGGCGCGGAGATGCTCCCGAAAGTGTATATAAAAGATTAACCTCGGAAAAGAATGATTTAAATTCATTGCGTGAAAATCTGCAAACTAATCAGGATGATCTCAAAAAGCTGACTGATACCATCAATAGTCTGGTGATTGTCATCAATGAAATTGCCACAAACTATAATCTGGATTTGGTTAATTATCAAAATACGGGAAATATACTGGGGCATGAATTTTGTGAAGGCTTTTACGAATACAAAAACGGCAAACAATCGATTACTATATACCAGTTTGATAACGACTACCGTCTAGTACGTGTTCTCGCCCACGAATTTGGTCACGCTTTAGGATTAAAGCACAGCGAAGATCAAAAAGCGGTTATGTATCGGCTCATCCAGTCAGATATAATCGAGCTTTCAACGGATGATATAACCAGTATCAAAACGCGCTGTAATATTCATTGACAAAAGGAATTAATGTTCGGTTCATGACAAGATTGTATTTAGCTATAAAAGGAGCCCGGCTTTTCAGGAAATAAAAAGATTATTCGTGGAAAAATTAGGATCGCTGGTCAGGTTGACACCCATGCGCCTAAGCCCGGCTTCATCACCGGGCGTGGGAATATGCGTCATATGAATTTCGCAATTTTGGAGATCTTTTAATTTTTCCATAGCCAGTTCGGCCGCGGGATTTGTTGGAGCGCTGATGCTTAGAGCAATAAGTGCCTCTTCCAGATCAAGGCTGACATTTTTTTCGTCCAGGATTTCAGTTTTAAGCCTGCGGATCGAGTCGGTTATATTGGACGGCAATAGTTTTATCTTTTCGGGAATGTCCGCTAAATGTTTAATGGCGTGAATAATCACGCTCGATGCCGCGTGCATCAAAGGCGAATTGCTGCCGGTAATAATAGTGCCGTTCTTTAGTTCTATCGCCGCGCCGCAATATATACCTTCGTTACCTTTATCACGATTCATGGCTTCTTTGGCTGCTTCACGCGCCGGTTTAACAACGGTTCTGTTCTCCGGTTTCAGGTTGAAATCGTTCATTAATAATTCCACTCTTTGGACGGTTTCTTTATCTGTAAATCCCATAGCGTATTCACAGCGATACCTGAAGTATCTTCGGATAATTTCCTGCTTGGCGGCCTCTTTTGCCACGTTGTCATCGGTGATGGCAAAGCCCGCACGGTTCACACCCATATCGGTAGGAGATTGATAAAACGCTGCCTTGCCGGTAATTTTTTCCAAAATTCTCTTCAATATAGGGAAAACTTCGACATCACGGTTATAATTAACATATGCTTTTCCGTAAGCGTCAAGATGAAAGGGATCAATCTGGTTGAAATCGCGAATATCCGCAGTAGCTGCTTCATAAGCAACATTGACGGGATGTTTTAACGGTAAGTTCCAGATGGGAAACGTTTCGAATTTAGCATAACCGGACTTGATGCCCCTTTTATAATCATGGTAAAGTTGTGAAAGGCAGGTGGCGAGCTTGCCGCTGCCCGGCCCTGGGCCCGTGACAATAACCAGCGGTTTTTTTGTTTCGATATGTTCATTGATGCCATATCCTTCATCGCTTACAATTAATTCGATATTAGTAGGATATCCTTTGGTGTAGCGATGTGTGAATACCCGGATATTTCTTCTTTCGAGCTTGTTTTTGAATAAAATGGCTGATGGTTGATTTTCAAAGCGGGTAATAACGACACCCATGACATTTATATTCCAGCCTCTAAGATCATCGATCAACTTGAGTGCGTCCGAGTCATAAGTTATGCCGAAATCAGCCCTTATCTTTTTCCTTTCGATGTCTCCGGCATATATGCAAAGCAGAATGTCTGCCCGGTCTTTTAACTCATTTATTAATCTCATTTTGACATTGGGGTCATAACCAGGCAAAACCCGCGCCGCGTGGTAATCATATAGAAGTTTGCCGCCAAATTCTAAATATAGTTTATTATTAAATTTTTCCACTCTTTTCAGAAT
Organism: uncultured delta proteobacterium; assembly: GCA_963762595.1. Lineage (GTDB taxonomy): Bacteria > Desulfobacterota > Syntrophia > Syntrophales > Smithellaceae > UBA4810. The sequence goes on from CAVXLI010000009.1 coordinate 26,134, forward strand.
TTCAGCTGTCTGCTCATTAATATATTTTTCATTGTCGAATCCGTTTTTCAGTATGCTCATTAGATTCCTGAATTCCCCCTTTGTCTTTGATATTATGCAGGTAAAAAATATAGAACGCATGTAACATTTATGTGCCATTTACGGCACCAAATTGTTTCATATATCAATTACGATTTTTTATCCAAAAAAATTAGCTAGTGATTTGGAAAAGGCAAAAGTTGGAATATAGGGGCAATAGTATTATTAGGCAATAAATTGAAAGATTGAAACACCTTGATAAAAATTAGCTTATAGCAGATTGATTTCCATAGCGCGGACAGGACAGGCGGAAACGCAAAGCTCGCAGCCATTGCATTTTTCGGGATCAAACAAAACTTTTTGCGTTTGCTTTTCGAACGATAAAGCTCCTGTAGGGCAAAAGGCAGTGCAGGCTCCGCAATGAACACATTTATCAATATTTTGGCTGACACTTTTGGATAGAGGTTCTACTTTGAGCCCCATATCCTTTAAAAAACGGATACCAAGATCAAAATTTTCTTTGGAACCACTTAACTCCAGAACAATAACACCTTCGCGGCGCGGGAATATCCTTGCTTTAAGAATATTAAAGACAAGATTGTATTGTTTAACAAGCTGATAAATTACCGGCTGTTGAACAATATCAGGTGTATATCGAATAACAATTTTTTTTGAATACATAGTGTTATTATAAAATCAAAATATGTAAAGAAAGTTAATTTATAGGGTAAGATTGTCAAGGCAATAGTTGAAAAGTCAAATAAATATTAAGCCATAGTTATACATCTGAATATTACATATTAATAAGATTGTATCTCTTTTAATTATGAAATTTCTCGATTAATAATCTGACTGCAAAAGTTTTTTCCAATCGAGAAGGGGAAATGTTTTGTGCAGAGAATGGTCATCATCGACAAAATGATGTTCCAGATTGCTGAAATAGTTTTAAGGCGATATTTTTTACGGCAAACGGATCAACAATATTATCGTTGATTCCATGATAAATAATAACCGGAAGCCGAAGCATTTTGTCAGGTTTAGGGCTAAATTCGGGAAGATTCAAAGCCGGAGCAAGTAAAATCAATTTTTTTACTCGGATTTTCATTTTCCATTGCATATTGGACAGCCATTAATCCTCCATAGCTGGATCCCACTATTATCAGATTAATTTTTCCGGCGAGCACTGAGGAAAGTTTAAGCATGCGTGTGGTAAAATCTCCGGTATAATTTTCGATAATCATCTGCGGAAAATTTTGATGGAAAAATTGTCCTTTAGTACCTTGCGCCGTACTTTCCAAACCGTGAATAAAAACTAGTGTATTTTCCATTTTTTTCATCATTCGTGTTCAGGACTTGTCTTGAGATTTAATACTCTTCATAAATTAAATTCTGTTTCACATAATTTTGCGTTGCCTGGATTATGACAGTATGTTATGACTCTCGCAAGAGGAGATTTGAATTATGGCTTTAGTTTTACCTTTTAAGGCGATTCGGCCGCAGCATCAATATGTATCGCAGGTAGCTGCTCTACCTTACGATGTTATGACCAGAGAAGAAGCTCAAAAGGCTGTTGCCGGCAATGCTTTGAGTTTTATGCATGTGGAAAAATCGGAAATTGATGTGCCCGACGGCACACAAAGCGATGATGAACTTATTTACCAGACAGCAAAACGCAACTTTACCCGGATGAGAGAAAAGGGAATACTTCTTCAGGATGAACTTCCCCTGTTTTTATATTTACCGGCAGCAAATGGGCTCTCAGGTGCAAACCGGAATTGTCGGGGTGATGAGCGCCGCCGAATATGATGCAGGAAAGATCAAGAAACATGAATTGACCAGAAAGGATAAGGAAGAAGACCGCATCCGTCATGTGGATACGGTAAATGCGCAAACCGGTCCGGTATTTATCAGCTATATGGCGCGTCCCCGGATAAACTCTATAGTGAAAAAGATAGTTGCCGGTAATCCCGAATATGATTTTACGGCCGAAGATGGAGTTATCCACACAGTCTGGGTTGTAGCCGATGCCGGACAGATTGAAGAAATCAAAAAAGAATTTCTGCAGGTCGATGCTCTATATATTGCCGACGGACATCATCGCGCCGCCGCCGCCGCCACTGTTGCCCGCAAAAGACGCAAACGGATAGCTCCGCAGGTTCAATCAGGGAATCTGATATGGTGCTGGCGGTGCTGTTTCCCCACAATCAATTAAAGGTCATGGATTATAACCGAGCCGTTAAAGACTTAAACGGTTTAACGCCGGAAAAATATCTGGAAAAGATCAGTGCGACACTTTAAAATCAGTAAAAACTTTACCGCAAAATCACCGCAGCAGCTGCATGATTTCGGTATGTATCTTGGTGGGCAGTGGTATAAACTTACCATTAAAGATGGAATGTATGACGAAAATGATCCGGTAGCCAGTCTTGATGCGGCCATATTGCAGGATCATCTGCTGGCTCCGGTTTTAGGCATTAACGATCCTCGCACGGATGACCGCATTAAATTCATCGGCGGCATTCGAGGCATGTCCGAATTGGAAAAGCTGGTGAACAAAGACGGATTTGCCGTGGCCTTTTCTCTTTATCCGACAACAATGGAGCAGATCATGAATGTGGCCGATGCCGGAGCGATTATGCCGCCCAAGTCCACCTGGTTTGAACCGAAATTGCGCAGCGGTATGTTTGTCCATGATCTTAGCTGAATAAAATAAAACAAAACCAAAATCATGGAAGAAGAAACTCTCGACGAAATTCTTGATGGTCATTTACGTGTTTTTCAAAAGAAGAGAGGATACAGATTTTCTCTGGATTCTATTCTTCTTCCCCATTTTGTTTTTTTAAAGCCGCGTACATGTGTTCTAGATTTGGGATGCGGGAGTGGTATTATTCTTCTTATTCTGGCAAAACGTTTCCCTTACATAAATTGTACCGGTTTAGAAATTCAAGAAGAACTTGTAGAGTTGGCAAAAAAAAATGTTAACTTTAATAAGCTGGAGCACCGCATAAAAATAGCGGAAGGTGATGCGCGCAAGATTAAAAATATTTTTTCCGCAAATTCATTTGATGCCGTAATATTTAATCCGCCTTATCGAAAATTAAATTCCGGTAGGATTAATCCTCAGCTGGAAAAAGCCATTGCCCGTCATGAAATTAAAGGCTCTTTAAAGGATTTTATAAAGGCGGCAAAATATTTGCTCAAAGCATGAAGGAAAAGTATTTACTATTTATCCGGCGAAAAGATTGGTTGAACTGATAACTCTTTTCCGTAAAAATTCCATCGAACCAAAAAGAATGAAACTGGTTTATTCTGATAATCTGTCCGAGGCGGAGTTTGTTCTGGTGGAAGGCAGAAAAGGATCAGGTGAAGAGCTTAAAATCGAGCAACCGCTTTTTATCTATGATCAAAATAAAAAATATACGGCAGATATGACGGGCATATTCAGCGAGCTTGCTCGTTTTCCCAACGTCGCCGACGATTGATTTCCACTTGCATCACTCGCTTGAAGATTACAGCCAATTCACGGTCGGCCAATGCCGCCGTGCATTCCGCAATCATTTTTTTGTCTCTTTCTTTCAATAATGATTTTTTTGCTGCAAGTATATTCGCCTCCGTCCTTGTTTGTGCAAGCTTATGGCCGACCAAAAAACGTATGTCTTTTACGGCAATTTTCCCGGCAAGTTCATTAAATTTTTCGAGAATTTCTTCTTTAATGAAATGAAGCTGTTGTACCCATACCGAGGAAATTGTTTTGACAAATAAAGTTCCATTTTTAAAACAATCAGGTTGTGTTTGCAGAACTATTTGTTGACCGACGGCTTTAGGCCAAAGTTTTATTAGAGAGTTTTCTTCAATTTTCGCAGCAACGCCCTTTCCTTTAAAGGATGAAAACAAAATTTCGCCTATTGATTGTAATCGAGATTGGGTTTTTTTCTTGCGCATGTTTTTTTAGTGGCACAATTCAAAAAAAAGGTCAAGAAGGCGAAAAAGGCGGCTCAGGATTAGACAGTTAAATATAGCTAAAAAATTATTTTCAAAATATCTTAAGTGTAAACGGTTATTTTATTTTTAACGTGGTTTTTTGTTTATCGATAATCTTGCGCAATTGAGAGGCGATATCTCGAATTGTAAAAGGTTTTTGGATGAATCCCACACAGCCGCGCTTGATTATTCTGCTTGCCTGCCCGTTTAAACTATAGCCGCTGGAGAGCAAAACTTTCACCTGCGGATTGATTTTTTTGAGTTCGTCAAAAACCTCTCCACCGCCCATTTCCGGCATTACCATATCGAGAATAACCAAATCGATATTTTCTTTTGAGTTTTTATATAAGTCTATCGCTGATGAACCGTCTTGAGCGGTGAGAATTGTATAGCCTAAGGTTTTTAATAATTCACTGCCGACAGTCAATATCATTGATTCATCATCAACAAGAAGAATTGTCTCCGCGCCTTTGGATATCACGTTATCTCCATCAACGTTTTTGTCTTTATCGTGAGTATCCTTTTTAGGAGATGCCGGAAGATAAATATTGAAAGTGGTTCCCTGTCCTTTTTCGGAGTAAACATTGATAAAACCATTATGGTTTTTGATGATTCCATAGACAGAGGCAAGCCCCAGTCCGGTTCCCCGTCCCATTTCCTTGGTCGTAAAAAACGGTTCAAAAATTCTTTCTTTTGTTTTTTCATCCATGCCGACGCCGGTATCGGTTACCGAAATTTTTACATAATGACCATTCATGGTTACGTATGGTTTAAAACGGCTTTCTTCAACAAAGACATTTTTGGTTTCCAAATAAAGATTGCCGCCGCCGGGCATAGCTTGCCATGCATTGACATAGAGGTTAAGAAGTACTTGCTCAATTTGTCCATGATCAACATCAACCGGCCAAAGATCATTTTGAAAGTTGCGGTGAATTTTAATTTCTTTTTTCGTCCGGCCGATTGTTTCCGAAGTTTTTTGAATTAATAAGTTTAAGTCAACGGTCTTTACCTCATATTTACCGCCGCGGGCAAAGCCAAGAAGTTGTTTGGTTAAATCGGCTCCGCTCATGACAAGAGTTTCAATGGTTTTCAGGTGTTCAAAGTTGGCATTTTGGGGATCCATATGCAGAAGGGCCAATGAGGCATGCCCTTGAATGCCCATGAGCAGGTTGTTAAAATCATGAGCGATACCGCCGGCAAGTGTGCCGATGGATTCCATTTTTTGAGCTTGAAATAGCCGCGTTTCCGTTCTTTTTTGTTTTGTTATATTTCTCATGGAATTCAGAATCGCCGGTTCATTATCCCAATTTACACCTACACTATTGGTTTCCACCCAAAGAGTTATGCCTTGTTTATTGGTGATACGAAAAGAATAATTAATACTGGGATTTTCTCCCTGCAGACAGCTTTCCTGCAATTCCAGAACCATGTCGCGATCTTCAGAAACAACAAGATTGATGAATGAAATTAAAGATAGCTCCTCCATACCGTAACCGATCATTTGTTCGGTATGCAAATTGGCATACTTTATTTTTCCATCCATAATAATAAAAATGGCTTCATTGGAATTTTCAATGAGCAGACGGTATTTTTCTTCCGATTTGCGCAATGCCTCTTCGGCTAACCGCCTCTCTGTGATATTTTTGGAGACAATGGCAACGGCAATAATTTTTTCGTTATTTATGGAATCTTTTACCGGGCTAAAAGTGCGCAAAAAATAGCCGCTTTCATGAGGGCTTTGGTGCTCGTCCTGAACGGATTTATTTGCGGCGTACACTTCTTTGACTTTTTCGGCAAATTCTTCGCTTTGTTCGACAGAATGAAACTCATGGTATGAATGTCCGATAATTTTTTCTACGGGTAATTTCAATCTTTGAATATGGTTATTATTCATAAAAATATAACGGCATTTCTCATCAACCAGATACAAAGAGTCGGTAGTTGAATCAACTAGATAGCGATATTGATTCTCAGTATTTTCATACTGCAGAATGTTTCGTTCGAGCTCAGCTATTTTCTGTTTAAGCTCTTCGTGAGTAGGTTTTGATTTCATTTTCCCGTTATATATATGAAGTATTTGACTAAACCAATTTTTTCAATTCTGCGGAATAAACTTCATAAATCGGCCGGCTGAAAAGAATATGGCGAATAAGCTTTATATCCGTATTGCTTCGGGCGAATTCAATACAAGTTTTCAGAGCCAAACGAGCTGCTTCTTCCAGAGGATACCCGTAAATACCGGTACTTATAGCCGGAAATGAGACGCTTTGCAATCCTTTTTCTCGGGCAAGTTCCAGACTTTTTTTGTAGGCGCTCTGCAGAAGTAAAGCTTCGCCTTTTGTTCCATCCTTATAAATCGGTCCGACAGTGTGGATTACATGTTTAGCCCGGAGATTTCCGCCGGTAGTAATTACAGCCTGACCGGTCGCACAGCCGCCGATGAGACGGCACTCGGCCATGATTTCGGGACCTCCGGCACGATGAATGGCGCCGTCAACACCGGCACCGCCAGCCAGACGCTCATTAGCAGCGTTAACAATGGCATCCGTAGTTTCTTCGGTGATATCGCCACAGGCAAGCACTATCAGAGTTTCATTGATTTTTGTCTCCACGGGCTATGTTCTCCTAACTTTTTTGATTTTCGGATAATTATTGATCGGCATATTAAACGAAAGACTGAACAACTGTAAAGAAATACTTTTTGTGAGCGGAATAAGAAGGCCTTTTTAGTTGAAAATTAAACTCTTAAATGCTAGAGACTCTACACGTCGGAGTAAGAGAAAAAACCATGATTACGCCGCAAAACAGAAAGGACAAGCAACAAGATAATTTGTGCGAAGAACTGTTGCGGGAAAGAGCGGCAGTTTTGAGTCGTGCGGGCACGGCTGTAAGCGAAGCCATCGATTGTCTTATGCACATGGATCGGGAAATCGAGAAGAAAACATCTTTTTTAAAAGCGCTGATAAGAAACAAAAATAAACGGGAAATATTTAAAGAAAAAAAATTGATCTGTGAAGAAATCAATTTAAGCATTGATCAGTTCAATGCTATTTGTCAAAAAGCGCAACTCCAATATTATTATTTGATTGTTACCCGGGAAGCATTGGGATTAAGGCGGCATGAAATGATTCAGGAAATTTACAGGATTCCGGCGGAAAAGAAAAAAATAAAGGTCATTTAATGGATAGATATAAGAAACAGCGAATGCGGATGGTAGAGACGCAGCTAAAAACGCGTGATATAACCGACACTCGCGTATTGAAAGCCATGGAAACTATTCCCCGGCATCTTTTTATCGATGAAGGGCTCATTGAACAGGCCTACAATGATAATCCGTTGCCGATTGACGCAAATCAAACTATTTCCCAGCCCTACATTGTCGCCCTCATGACGCAGGCGCTGGAATTAAAAGGCAGAGGAAAGAGTTTTGGAAATCGGCACAGGTTCTGGTTATCAAACAGCGATTTTAGCTTCTCTGGCCGATCGAGTATTTTCCGTTGAACGTATTGCCGCGCTGGCGGCAAAAGCGCGTAAAATTCTTGATCAGCTTGAATTATTACAATGTGGCCATCAGGGTCGGTGATGGTTCCTACGGCTGGAAAGAAGAAGCTCCTTTTGATGCCATTATAACTACGGCCGCAGTGCCGGAAATTCCTCAATATCTGGTCGAACAGCTTGTGGTTGGCGGAAGACTTGTCGTACCGGTCGGTAACCGCGATGTGCAAACTTTATATAAATTGACTCGTCTTTCGGAAAATCTGCAGGAGATAATAAAAGAGGACTTAGGCGGATGCCGTTTTGTAAGCCTGATCGGGGAGAGCGGATGGAAAGATTAAAGCATTTATTATTTTCAAGTCTTTTAATATTTCTAGCTTTGTTATTTATTCCTTCTTGTTCCGGTACTCAGGTGCAAAAAGAGCCGGCAAAGGGAGTTTACCACCGGGTGAAAAAGGGTGAAACGGCATGGAGCATTGCCCGTGCTTATCGCATAAAATTACAAGATTTGGCGGAAATAAACGATATCAGCGATCCCAATTTGCTGAAAGAAGGAGCTGTTATATTTATTCCCGACGCCAATCAAGTAATTGATGATGTTATGACTTATGTAAAGAATTTGGATGCGGCGTCTAAAACAGCAGCCAAGCAACTGATGGGTCTGATAAGGTTAAAGGTTCTGCGGAAATTATCAACGGGGAAAAAGAAAAATCATCGACTGAAACTAAACCCGTTACGGATAAAAAGATAGAATCACCAGCAGCAATATCCGAAAAACCACAGGACAGCGAAGAGTTGCACATCGTGATGAATTGAAGCAGGCGGATGCAACTCCGGCAATAAAACTTCCTGGCGAAAAAATCGAAGCAGAATCCTAAAGCAAAACCACAATAGAAGAAAAGGAATAAATTAAATTAGATAAAAAAATTATTTATCTGGCCGGTAAGCGGCAGAGTAAATACCCGTTTTGGCATTCAGCCTAACAAGACTTACCATAATTGGATTAAAATTGTTTCCCCTGCGGGAACAAAAGTAAAAGCCGCAGCTTCAGGCACCGTTATTTTTTCTTCGCAATTAAAAAATTATGGGGAAACAGTTATTATCCGCCACGAAAACAATTTCGCCACTGTCTATACACATCTGAAGAAAAGATATGTCAAGAACGGATCAAAATGTCAAAAAAGGAGAAACGATTGCTTTGGTGGGAGACATAGACGATACCGGAGACGCATATATAAATTTTGAAATCCGTTTACAGGGCAAAGCACGCAACCCTTATTTTTCCTGCCTTAAGAAATTTTTTCCTAACTCTTGCCGGAAACAAAGAAGTAGTTATATTAGTTATCGTTCTTATTCTTAATGAGGTAAAATATGAATAATTGTTTTGAGCAGGGACCGATTCGTCCCCCCAGCGAGGCGACAAGCCTTTTAATTCGTGTAACCAGAAACTGTCCATGGAATAAGTGTGCCTTTCTGCCATACTTACCGCGGCACTAAGTTTGAACTGCGAAGTGTAGAAGAAGTTAAGACGGATATCCAAGCGATGAAAGACTATTGCCGATCAAATTGTCGAGCTTTCCTGGAAATTGGGGGAGGGCGGCCGTGTTAACAGAAATGTGTTAAAGCAAATATCATAATCACAAATTCCATATAACGATTTTTTTCAGACGGTGGCGGTTTGGCTTTACTTCGGCGGTGAAAATGTATTTTTGCAGGATGCCAATTCGTTAATTGCGAAAACTCCCGATCTGTTAGCTATTCTTGATTTTCTGAGGGAAAAGTTTCCGCAAATAAAGAGAATTACATCTTACTGCCGTTCACACACGGCGGCGAGAAAGACTGTAAGTGAATTTGAACAATTAAAAAAAGCCGGCCTCTCGCGTATCCATGTGGGCATGGAAAGCGGCAGTGATGAAGTTCTGGCTTTAATTAATAAAGGTGTAAAGGCAATCGATCATATTAAAGCCGGACAGAATATTAGACAAGCCGGAATTGAACTCAGCGAATATTTCATGCCCGGATTAGGCGGTACAAAGTTTACTATTCAACACGCGTTGGAGACAGCCAGAGTCATTAATGCCATCAATCCCGATTTTATTCGGTTACGAACATTGCATGTCGTACCGGGCACAGAGCTGGAAGATTTGGTTAAAAGCGGTGAATTCCAACCTTTGGGTGATGAAGACATTCTCAGGGAAATCCAGTTATTTATCGAAAATTTGGAAGTTCAAAGGAAGTCAGCTGGTTAGCGATCATATTTTAAACCTGCTGGAAGAATTGGAAGGAACCTTTCCTGAAGATAAACCTAAAATTTTATCGCTGATCAAAAGATATTTTGATTTATCCGATGAAGAACGGCTGATTTTTCGTTTGGGAAGGCGCAGCGGCGCATTAAGAAGGCTGGATGACCTTGACGATAAAGAAACTTATTTAAGATTAAAAGCGGTGGTTGATAATTACGCCGCAGAAGGAGGCAATTTAGAAGAAGATATGGTTAAAATAATGAATAATTATATTTAGAGGCTGAATAATATTATCAGAGATTTTACACCTGTATAGAAATTAATTTAGGTTTAACATTAATCCCCATTTTGGAATAAATATCGCTCAAACTTTTCACTAAGAATTGCACTTTTTAAAAATCGTTCCGTTTTTCCCTGCAGTTAAGAATAAAAAATCAAAGACTCTCAAATTTCGGAAAATTTAAATATCTCGGAAATATTTCAGGTTCTTTGTGCATAACCTAAAGGTCACTGCCGCTGAAGCTTGCATGTCGACTCAATGAAACTCGCTGAAAACGAATAAAATGAAGTTTGAAGTGATAGCTGAATTGATCACGCGAAACGGAGGGTAATGACACTCAAACTTCAAAAGCGAAGCCCGGCGGATGCAGGACGAAACGGATAGAAGTTTGTTAGCCGAATTATCCCGCATAAGCAGGGATATAATACCCCGCAGCGAGTTTTGGGAATCGGTTTCCAAAGTTTGCTTTGGGGTTCATCCCCGTGATTTTTAATTCACATTTTATCGGTCAATTACTCATAAAGCTATTAATTATTGACTATAAATGCAATTAGTGATAAGTATATTTCTTTGACATTAATGGAAAGGCAGGAAAATAAAAAATGTTTAAAGTAGGGGATTTGGCGGTATATCCGGCACAAGGTGTCGGAGTCATTGAAGCTATTGAAAACAGGGAAGTAATGGGTAAAAAGCAGCCCTTTTACGTTATGAAAATTATGGGTAATGGCATGAAAATAATGATTCCGACGAATAGTGCTAAAGCTGTTGGTTTGCGTGAAGTTATTTTGGAAAAGGAAATACCCAAGGTATATCGAAATTTTGCGTAATAAAGATGTTACTATAGACAAGCAAACCTGGAATAAGCGCTACCGGGAATATCTGGAAAAAATTAAAACCGGTTCTGTATTTGAAATTGCAAGTGTTTTGCGTGATTTATTTATCTTGAAAAGCGATAAGAATCTTTCCTTTGGCGAAAGAAAAATGATGGATACAGCTAAAAATTTGCTGGTTAAAGAAATATCTGTGGCTACAAATACGCAGGAAGCTAAAGTTGAACAAGATTTGCAAATGATTTTCACTGTACAATAACTAGATTGCTCATTAATTAAAAACGTTCTTTGAAAATTGAAAATAAGTCAGATTACCTTTCCTTTTTTCAAGGAAAACCGTAAATGTTACCTCCATTTTAAAATTAGAATTGATAGTTATGAAAACAGATGAATAACAATAAAATTATATACATAGTAAATGGAAAGGAGGTGAAACGGTTGATCATTAGAATTATCTTGATCTTGGCATGTTCTATAAGCGGTTTTGCTATAGCTTATTATTCGGCAACGCCAAATTCTTATATTTGATTTCTTGAATCAATTGGCGGCTTTATTATCGGATTATTAATTGCTTTATTAGTTATAAAAGTTGAACAGGACATTCGCAAATTATCTTTAAAAATTATTGTCGGCGGCGTAATAGGAATGATCATCGGCTTTTGATTGCTTTAATATTCGGTTTTGGTTTAAATCTTGTCAGTAAAATCAGCGAAAATCAACAGATAGTTCCCTGGATTTATTTGCTGTTAACAGGAATATTCGGTTACCTCGGTCTTGTTTTAGGTTCAAAAAAAGTAGAAGAATTTAATTTTCAAGGCGCCGGTTCTAAAATTAGCACTGAATATCGTATTCTGGATACAAGTGTAATCATTGACGGAAGAATTGCTGATATTTGTGACAGCGGATTTATTGAAGGAGAATTGATTGTTCCACGTTTTGTTTTGAATGAATTGCAGTTTGTTGCCGATTCTTCGGATTCGATGAAACGATCGCGGGGAAGACGTGGACTCGATGTTCTGAACCATATGCAAAAAAGTTCAAATATCAACATTGAAATAGTTGAACAGGATTTCCCGAAAATTAAAGGAGTAGACGGAAAACTGGTGGCTTTGGCCAAGAAAATCAATGCCAAACTTCTGACCAATGATTATAATTTGAACAAAGTGGCTGAATTACAGGGCGTTCGGGTTTTGAATATCAATGAATTGGCCAATGCCATGAAACCGGTTGTGCTTCCCGGTGAGCAGATGACCGTCAAAATCATTCGTGAAGGCAAAGAATCGGGGCAGGGTGTTGCTTATCTTGATGACGGAACGATGATTATTGTGGATAATGCTCAAAAGATGGTTAACATGAATGTGGAAGTTGTCGTGACCAGTGTTTTGCAGACAACTGCCGGCCGCATGATTTTTTCGGAATTAAAAGAAGTGGCAGAAAAGAAAAATCAGCAAAACGCGAAGATTCCTTCAGATGCGGCTAAATGAGGTTTCTTTTATGGCTTAAGGTAAATATCATTTGATCAAATAAGCCCGGGAAGATAATTATTCCGGGCTTATTAATTTTTTAAGGAATTGATTCATGAAAACAGTAGCCATAATTCCTGCCGGTGGCGCGGGAAAAAGATTGAAAGCTCAAAAGGCAAAACAGTATCTGTTGCTGGATCATTGCCGGTGTTGGTTCATACTCTCAAGGTATTTCAAAAGTCAAAAACAATCGACGAAATTATTTTGGTCTTGCCGCCGGATGATGTTGGTTTCAGTCCAGAAAGAAGTTAATTAGATAAATATGGTTTGACAAAAGTAACAACTATTGTTGCCGGCGGTAAGGAACGACAGGATTCTGTAAGAAACGGTCTTGCGGCCATTAACGGCAAATGTGATATTGTGGTTATCCATGACGCGGTACGGCCATTTGTTACTGAAAAATTGATCAATCAGGTTGTTGCTGCGGCGAAAACTACAGGCGCGGCATCCGCCGGTGTAAAGGCCAAAGATACCATAAAAGAAACGAAAAAAGATAATATAGTTGCAGCAACAATACCGCGGCAAAATTTATGGCTGACACAAACTCCTCAGGCCTTTAAGTTCGATCTTTTGAAAAAAGCTTATGCAAGCGGCCTATGATGAAAAATTTTATGGAACAGACGATGCGTCTTTGGTAGAGCGAATTGGGAAAAAAGTAAAGATGATTGAAGGTTCTTACGAAAACATTAAAATTACAACTCCGGAAGACCTTGATAATAGCGGAAGCTCTGATGAAAAGAAAAGAGGAGGAGAAATGAATTTTCGCAGTGGTTTTGGTTACGATAGCCACAGGTTTGCTTACGGCAGAAAACTTATTTTAGGCGGAGTGGAAATTCCTTTCGATAAAGGCCTGCAGGGACATTCCGATGCCGATGCGCTCATTCACGCTATCTGTGATGCTCTATTAGGTGCGGCGGGAGTGCGGTGATATCGGCAGGCACTTTCCCGATACCGATCCAGAGTATAAAGATATTTCCAGCATAATTCTTCTGGAAAGAGTAAAAAAAATAATCGAAGAAAAAGGATTTTCAATTAACAACATTGATGCCACAGTTGATTATGGAAAAGCCCAAGCTTGCGCCTTATGCCGCTCAAATGGTTTCTAATATTGCCCGTACTTTGGATATTACTGAAACTGCTGTGAACATCAAAGCCAAAACCAATGAAGGTATGGGCTTTATCGGCCGAAATGAAGGAGTGGCGGTATTTGCGATTGCTACAGTAACAGAAAGGAAAATGATGACTAAAAAACCCAGAGTAAGATTTGCGCCGTCTCCCACGGGAGAACTGCATGTGGGCAATGCGCGCACGGCCTTGTTTAACTGGATGTTTGCCCGTCATCACGGCGGTGCTTTTATTTTGCGTATCGAAGATACGGATGAATCACGCAGTGCTCTTTCTTATCAGCTAAATTTGTATGAAGATTTAAAATGGCTGGGTTTGGATTGGGATGAAGGCCCGCAAATAGATAATTGTTATACGAATGGGCATTATGGTCCATATAAGCAGAGCGAGCGTTTAGATATATACAAGGAGCATCTCCAGAAACTAATCGATAAAGATTTGGTTTATCCTTGCTATTGTACGGAAGAAGAATTGGAAGAAGAACGTCAGGCCTTGATTTTAAGCAAGCGCATGCCGCGTTACATGGGCAAGTGCAGAAATCTTACAGCAGATGAGAGAAGAAAGCGCGAAAAGGAGGGCAGAAGACCTTCATTCCGCTTTAAAGTACAGCCGCAAGCTATTGAATTTGAAGATTTAATCCGAGGGGCGATGAAGTTTGAAGGTGAAGCCATCGGTGATTTTATCATAATGCGTTCCAACGGCATGCCGGCATATAATTTCGCTGTGGTCATTGACGACCATCTCATGACGATTACGCATGTCATCCGCGGTGAAGATCATCTTTCCAACACTGCCTTGCAGATGATGCTCTACAGGGCTTTCGGATTTGAGCCGCCTACTTTTGCGCATCATTCTTTAATCTTCGGGAAAGACCGCGCCAAGCTCAGCAAACGTCACGGTTCGGTTTCAGTAGGTGAATTCCGCAAACAGGGTATTTTGCCGGAAGCGCTGATGAATTATCTGGGGCTATTAGGAAGTTCTTTTACGGAAGGCCGGGAGATATTATCGCGCGAGGAGATGATTAATGATTTTTCTCTGGAAAGAACATCAAAGAGCGGAGCGATATTTGATGAAGAAAAACTCCACTGGCTAAACGCGATTTATATCAGAAATTGTAAAACGGAAGATTTAGTAAAGCGGCTTAAACCATTTTTAGAACAGGAAGGTTATAAAACCGATACCATTGATACAAAATGGCTCAATGAAGTTATTGAGCTGGTGAAAACTGAATTGATCATCCTTTCGGAAATAGGCAGTCACATAGAAATATTTTTCGATGATAAATACGAAATCACTGAAGACGCACGAAAAATTCTGGATACTGAAAAAGCGCGTAAAGTTGTTATTGCCTTTAGTGAAAATTTGAAAACTGCCAGAGAAAATATACAGGAACTGTATTCAGCGGCAATAAAATACACTAAAGAAAAAACAGGAGCTAAGGGCAAAGAATTATTCATGCCCATCCGCGCTGCACTCACTGGAAAAGTTCATGGCCCGGAGCTGGATAAGGTTTTTGCTATATTGGGCAGAAATACCGTTTTAAATAGATTGAAGCCTTTTACTGGTTAATTAGGAGAGTATTTTTTAATAAACCGTTGTATCGCGTATCTCGTCAGCGTCCCCATGTAGTGGGGCGCGCGCGCCAGCCAGGCGCCGAGAATAAAGACCACAT
>CAVXLI010000010.1:0-60430 GCA_963762595.1 uncultured delta proteobacterium
AGCCCCGCCGGCGCGAATCAGTGGCTGGCCAAGAATGTGGCCGAAGAGGACATGGTGGTTGATGCGCATGATCCGTCGAAAAAGCGCCGGCCGATGATGACCACGGCAGATCTCTCGCTTCGCTTCGACCCGATTTACGAACCGATCGCGCGCCGCTACCTGGCCAATCCCAAAGAATTTGCCGACGCCTTCGCCCGTGCGTGGTTCAAGCTTACCCACCGCGACATGGGCCCGCGTTCGCGCTATCTCGGCCCGGAGGTTCCTAAAGAGGAACTTCTCTGGCAGGACCCCATCCCTGCCGTCAAATCCAAACTCATCAACAAGCAGGACATCGCTTCTCTCAAAGGCAAGATCCTGGCTTCCGGCCTGACCGTGCCGGAGCTGGTTTCGACCGCCTGGGCGTCTGCCTCCACTTTCCGCGGCTCCGACATGCGCGGCGGAGCCAACGGCGCTCGCATTCGGCTTGCGCCGCAGAAGGATTGGGAAGTAAATCAGCCCGCGCGGCTGGCAAAAGTGCTCAAGGCTCTGGAGCACATCCAGAAAGCATTCAACAGCGCCCAGTCTGGTGGCAAGAAGGTTTCGCTGGCTGACCTGATCGTTCTGGGCGGTTGCGCGGGCGTCGAGCAGGCGGCGAAAAAAGCCGGTTACAAAATAACCGTTCCCTTCGCGCCGGGACGCATGGATGCCTCGCAGAAACAAACCGACACGGCCTCCTTTGCCGTGCTCGAGCCGAAAGCCGATGGATTCCGCAACTACCAGAAGGCCAAATACGCTGTATCCGCCGAGGAGATGCTGGTGGACAAGGCGCAGCTTCTGACGCTTTCGGCGCCGGAGATGACCGTTCTCATCGGCGGCATGCGCGTGCTGAATACCAACTTCGCAGCTTCTCAGCATGGCGTCTTCACCACGCAGCCGGAGACGCTGACAAACGATTTCTTCGTGAACCTGATCGATATGGGCACCGAGTGGAAGGCGTCAGCGGGCGACGCGGACGTATTTGAAGGACGGGATCGCAAGACGGGTGAACTCAAATGGAGTGCCACCCGCGTTGACTTGATCTTCGGCGCGAACTCCCAGCTTCGGGCCATCGCGGAGGTCTATGCGTGTGAGGATTCTCAGGGAAAATTCGTGCAAGACTTCGTTGCGGCATGGAACAAGGTCATGAACCTCGACCGTTTCGATCTGGCGTGATTTTAACATAACCGTCTTTTGATGATATCGAACAGAATCGCGAAAGAACGGTCACCGAATACCGGTTCAGCGGTCGGCGGATCGCCGCCGCTGAACCGGAACGTTGTACTATATTTATAATCATTGCCGCTAACGTAAATGGCAGTACGATGATTACACAGTGACGAATGATAAAAAATAAAATGGAGGAGATCATTATGTCGAAAACAGAAGACGCGTTGAAAGAGGCTTTTGCCGGAGAATCACAGGCAAACCGTAAATATCTGGCTTTTGCGGCCAAGGCCGACCAGGAAGGATTTGCTCAGGCCGCAAAACTGTTCCGGGCGGCCGCGGAAGCGGAAACCGTTCACGCCCATGCTCATTTGCGGGCATTAAAAGGCATTCGTTCCACCAGGGAAAACCTTCAGGAGGCCATCGCCGGAGAAACGCACGAATTCAAAAGCATGTATCCGGCAATGATCGAAACGGCCAAAGCGGAAGGGAATAAAGAGGCGGAGCGATCTTTCAATTTTGCCAACGAAGTGGAAAAAATTCATGCTGGTCTCTATCAGCAGGCGCTGGACAATCTGGATGGCGCAAAAGAATCTTACAGCTATTATGTCTGCCCGGTATGCGGCTATACTGCGGAAAAAGAAGCGCCGGACACTTGCCCGGTCTGCGGCGCCAAAGGCAAGATGTTTAAAAAGGTGGATTGATAACTTTACATAACAAACAAGGAGGTTCATCATGGCAAAAAGAAACGAAGTTTTTAAATGTGACGTATGCGGCCATATCGTGGAAGTGCTGCACGAAGGCGTTGGGGAATTGGTCTGTTGCAATCAGCCCATGAAACGGCTAACGGAAAACACAACGGACGCCGCGAAGGAAAAGCATGTTCCGGTAATTGAAAAAGTGGCAGGCGGCGTAAAGGTGAAGATCGGCAGCGTTGCTCACCCGATGGAAGAAAAGCATTACATCGAATGGATCGAAGTGATCGCGGACGGCAAAGCCTATCGCCAGTTTTTAGCGCCGGGTCAGGCCCCGGAAGCGGTTTTCCCCATCGAAGCAGCCACTATTACGGCGCGTGAATACTGTAATCTACATGGTCTGTGGAAAGCGTAATAAAAGATCAAAACCGAATAAAGGGAAACACATGGTCAAATTATACCGATGCACGATATGCGGAGATGCGTATATCGTGGTTTAATCCCTCGCCGAACTGCCCCTTTGAGAATAAATGTAAATGGGGACGGTTCTATTTAAAGATATCATAAACGTTCAATCCAACCGATCGCACTCCTGGAAAGCGCCTTGCTCGAATCCTTTTTTAAGCTGCAGATTGCGAGCGATGCGACCACGATGACCGGTTAGCATTTTGGAAGGAACGCTGCTTCGGTTTTCTTCTGGTTTGCATAGGGCGGGCAAATGATCTTCTTCGCCTGTTGGATTTCATATCAATCGTATTTTTCTTAGATGGACTAGTCTGTATCTCGGCAGTTAATCCATCCACGCTATGGTATTGCAGTTTTTCTCCGAGTATTCTTTTCAGGGAATGCGCGAGACCAATATCGTCTCCGGTCACAAATGTAAAAGCGTCACCGGTTTTCGAGGCGCGTCCCGTTCTGCCGATGCGATGAGTATAAGCATCCGCGGTAGAAGGCATATCATAATTAATGACATGTGATATCCGTGTCACGTCAATACCGCGGGCGGCAATATCGGTAGCAACCATGATCTCATAACGGCCGTCACGGAAACCATCCAGCGCTTGTTTGCGTTTCTGCTGGGTGAGATTTCCATGCAGTGAAATGACTTTGTGTCCCGATCTATCCAGCTGCTGGGCCAAACTTTTTGCCCTTGATTTTGTCCGTGTAAAAACCAGAACCGATTCCATTTCGGTCTTTTCAAGAATATCTTTGAGCAATGCTGTTTTAATGCCCATCTGTACCGGATAAAATCTATGAGCAACCGTCATTACCGGCGCGGTGTGGCCGATTTGAATATTGACTGGATTCTGTAGAAGATCTATGGCCAGGCTTCTGACATCGTCGGGCATCGTTGCGGAAAAAAGCAAGGTTTGTCGCTTTTTGGGAAGATGCTTTACGATTTTTCGGACATCCGGCAGAAAGCCCATATCAAACATGTGATCCGCCTCATCGAGCACCAGTACTTCTACATGGGACAAATCAATGGTGCCACGTTCGATGTGATCAAGTAATCGGCCGGGGCAGGCGGAGATAATTTCCACATTACCGCGTAGTCTATTGATCTGGTTATACATGCTTACTCCACCATAAATAGTTGTGCTGCGGAGCTTCGTTTTACGTCCCAGCTGTCCGATCGCTTCGTGGGTTTGTTCGCTCAACTCGCGCGTCGGAGCTATGATCAAAGCACGGATATGACCGAGCGGCTTTTCCATGAAACGTTGTAAAATCGGCAGCACAAAGGCCGCGGTTTTTCCTGTTCCGGTCTGGGCCAGCCCCATAACATCACGACCTTCCATGATCGGCGGGATTG
Source organism: uncultured delta proteobacterium (assembly GCA_963762595.1). GTDB lineage: Bacteria > Desulfobacterota > Syntrophia > Syntrophales > Smithellaceae > UBA4810. The sequence continues at coordinate 3,688 of CAVXLI010000010.1, forward strand.
CCTGTAATTGAATTGGTGTCGGCGTTTTGTAACCAAGCGCTTGCACTCCGGCAAGTATTTTTTCATGTAACTTAAACTTCTGAAAACTCATTTTTTATCCTTCATCTTTTGTATTTACCAGCTATTGGTATATTTGAACCCATCTCGAACCGTTGGGGCTGGTAAAGACACAACATTTCACACGCTTGTTTGGCGCCTGAAATGCAGGCCACGAACACGGCATTAAATTTGGATTCTATTTAGATTAGCGGAATTTTCCTGCGCAAGTTTCTAATAAGAAAGGTGGGAAGGCAAATAACTATCGCTATCAATTGTGTGCTTTCTACACTTATAACTGCCCAATAGCAAGGAATATCTTTATGCTAAATCGTCTTTATTGCTTTTAGAAAATCAGGCAACACCGTACTTGTGCTTCCCTCCTTATTCTAAAAAGAATTGTCATAAAAACTATTTTCGCATTAACGGACTTGTGAGTCTCATAAATTTTTCAATCGCATCGAGGCATGCTTGCGGTTGAGCTTGTAGAATGAAATGTGGGGCTTTTATCCTTTTAATTTCTAAATTGGGAATGCAGTTTTCGAAATCGGCAAGGCAAGAAGAACGCACTATTCTATCGTCTGTCGCCTGCAAGTAACAGCAAGGCACGGGCAACTTTTTCAGCCACTTTGTTACATCGACTTGATTTATCATTTTCAGCCGGTGATTCATAACACGCGCCGGAACGTCAGCGTGCACCTTCTTCCATAGTGGCAAAAGTTCGGCAATAAGTTTATCATCCCCGATAACGATTTTGAAAAAACGTTTGGGCATATCCGGCCTGATAAGCAAAGGCAGACGCAAAAAACGCATAATACGCCACACAATCGGTCGCGGCGATTTGGCAAAAGTCGCGCACAGAATAAGAGCCTTGGCCTTTATGCGTCCGGAGCCAATCATCTGTATGGCAACAGGTCCGGAAAAAGATTCGGCAATAACGACGGGAGAATTCCCTGCGGGAATTTGCAGAGCTGCGCATTCCACAGTTTCGTCAAATGATAGTAGTTTGTTTGTAGGATAACGGACTATTGTAATTTTCGCATCAGCCGGAAGAAGTGGCAAGACCGGCTCGAAGGATAATCCCGTGCCGTCCAATCCGGGCATGAAAACCAGGTGCTGATTGCTAAGCCGCTTCATTTTTTTGCCTCGGATTAAATACATATACTTTATAACTTTGTATTGCAATGACCATGCGGAAAAATCAGCTTGACTTTTTTTCTAAATTATTTAACCATATGGTTAAACTAACCGGTTAGTTTAATTTGTTTTAATAAGCGTCAAGAATATGAATCAAGATGTCCGTAACGAAAAGCTAAGCAAGACGGCCGAAAAAATTTTAACTGCGGCGCGGAAGACTTTTGCCGAGTATGGTTACAGCGGCACGCACGTGGATGAAATTGCTCAGCGCGCCGGTGTGAATAAGGCCACTCTTTATTATCAAATCGGCGATAAAGATACTCTCTATGCCAATGTTATTCATCAGGTGCTGGGCAATATCGCTCAAGGTATCGCTCAGGCTGTGGCCAAAGCGGATAGCCCGGAAGAAAAGCTCAAAGCCTATATTTTGTTTATCGCTGATGCCGTGGATAAAAATCCGGAAATACCGCCGATTATGATGCGGGAGATGGCCTCAGACGGCGCCCATCTGCCCCGTGTTGTCGTTGAAGATATTGTCTCTGTCCTTGACAATTTTCGTTGGCATTCTTGATGAAGGAAGGGAAAAAGGAATCTTTATCGAAACAGTACCTTTCCTTATCCACATGATGATAATGGGCACCATTCTTTTTTATAAAAAAAGTTCACCGATTAAAGACAGGCAGGTATGGCTGCCGGCCGACATCAAAGCCCGTGATAAAAAATTAAAAGGCAGTCTGGGTGATGAAGTAGCCAGGCTGGTGTTGAGGGCAATAAAAAAATAGAGTGGATGAGACTGGAAAAAATCCCCGGCATGACGGTGATTTTAAACTATTATGGCAGGGTTAATAATTAAAATGGAGAATTAGTAGTTGAAAAAGAAAATAATCATTATTGTGTTTATAGCTCTCTTTGTAGGTGTAGGGCTGTTTGTTTATTTCGGCCAGAAAAAGCAATCGCTAAAAAGAGCTTTTTTATTCCGGCACAATAGAAACAACACAGGCTAAATTGTCTTTCCAGGTTCCCGGGCGTGTTGCGAAAGTCAATGTTCAGGAAGGACAAAGCGTTACAAAAGATCAGATTATTGCCGAACTTGACCGCGCGGAATTTGAATCGCGTTATGAACAGGCCAAAGCAAATCTCGACCAGAGCAAAAAAATCAAAACAGCAACTGGAAACCGTGCTGGATATCAACAAGAAAACACTGCCGTCGGAAGTGGCCCGAGCCAAGGCCAGCGTAAAAAGCGCCAAAGATACATCTGAAAGATGCTGAAAAAAATTACCAGCGTTTTGAAGAGCTATTCAAAAAAGGCGTGGTCACAGAAAAAGAACGCGATACCATGAAAGCTAATTTATGAAGTGGCCAAATCACGGCTTACGGAAGGCGAATCGTGCTGAAACTGGCGCAGGGTAATTTAGCCAGAATAGATGCTGCTAAGCAAGATGTCGAAATCGCCATTCGCGCAAATTAATGCGACAAACGCTTCATTGAATCAGGCATCCATTCAATTGGATTATACGCAATTAAAATCGCCCATGGATGGTGTAGTTACCAGCCGCAATATTGAACCGGGCGAAACCGTGAATCCCGGGACGGGAAGTCATTACTATTTCCGATCTTTCCCGCGTTGATTTAAAAATATTTGTTGATGAAACGCAAATCGGCAAAGTGAAACCAGCCAGGAAGTGGATGTTACAGTTGATACCTTCCCCGGTAAAATTTACACCGGAGTTGTTTCTTTTATCTCTCCGGAAGGAGAATTTACGCCGAAAATCATTCAGACAAAAAAAGAAAGAGTAAAGCTGGTATATCTGGTCAAAGTATCCATAGCTAATCCCAACTTTGAGCTTAAGTCGGGAATGCCGGCGGATGCCTGGTTGCGGCAATAGTGGAGTACCGGATGATCGCGTCCCCAATCAAATTCCCCGCCCATGGTGGAAGTCAAAAACGTTTCCGTGCGCTTCAATCTTGTCGAGGCGGTCAAAGACGTTTCTTTTCATGTGGATAGCGGCAATATTTTCGGCTTGGTCGGTTCCGACGGCGCCGGCAAATCAACACTTCTGCGTCTGATTGCCACCATGATCAAACCGACGCAGGGCGAAATTTTTGTTAGCGGCCTCAATGTTGTTACCGAGAGGCAGAAAATCAAAAACATTATCGGTTATATGCCGCAGCGGTTCGGTCTGTATCAGGATTTGACTGTGGAAGAAAATATGAATTTTTTCATGGATATTTTTGACATCCCGCGCACGGAAAGAAAAAAACGCAAAGAAAAATATCTGGGATTTTCCAATCTTCTGCCTTTTGTGGACAGGCTGGCCGGTAATCTTTCCGGCGGCATGAAACAAAAACTGGGGCTGGCCTGCGTGCTGGTGCATGAACCGCAACTGCTGATTCTGGATGAGCCGACCAACGGCGTTGATCCGGTATCGCGGCATGAATTCTGGGAAATACTGGGCAATATGAAACAGGAAGGCATGACGATTCTCGTTTCCACCGCCTATCTGGATGAAGGGGAAAAATGCGATCAGCTCTGGCGCTGATGCACAGTTCCGTTATTCTGGATACAGCAACTCCCGCTGCTATGCGCGGCAATTTTACAACTCTGGAAGAAGCAATCATTGAACGCATAAACGAAGTGGATAAGGAGCTTGCCCATGACACTTTCCAACTCTGATTCCATTTCCGTTACGAATCTGGAAAAGAAATTCGGCGCATTTTGTCGCCGTCAACAAAATCACTTTTTCGGTAAAAAAAGGCGAGATATTCGGATTTCTGGGCGCCAACGGTTCCGGCAAATCCACTACCATCCGCATGCTTTGCGGCATTATCACCCCGACTTCGGGTACAGGTTCGGTTGCCGGACACGATATTATGACCGAAGCGGAAGAAATCAAACATTCCATCGGTTATATGTCGCAAAAATTTTCTCTGTACGAAGATTTAACGCCTTTCGAAAATTTACGTTTTTATCTGGGCGTTTACAATGTTCCGCCGGAACAATGGGAGGAGCGTATTGATTGGGTTTTGAATATGACACGGCTGCAGGATGCACGAAATCGTATAACGAAGGAATTGCCGCCCGGCTGGCGTCAGAGACTCGCGCTGGGCTGTTCGCTTTTGCACAAACCGGATATTCTTTTTCTGGATGAACCGACATCCGGTGTTGATCCGATTACCCGTCAGCATTTCTGGAATTTTATCAAGCAGCTTGCCCGCGAGCGGCATGACGGTATTTGTCACTACGCATTACATGGATGAAGCGCGTTTTTGCGAACGAATCGTTATGATCAATGAAGGCAATATTGTGGCTTCCGGCACGCCCTGCGGAAATTATTGCCGGCGCCTGTCCCGGAATCACCGGATGCCGATTTGAATGACGCTTTTATAACATTGATGAAGAGGAGCAGATAATTGAAATTCATCAAGACTCAAAGCCATTATCCGCAAGGAATTTTATCATTTGATCCGGGATTACCGCAGCCTTTATCTGGCTTTTGCCATTCCGTTGATTTTGATTATTCTTTTCGGTTACGCGCTGAGCCTCGATGTGGATAATGTGGAAACGGTTTTGGTTGATTACGATAAATCAGAACTCAGCCGCGATTTTATCCGCAAGCTCGATGCTTCTCCTTATTTCCATGTTGCCGCGCAGCTCACTCAGACAAAAGATGCCATTGATTATCTCGATCATGATACCGCGGCAGTAGCTATTGTCATTCCACCCGATTTCATGAAAAATATCAGGCGGATAGGGAAACTCAGCTGCAAATTATTATTGACGGCAGCGATCCTAATTTTGCCGGCATTATCCGCGGCTACATGACGGCTTTTACCGAACAATACAATCAAAAACTGCTGCTTAATTTTCTCAACCGCCAGGGCATGGAAAAAATAAACCCTCCCGTGGACGGCCGCATCCGCATCTGGTTCAACGAAGATTTGGAAAGCCGCAATTTCATTATTCCGGGAATCATTGCCATTATCATTATGATTGTCGGCGCGCTTTTGACCTCGCTCATCATCGCCCGCGAATATGAAAACGGCACAATGGAAACGATTAAATCCCTGCCGGTAAAGGCAGGGGAATTACTACTGGGCAAAGCTTTTCCCTATTTTTTCATCGGGCTTACCGATGTTTTGATCGCGATTCTCCTGGGACAATTGCTTTTCGGCGTGGTGATGAAAGGAAATTTCTGGCTGATGATTGTCGCCACCTCTCTTTATTTAGGCGTGGCGCTATCGCTGGGTTTGCTTATTTCCACCGTGACAAAATCGCAATTGATGGCCAATCAGATAGCCATTTTAACCACTTATCTGCCCTCGCTTCTTCTTTCCAATTTTGTTTTTCCGATTATTAATATGCCGAAGTTTTTGCAGTTTATTACCTATGTCGTTCCGGCAAGATATTATATCGATATTTTAGTCGGGAATTTATCTGCGCAATACTGGGATTTGCCTATTTATGGCCGAGCATGGCGGTTTTGCTGTTTATTTTTACATTGCTGACATCACTGAACTATCTGTTGTTGAAAAAGGAAGGCCTATGAGCTGGCTGAGAATCAAAGAATTGGTGCGCAAGGAATTCATTCAGCTTTTCCGCGACAAGCGAAACCGCGTGACTCTCTTTGTTGCTCCTTTTATTCAGATGCTGATTTTCGGCTATGTCGTCAATTATGATATCCGTAATATTCACGTGGCCCTTCTGGATTATTCCCATACTTATGAGAGCCGTAAACTTGTTGACGCTTTCGAAGGCAGTAATATCTTTCATATAACCCATAATGTAACCGATGAACGCCAGATGGAGGAACTTCTGCTGCGGGGAAAAGTTGATATGGGCATTAAGATCGGCCCTGATTTCGCGGCCATTATCAGCAAAGGACAAACAGCGCCAATTCAGATTATCGTCGACGGCTCCATGAGCAATATGGCTTCCATGCGGATGGCTTACACCGCTACTGTGATCGATAAGTTTAACCGCGAACAATCCGTGAATTTTATCCCCAGCAAATGAGCTATGGTAAAGTCGATGCCCGCATCCGCACCTGGTATAATCCCAATCTCGACAGCCAGTACTTTTTTGTTCCCGGAATTGTCGCTTTTTTGATCATGCTTATTTCTTTTCTTTTGACTTCTATCGCCATTATCCGGGAAAAAGAAGCGGGCACGATGGAGCAACTAATCGTCACGCCTTTAAAATCTTACGAATTTATTATCGGTAAGACAATTCCCTATATTATTATTTCTCTGGCGCAATTGTCGGCGATAATTGTTGTTGCCATTTACTGGTTTGAAATACCGTTAAAAGGCAGTATTGTACTTTTATTTTTTGCCACCTGTTTGTTTTTGCTGAGCACTCTGGGCATCGGGCTTTTTATTTCGACTATTTCCGCCACCCAGCAGCAGGCCATGATGACCACTTTCTTTTTCATTATGCCTTTTTTTATGCTCAGCGGTTTTGTTTTTCCCATTGCCAATATGCCCACAGTTGTCCAGTGGCTTACCTATCTCAATCCGCTGCGCTATTTTCTGGTCATTATCCGCGGAATTTTCCTTAAAGGTGTTGCCCTGGAAGTGCTCTGGCCGCAATTTTTGGCGCTGGCTATTCTGGGAGGGTTTGTTTTTTCCGGCGCGATACTGCGCTTTAAAAAACGTCTGGATTAGTATAATATTAAAGTACCTTAAACATCTCAAAATTTTTGGCGAGGCAACTTTATGCTTAAAGTCATAGAAGACCAACCTATCATCAAAAAATATGTCAGACAATTTGTAAAAGGTTTAAACCTTTTATCGACGAAGAGATAAAAGTAAAGCTTGGGCATCAGGGAGCGAGTTTCCCGGCGAAAGTCTTATGGTCAAAAAAACTTGGCATTTGGAAATTTTCGCGCACTATAAAAGAGACGCGGTATTGGAATGCTTTTGGAGTGGGAAAGCCGCAGGAGTCAAGCATTCTTTCCATAACCGCCGAAATTAATTTTCCGTGGGCAGGAATTGATCGAAAAACGGGGGGAGCTTTTGCCCGGGATACATGGGGGAATATTTTTGTAATTCACCGGGGTAAAATCGGTGGCGGAAAAAAGGGAGTCGGCAAATCGCTTTTTGAGCATAGCTACCGCGGTGTCTGGTCTTTTATGGAGGATGGAAAGGCGGTTACCCAGGTGGCGATAATCGGAGCGCTTATCTCCAATCGCTTTGCCCTACAGGCCGCTCAGTTTGTAAAAAAAATCGAGAAACTAAAATCAACTGCTACGATATCCACGCAAACTGAAATCAATTTTTCGGAAATAACTTTTCGGGAAGATTTAGTGGGAAGTGCGCCTTATTCCGTTGAGGACGAAATTATTTCCGCGTGCGACCGTGATTTAGTCATCAGCGAATTAGCCGCTTTACTTCAACGCCGGAAATTAAAAATAGGCAACGACGCTGAGCGCGAACTCTTCGTGGTCGATCCTTCTAAAAACAGGATTTCTCATGTTTTTGAAGTTCTAACCGATACTAAAGAAAAAAACGTATTGGCCGCCGCGGCCAAATTACTTTTGCAAACTTCCGCTGATGCGGGAAGTCCTCTTCCCATCTTAGTTTTGCCGAAAGATAAAATAGATAATTATGAACAAAAACTGCAAAAGATCAATATATCCGTTACCGGTTTTCACTGGGAGGGAGAAAAAGTCGTTTTCCCTGACTTAGAAAAAATCGACTTCAAGTAAAGCGAGTGTCCTTTGTATATGATCCAATCCTCTATATTGCCCAATTCTTCAAAAGGCACATGCTGAAAATAATGTATTCTCATCGCTAAATTTCTACCAGATAGTAAACAAAGGCGTCAAGCCGGTAATTAAATAGGTTAGTAATTTTTCTTAAAATATCGTTTTTATAAAAAATTCTGGCATGTTATAATATTAACAGTTCAGAAAAAGCGAAGCTCGTATATTAATTGTCAGGCAGCAAGGATATAAAACCAGCATAGGGAGGAAAAGATATGGCTAAAAAAGGCGTTAATAAAATTGTATTAATTATACTGGCAATTATTTTGGCTCCACTGGCGGTATTTCTGAAGAAAGGCGCCGGCAAAGACTTGGTTATAAATATTTTACTATGCTTTATTTTCTACATTCCGGCTGTTATCCATGCACTTTGGATAGTGACAAAATAGAAAGCTCAATAATTTTAACCAACAATATATCAGAGAGGCATTTTCCATTGTGTCTTTCAAGGGTGAAAAAGTATGAAAAATTGTCGAGAATGCCGGCACGAGATTTCTGAACAAGCCATGTCTTGCCCTAACTGTGGCGCACCATTCCCCGCGAAAGAGAAATGGGATGGATGGGGTTTTGAATACAAATCTAAAACCACAATTGCCGGTATTCCCTTGCTGCATATTTCCTTTAAGTATAGACCGAACCGTGTTCCTGTGCCGGCCAAGGGAGTTATTGCCATTGGTCAGTTTGCCTGCGGTTTCTTTACCCTTTCGCAATTCGGAATCGGAGTTGTCAGCATCAGCCAGTTTACCATTGCCGGATATGCTTTGGCTCAGTTCGCTTTTGCCTACTCTCTGATTGCTCAACTGGGAATCTATATTCATGAAGGCCGCGGACAACTCGTGAAGAGCTTAGGTGAACTGATGGGGATGTTTTAACGAATCGTCCCACCGGATTGCCGAAAAATCCAACTCCTGGTGACCTTCGTGTTATAAGAATTGTTTATGTAAAGTTGGTATTTTTTGGCTTTAATCCAATCTTCGATATTGCCCAATCCTTCAAGGATAGAACAGGTCTGAATGATTTCGACAACACCTTATGGGGAAGTCCTGCAAATCAAGATGAGCCGTTACCCTGATTTCCCGACGGGAATGTGGGTATGCGCTTATTTTGTAGACGGCCTGCTGGTTGATACCGGTCCGACGCATACGGCAGAAGAACTGACTCAATTTTTAAAGGATAGGGCTCTGAAAATGGCAGTGAATACGCATTTTCATGAAGACCATATATCCGGCAATAAATTCCTTCAGGATGCTTATGGAATTGATATATATGCTCATCTTCTGGCTATAGACAAAATAAATAAACCCGCCAAGCTGTATCCTTACCAGGAGCATGTGTGGGGCTATCCCGTGCCCAGTGAGGTAAACCCTATCGGCGATCATCTCAATACACAGAACTACCGTTTTGAAGTTATACCAACCCCGGGGCATGATCGTGACCATATATGTTTATTCGAGAAAAAGAATGGATGGCTCTTTACAGGCGATCTCTACGTAACTACGAAGCCTACGGTCTGTCGTCCCAATGACGACATGTGGCAAGTTATAGCAGACCTCGAAAATCTACGGGCGCTTAATCCGCAAATCATATTTCCCGCCCCTACCCATGTGGTGAAGGACCCTAATGCAAAGCTGGATATATTGATTGCCTATCTCGAAGAATTGGGTACAAGAGTTGAAGAACTTTACAATAAAGGCTGGAATGTCGAACAAATAAGGCAGGAAATCTTCGGCGAAGAGGGCTTGATCGCAGAGGTGACCCAACAGCAGTTTTCCTCACTCAACATGGTTAAGTCATTTCTAAAAAAGTATCGTCAAGCTAATGCCTGAATTTGATAATAACTATTTGGAGGTCAAACATGATTGGTCAATTAGATAAAAATGTATTGGACGCATTGCTGGAAACAATTCCTGTGGAGTTTTCAGTGGTAGATAAAAACGATAAGGTGCTTGCCTGGAATAAACATGAGACAAGAATATTTAAAAGACCCAAAGGGGCAGTAGGCCGCGATGTGCGGGATTGTCATCCCCAAGGCAGTCTGAATAAAGTCGAGATGATTTTGGCGGAAATGAAAGCGGGCAAAAGGGATAAAGCCAGTTTTTGGATAGATTTACCCATGCAAGGTAAAGACACTCCCCAAAAAATAATGATAGAATATTATGCGCTGAGGGATGCGGCAGGCAATTATCTGGGCTGTTTGGAGGCTTCGCAAAACATAACAGACATACAAAAGATCACCGGCCAAAAACGCCTGCTTGATTAAAATTATTTCCTAAATAGAAAAAAATCCGTTGTTGAATCGGCTAACGCCTGAATTAAGCCGCGCCGCGAAGCGGCGTCGGCTTGAATGAGTTGTTAGGCATGATTGGATTTTCCCCACTTTCTGAGTCGCCCGGTAATCCCCTCATCACCGCGTCATCAGCGCGAACACGCCCCAGCCCAGGTATTCACGCGTGTAAGCGGCGTAGCGCTCGGGTTCCGAGGTTAGTTTGGCTCGAACATCTTTCGCGAACTCGTCGTCGGGATTGTCTTCAAGCCATCGGCGCATGGTGAGCCACTTGGCCGCCTCGTATCTGTCCCAGCTGTCTTGGTCTGCCAAAACCATTTCCACGACGTCGTAGCCGAGGTGGCCGAAAGACGCGAGAAGTTCCGGAAGCAGGAGAAAGTCGGAGATTGAGCCGGCAAGACACCCCCTGGCAACATCTTCCGTCGGCGGTAACTGCCGCCAGTAGGGCTCGCCGATGAGGATGATCCCTCCGGGGCGGAGGCTCTGCGCCAGAAGCTCGATGGTGCCGACGACTCCCCCAGCGATCCACGTGGCACCGAGACAGGCTGCCACACCGGCCTTCTCGTCAGAGACGAAGCCGGCAGCATCGCCATGGATGAACTTGACTTGATCGGCGACACCGAGTTTTTCAGCGCGGAGTTTCGCTTGCTCGGTGAACAACTGGCTCATGTCGATGCCGGTGCCGATGACTCCGTAATCGCGTGCCCAGGTGCACAGCATCTCGCCCGAACCGCTGCCGAGGTCGAGCACTCGGGTCCCCGTTTCCAGACGCAGCGCCGCGCCGAGAGTGGCGAGCTTTTCGGGTGTGAACGGGTTATGGATGCGGTGAGCACTTTCGGTGATGTTGAAGATCCGTGGAATATCCAATGCAGAAAATCTCCTTATGGGTGTGAATAGATTCGGTCACTGCCTAACATTGTTTATATGGATCGGTGTTAATGTTGCAAACGCCGACATCACTGTCGGCCTAACACCCCTCTACAAAATATGCAATTTTAAGCTTAATAGCTTAATATTAAACAATAATCAACCTATTTCGTTTCTATTTATTTGGGATATTATACGGATCAGCATAATATCCCAAGTTATTTGCTTCAGGTTATCCTCAAAATTTCATTTACGCCGTTGCCCTATTTCTCGAGACGGCATTCTTTTAAACTTTTTTCTTAAAATGAATTATCTTTTCCACCACCGCGCAGACGGTGCCGTCTTCATCTATCAGCTCGATTTTTGTGTCCGTTTTCCGGAATACAGCACAAAAGCTCGCCATTGTTACAGCTATTGCATTCAAACTGCAAAGTCGGATGGTCAATTTTAAATTTTTCGAAAAGAGTTGTTCTTACTTTTACCGCCAAATCGTCAACTTTACCAAGCATTTGATCGGGCACGGTTATATGCACGGCTAAGGCAATATTTTGAGCCGATGGATTCCAAACATGCAGGTCGTGAATTTCTTTGACGCCTTCGAGGGATTCCAGGGCGTTTTGAATTTTGGAAAGGTCAATTCCCGGCGGCGTAGCATTCATCAAAATCAGAAAGCTGTCTTTAAGCAGGCCCCAGCCGCTGTATAATATTAAGCCGACAATTAACCAGGAGAATACCGGATCAAGCCAAAACCAGGACTTGAAAAGCCACACAATACCCAGCACGACAACTCCCAAAGAGGTAAACGCGTCGGTCAACATATGCAAAAAAGCACTTTTCATATTCAGATTTTCTTTCGCGCCGGAACGCAGGATCAAGGCGGAAATCATATTGCCGACAAAACCCATGAGGGCAATCCATATAACGAGCCAACCGGCTATTGGCTGGGGCACACGGAATCTATGCCACGCCTCCAGGGCAATGTAGAAACCCGCGGCATACAAAAGCGCCACGCTAATTAATGTGGCAAATATTTCCACACGCTTATATCCGAAGGTGTGTTTATGCGTGGGGCCGCGTCTGCCGATCAGCAAGGCGGCGTAATTGATGACCAGCGAAATAAAATCACTTAGATTATGCAGGGCGTCACTGATGAGTGCCATACTGCCGGATATAATGCCGCCGTAAATCTGCACTACCGGAATAATCAGATTCATGGCCATGGAGGCAATTAAGCGCCTGCCCCATGATGTTTCCGCATTAGTATGATTATGGTGCGAATGAGTAGTCAATATTTTATCCTTTGTATTTCAATCACCGTTCAAAGCTTGCCCCCCTAATATTTTTAGTCCCAGGTCTATCGTAGCGTGACTGCCAAAAAGGACAATCTGATCTGCTTCTTTAAAGATGAAATTACTGGGCGGATGGGTAATGGTTTTGTTGTCGCGTATAATGTTGATAATCATCGCGCCGGATTTCGCTTTCAGGTCCACTTCTTTTATGCTTTTGCCTATATTGGTATTGCCGGCGGTGATATAGCAAGTGTCAATAGTTCCCTGCGCGAGAATCTGGCTAATCTGGTCAAAAGCTTCCTGTGTATATCGGACATCGCGAAACACTCCGTAAGCTTTACTACGGATAATATTACCTTGCGCCAGTGTTATACTGTTGGGAATGTGAAACATTTTTAAAACGCGGCTGAATATTTGAATGGAAGTTTCAAATTCTTCCGGAATGATGTCATCCGCGCCGAGAGCCAACAAATCTTCGATGTCAGTGACATATTTTGTGCGTACAATGACATGAAGGCTGGGATTAAGAGACTTGGCCACGCTCACGCAGCTTTTGGTCAGGTAACGGTCAGAAATGGCAACAACCATCACGCGCGCGGTTTGAATATTCGCGCTTTTTAATATTTCCGTGTTGGATGCATCGCCCCAGATGATGTTTTTTTCACCCTGGTTTTTCGCATCACGGATATGTTTGAAATTGAGATCGATAATCACGTAATGAATGGCTGTTTCTTTTAATACTTTTATCAGATTTCTACCGTTTAGCCCCATACCGCAGACAATAACATGATTTTTTATCTGCATCTGCGGCTCGTCAGATGTTTTTGTTTCAGCAAGGAGGGTGGATACGCTTTTTCGGGACAGTATATGATAAGTAAAAGTAATTAAAAGCGGCGAAACAATAAAAGTCAAAACAGATGAGCTGATGAAAATTTGATAAATATACTCGGAGATAATATTGTTTTTAAAGCCAATGGATGCCAGCACAAACGAAAATTCACCAATTTGCGATAAAAGAACACCGCTTAGAATCATTGTGCGCAAAGGATATTTGAGAAATTTTCACTAAACCAAAAACAATTGCCGCTTTTATCAGAATAATGACGAGCGATATAAAAAGAATGTAACCCAGGTTCTGGCGCGCGAAATCAAGATTTAAAATCATGCCGAAGGAAACGAAGAAGACTGATAAAAAAATATCCCGGAACGGATTGATGTCGCTGACAATCTGGTGCGTAAAATCTGTATCAGAGATGGCCAGTCCCGCCAGAAAAGCGCCGAGAGCCAGTGATAATCCCAAAGCATTGGTGAGCCAGGCGATGCCCAGTGTGATGACAATGGAGGTGATGACAAAAACATCGCGCATACGCGTATTGGCCAAGCGCTCCAGAACGAAAGGAATTATGTAGCGGGCGGCCACAAGAATAGCCACGATAATCAATATTGATTTGAAAAGTTTCCAGATAATTACTCCGGTGGCAGGGCCGCTGTCTCCCGCCAGAAAGGGAATTAAAAGCATCATCGGTACGACCATAATATTCTGAAACAAATTGATGCCTATCGAAATTCTGCCGTGCGGTGAATCTTCATCGCCGCGGTCTTTGAGCATTTTTAAAGCCAGCGCCGAAGAGCTATGCGGAACGAGAAAGCCGATAAAAATGGCCTGTGTTATGCTGAATTGCAGTATGAGACCGATGATGATGCCGGCCAGGAAAGTAAAAAATACCTGCAGGCCGCCGGTGAGCAGAAATTCCGATAAATGTTTAAGAAAGCGCGACAGGGAAATTTCCACGCCGATGGTAAACAACAGAAAGGCAACGCCGATTTCCGCCATTAGCTGAATGCCGGCGGTATCGGTGATAAGTTTCAATCCGTAAGGGCCGATGATAATACCGGTGATCAAGAAACCGATAATCGAAGGGAATTTTAATTTATTAAAAATATAAATAACAGGTATGGAAAACCCAAGAATGATTAAGAGTTTATGAAAAAATATCAATCCGTCCATGAAATACCCTGTTTTTATTTAAAATTCACAGTTTAAGATGTATAGAGGCTTTCTGTCCTCCTCAAGGAGATAACATATTTCTCGTGTCTATCTATTTATCATTGATGGGAAAATTTGCCAAGAAATCATATAGGTTATTAAAATTTTTCTATTGACAAATAAGTCCGGAATAATCTATTATTCAGCAAAATTAATTGTTTATAGGCATTATGAACACGATCGCGATTAGCATGATAATTATTGGTATCATTATAATTAGCTTCCCCATAAGAGGCCTGGTCGTGGAATAACCAAAATTTACAATTCAACGAAATCAAAATCCGCTGCCAGGGAAACCCGGCAGCGGATTTTTTTGTGAAACTCAGATTTCAGAAACGCAGTGCACTGAAATCTGGTAAGCTGAACAATCCCGCGCAAGCGGTGATTTTGAAAGAGAGGGGAAAATGACTAAAAATCAAATACTGGTTTACGATACAACTTTAAGGGACGGCACACAGGGCGAACAAACAAATTTTTCCGCGGAGGAAAAATTACGCATTGCCCAGCGCCTTGATGAGGCTCACTTTCATTATATTGAAGGGGGCTGGCCGGGTTCCAATCCCAAGGATATGCGCTTTTTTGAAATGGCCAAAGCCGTTAAATTTAAAAATTCGCGCCTGACGGCATTCGGCAGTACACGCCGGCCGCATACAAAACCGGAAGCGTGCCCGAATTTAAAGGCTCTGGTTAAAGCCGGTACTCCCGCTTGCGCGCATTGTCGGAAAATCGTGGGATTTGCACGTAACCGAAATTCTTAAAACAGATCTGGACGAAAATTTAGCCATGATTACCGACTCCATCGAATATCTGAAATCAATGGGCAAAGAAGTTCTTTTTGATGCCGAACATTTTTTCGACGGCTATAAAAACAATCCCCGCTACACAACCAAAGTTGTGAAAACGGCGCTGGCCGCCGGTGCGGATATGATTGTTCTTTGCGATACGAACGGCGGTTCCATGCCTCATGAAATCAGCTGCCATCGTGCAAAAAATTTCTTCTTCCATTCCTTTGAACATTGCCGGTATTCATACGCATAATGACTGCGGGCTTGGCTGTGGCCAATTCCATTGCCGCCGTGCAGGAAGGAGTCAAGATGGTTCAGGGAACGATCAATGGTTACGGCGAAAGATGCGGCAACGCCGATTTGATTTCCGTTGTTGCCAATTTACAACTTAAAATGGGCAAAAATTGTCTGCCGCCGGAATCAATCCGGCAGCTCACCAATCTTTCTCATTATGTAAGCGATGTTGCCAATGTTCCGCCGCTTAATTCGCGGCCGTTTGTCGGGCGCAGCGCCTTCGCGCATAAAGGCGGAGTGCATGTCAGCGCTGTGGTTAAAAACTCCATGGCCTATGAGCATATTGAACCGGAACTTGTCGGTAACCACCGGCGCGTTCTGGTTTCCGATTTGGCGGGGAAAAGCAATGTTGAATATAAAGCCAAAGAACTGGGCATTGATCTTGCTAAAAATGACGCCCTCAGTAAAAAAATAGTGCATGAAGTCAAACTTATGGAAGACCGTGGATTTCAGTTTGACGCCGCCGACGGCTCACTTTCCCTGCTGATTAAAAAAGCAATCGGTGAATTTGTTGAACCTTTTACTCTGGAAAGCTTTAGTGTTGTTACTTCACGCTACGGAAAATAATCCTTGTCTTTCTCAGGCGACAATTAAAATATCGGTTGACGGTGAAGAAGAATTAACCGCCGCGGAAGGAAACGGTCCGGTGAACGCTCTGGATCACGCCCTGCGCAAAGCGCTGACAAAATTTTATCCGCAAATCAAAGAAATGCATCTGGTTGATTTCAAAGTGCGCACGCTGGAAGGTTCGGAAGGCACAGCCGCGGGTGTCCGGGTGCTTCTGGATTCCACGGACGGCGAAGAAGTCTGGAGTACTATCGGTGTTTCCGAAAATATTATCGAAGCCAGCTGGCAGGCGCTGGTGGACAGTATTGAATATAAACTCAGCAAAGACAAAATGAACGGCAAATAAATATCGTAGATGATTTTTCTCAATTATTTTGATGAAGCTTTTGATTGCCAACATGACTAATTCTTGATATACACAATTTTCAATGACGACAAATAGTCGGGAATTTAGCTATGCTGTCCATTAACAGCCAGAATCCGCAAATGCGTCTTATCAAAAAAGCTGTGGATGTATTGCGTGAAGGCGGGATAATAATTTATCCTACCGATACGGTTTACGGTTTGGGCTGTGATTTGTCCAACAAAAAAGGAATTGAAAAAATTTACGAATTAAAAAAAAGAAACAAGAAAACAGCCTTTGAGTTTTGTCTGTTCGGATTTAAAACATATCAGCCAGTACGCCAAAGTTACCGACTACGCCTACAAAACAATGAAACGGCTTTTACCGGGAGCTTATACTTTTATTCTGGAAGCTTCGCGTTTGGTGCCGAAAATTATTTTGCCGAAAAGATCGACAACAGGAATAAGAGTGCCGGATAATCAGATTTGCCTGGCTCTGGTCAGAGAACTGGGACAGCCGATAATCAGCACCAGCGTAAAAACAGCGGAGGGCGAAGCTTTGGGCGATCCTTATGTCATCAAGGAATACTTTGGCCGAATGGTTGATTTAATTATCGATGGTGGTATTATTATGCCCGAACCATCGAGTGTCATCAGTCTTGTTGATGACAATATTGAAATTATAAGAATTGGAAAAGGCGATATCAGCGCCTTTCTATAAATACAAAAGGCCGAGCCGCATATTTTGACGAATAGACACACAAAAAGTCTATTCCCGCGCGAATACGCGCAAAATATGCAGCCGGCCAAAAAGGACATTTATGAAACATACTATGCTCGTTAACGCTGTTCATAAAGAACAGATGCGTATGGCTACGGTTAACGAAAAGGGTAAGCTTATTGAATTCAACATTCAGATGTCGGTAAAAGAACCGATTACCGGCAATATTTACAAAGGCAAGGTGCTGAAAGTTGAACGCGGCCTGCAGGCGGCCTTTGTTGATTATGGCGGCAGCAAAGATGGTTTTCTTCCTCTTAAAGATGTAAGCCCGGAATATTTTACCGAACCGGAAAACGGCCAGATCCGGCGGCAAACCAGTGCTCAAAGCAGGACAGGAAATAATCGTCCAGGCCGTAAGAGAAGCAATCGGCAACAAAGGCGCTCTTTTAACTTCCTATATTTCTCTTCCCGGCAGATATTTGGTTTTGCTTCCCAACAAACCCGGCGGCGGCATATCCCGCAAAGATGAAAGATGAAGAAGACCGGCAAAAAATAAAAAACCTCATGGAGCAAATTAAAATTCCTGATGATATGGGATTTATCGTGCGGACAGCGGGAATCAACCGCACCAAACAGGAAATTTTGCGCGATTATCAGCTCCTGATGCGTCTCTGGAAAGAAATATACAAAAAGGCAAGCAGCATTAATGCGCCTTCTACTGATTTATCAGGAAACAGACTTTGGCGTGCGCAGTTTACGCGATTATTTAACGCCGGAAATTGATGAAATTCTTGTTGATGATCTACGAAACTTTCCGCAAAATGCGCGCTTATTTAAAAGCCGTGGCTCCGCGTCACGTAAGAATGATCAAGCATTACAAAGAAAAAAATCCTCTTTTTGACAGTTTTCAGTTGGAAGAACAAATACGCGTTATCTATCAGGAACGCGTGGAACTAAAATCCGGCGGGTACATTATTATAAATCCGACGGAAGCAATGATTACGATTGATGTGAACTCCGGCCGCGGTTCCAACAAAAAAAATATTGAAGAAACCGCTTTTAAAACAAATATTGAAGCCAGCGAAGAAATTGCCCGGCAATTGCGTTTGCGGGATTTAGGCGGGTTAATTGTCATCGATTTTATTGATATGATCGATAAAAAACATGTTGCCGAAGTGGAAAAATCGTTCAAAAAAGCGCTCAGCATAGATAGGGCAAGAATTCAGCTTTCGCGCATTTCTAAATTCGGGATGCTCGAATTATCGCGGCAAAAGAAACAGTCAACGATTCAGGAAATCAGTTACACAACATGTCCTTACTGCAAAGGCAGCGGCCTGCGTCCATCTTTGGAATATGCCGCACTGGGAGCATTTCGTAAAATTGAATCAGAAGCGGTCAAAGGTATTTATTCCGAATTAAAAATAATTTTACCGCATGAAATCGCCGATTACATTCTCAATCAAAAAAGAAGTGAACTTTTAAATTTGGAATCAACTTTCGGTCTCACCTTGCATATTTCGGGCAGTACGGAGATGCCCTGGGACAAGCTGGAAATACAGCAAATCATCAAGGAACAAGTTTTGGAAAAACCGGCCGTACAGGAAGAGCTTCCTCTGAAAACAGCCGAAAATTCATTATTAAAAGATGAGCATAAAGAGCCGGTGAAAAAGAAAAGCCGCCGCAGGCCTCGACACAAAAAAAGAAAAACGGCAGAAATGAAAACAGATGATTCTCTGCCTGCTATTCCGCAGGTGTCAGCCGCTCACGAAAACTTGCCTGCTATGCCGTCTGCGCCTCTCGAAGCGGGTTCGCTGGTTATTACACAGACCGAAGCTAAAGAAACTATTGTAACATCGGAGCCAAAAGAGCCGGCCATTCCCTTTAATGAAAAAGATAAAAGTGGTGAAAGTTTCTGATAGCGTAGACTTACATATTTACTCATAGCAACGAGCGAATAGTTTTCTTTGCTTCCATAGCCAGACGTATACATTGCTATAAATTATTATTCGCTGCCGGATTTTATGGACATACGAGGCCGGTTTCGCTATACTTCCTTTCATAAAAAAGAAGTTGCTATCGTATTCAGAGCATTTTTCTTTTTTTCATGATATACTTTTGCCGTAATATGACGGCGGACATTTTAAGCCTGTTCCGACCGCACCAAAATCATCTAACGGGAGGACTCAAGATGGCTGGAAAACACTCTGAGCATGATTTCTCGGACAAAATGAAACGCCTGCGTAATAAAAAGGGCATCTTGTTTGAAGAACTTTCCCGCGAAACGGGATACGACGTCGAGTACCTCGAATCTGTCGAATCCGGCCGCTGCCGCCCGCCAGTGTCGGCGATCATCCGTATCTCGGAGGCGCTCAAGGTGGATGTCGGCACTTTTCTTTCCGCCGACAAAGAACAACCACGCTCAGTTAAAGCCGAAAGCTTCAACAAGCGTGAGAAAGCCTATTCCTATAAAGTGTTGACCCCGAACGCACAAAACAAACACATGAAGGCATTTCTTGTGACTATCGACCCGGAGAAGGAGCACGAGGGGGTTGAATATTCACATGACGGAGAAGAATTCATTTATGTCCTCGACGGACGCCTGAAAATCACCGTTGGTAAACAGGAGCACTTTCTGAAGAGAGGACAGACTATTCATTTCAATTCGAGTCTCGTCCACAAACTGCATAATCCCGGTAAAGCGAAGACCGAACTGATAGTAGTTCTGTACACACCATAATAACGAGGTAATATCATGTCGATACCACTGACCGAAGAGCAGCAGATGGTGCGCGCTATGGTCCGCGAATTCGCTCGAAAAGAGATCGAACCCATAGCGGCCGAAAATGACAGCGAGGGCAGATTTCCTGCCGATATCATTAAAAAGATGGGCGAACTCGGTCTGATGGGGATGATGGTCCCGGAGAAGTACGGCGGCGCCGGCGCGAGCGCCGTAAGTTACGCGCTGGCGGTTCAAGAGATAGCCTACTCCTGCGCATCAACTGCCGTGACGATGAGTTGCAACAATCTGACAACTGAGCCGATCCTGAATCACGGTTCTGAATTGCTCAAACGCAAGTACATGGTCTCGCTTGCGTCTGGCCGGAAACTGGGCGCGATCTGCATCACCGAACCGGACGCCGGCTCAGACGTCAGCGCCATCCGCACGAGTGCGAAACTCAAGGGTGGCGAATACATTGTCAACGGTGCCAAGATGTTCATTACCAACGGCGGTTTTTCCGACATCTTCGTGGTATTCGTCCGCACGAGCGAGCATAAGAACAGAGGATTGAGCGCCCTGGTTGTCGAGAGGGGAATGCCCGGTTTCACTATCGGCCGTCCGGAGAAGAAGATGGGCATTTGCGCGTCCAATACCGTCCCTCTTACTTTCGAAGGCTGTCGAGTGCCGGCGGAAAATCTCATCGGCGAGGAAGGCAAAGGATTCTTGATCGTCATGGAGGCGCTGGACCGAGGACGTCTTGGCATAGCCTCGCAGGCCGTGGGTATCGCGCGTGCCGCCCTCGACGAGGCGGTCAGATATTCAAAAGAGCGGAAAACGTTCGGGCGCCCGATTGCCTCCCATCAGGCGATTCGCTGGATGATAGCCAACGCCTCAAAAGACATCGAAGCGGCGCACCTTCTCACCCTCAGTGCCTGTATCTCCTGCGACCGCGGAGAGCCCTTTACACACGAGGCTTCCATCGCGAAACTTTTCGCGTCGGAAACAGCCATTCGCGTCACCTACGATGCCCTCCAGATTCACGGCGGCTATGGGTATATCAAAGAATACAAAGTGGAACGCCTTTACCGCGATGCAAGGATCACAACTATCTACGAGGGAAGTTCCGAGGTGCAGCGCCTGGTGATCTCGAACCACGTATTGAAATAAATTCTGGCACGGATTGTCACTGTGTGCGGCATTGAATTATTATCTAATTTTACCATGGTAATCTCGGTAGTTATCTGCCGTATCCGTTTTTCATAATGAGCGCACCAGCGCAAGAAATGAAATCGTTAATCGAATCGATATTTAATTCCGGTGTTGTTGGCAAAACAAATTTCTAACTTTTACTTATTATTTGCCGGCGGCCAATTCTTTAGACCTATTTGTAGCCGCTTCGACAGCGGAAATGAAGGTTTCGCGGACTTTTCCTTCATTCAGCACTTTTAAACCGGCGGCGGTAGTGCCTCCCGGAGATGTCACCATTTCCCTTAGCTGTGCCGGTTGTTTATCGCTTTGAAGACAGAGACGGGCGGCTCCTAACATGGTTTGTGCCGAAAGTTTTGCCGCTATCTCGTGTGGTAAGCCCATTTTTACTCCCGCTTCAATGAGCGCTTCAATGATCAGAAAAAAATAAGCGGGCCCGCTGCCGCTCAATCCGGTTACCGCATCCATCAACTTTTCATCAACTTCGAAGCTTATCCCCACGGCATTGAGAATAGCGCGCGTTAACTTAATGTCATCAACTGTAGCGCAACTTCCTTTTGCTACAGCAGCAGCACCCTCGGCCACCAGCGCGGGCGTATTGGGCATTACTCTTAAAACCCGGGCTCCTTTGGGTAAAGAGGCTTCGATAAAAGAGGTTGTGATTCCGGCGGCAATGGAAATCACAGTTTTGGAACTATCTATAACCGAGCCGAATTCATGAAGTGTTGCGGCCATATTTTGCGGTTTAACCGCGATGATGATTATGTCCGCGTTCTTTGCCGTTTTTTTATTATCATTAGAAACCTGCAACCCCATTGCGGAGCGAAGATAATCTAATCTCGCGCTGTCAATGTCGGTAACGGTGATGTCTCGTTTGGGGAAAAATTTTTGCTCAAGTAAAGCTTGAGCGATTATACTTCCCATTTTTCCACCGCCGATGATCGCTATTTTCTTTCCCTTAAACATTTTTGCGCCCTCCTTTCAGGTCTGTTCATGCACTTTTTCCCTTTATTCTGTCAACATAAATCGGCTATTCTGGAGCATTCTCTCATTGCATAAATTTTTGTTTTTGTGATATTTATCTATCATGGGAGTAATTTAATATGCTGAAATATTTTAATGTTGAATCTTCGAAAATCGCCTGTTGGGTCAATAGCAGTAATTTTGGAGTGCACGAACAAAGCTTGATTTTCATCCATGGTTCCGGCGGCGACCACAGTCTTTGGTCTCTTCAGTATGCCAAATTGCATAAGCAGTTTAATATAGTTGCCATTGATCTTCCGGGGCACGGCCGCTCTAAAGGCAGTGGAGAAAGCGATGTGGAAAACTATTGTCTTTGGGTAAATAAACTACTGGATATTTTGCATCTAAAAAATCCCATTCTAGTTGGCCATTCCCTGGGTGCTGCCATCACTCTGCAGTTCGCGTTGAGTTATCCGCAAAAAATTGAAGGGGTCGTTTTGGTTGGCGGCGGGATGAAAATGCCGGTTAATCCGTCCCTTTTGGAATTTTTAAAAACAAATCCGGCAGAGGTGATTGACTTAATGGCCAAATTTTCGCTGGCCAAAGAAAACCGTCCCCAATTTTTTGAACCGCTGAAAAAAAGCCTTTCTCAGGCCAATACAGATGTTTTATATGATGATCTCTCGGCGTGCAATAAATTGGACTTGACTCACGAAATAGGTAAAATAGCCGTGCCTGCGCTAGTCATCTGCGGGGCGGAAGATAAAATGACACCGCCGGATTTTTCCCGCCAAATAACCGAAAGTATAAGCGGGGCAAAACTGTGCCTGATTGAAGGTGCGGGTCATATGGTGATGTTGGAAAGGCCAAAAGAGTTTAATGAGACTTTAAATAAGTTTACCTTGTCCCTTTCCAAGGGCGACTAAACAGGAATTTTTGAGGTTTTATGTTTGTTTTAAGTAATTTTGTCGTTGCTTTGGCCAGGATCGTCGACATCGTCTTGACGCTTTACATGTGGATTATAATTTTCCGCGCCGTAATATCATGGGTAAATGCAGACCCGTATAATAAAATCGTAATCTTTCTATATAGAGCTACGGAGCCGGTGCTTCGTCCGGTGCGCCGTATAATGCCTTTGCATAATGTCGGAGTTGATCTTTCCCCTATTATAGTCATTTTGGTGATTATCTTTTTACAGTATTTTTTAGTAGAAACGATAATTCAGCTAGCCCGTAATTTATAATATCGTCAAAGAAAGGGGTTTTTTTGGCAGGCCTATTCCAGACAAAAGAATTTAAAAACGGCTTAACTTTTGAAATCCATGTTACACCTCGTGCTTCTAGCGCCAAAATAACCGGTTCTCAGGAAGGCGCACTTAAGCTGAAAATTACTGCTTTACCTGTGGACGGAGCAGCCAATGAGGCTTGTCTAAAATTGCTGGCCAAAGCCTTGAAGTTCAAAAAAAGTCAGATGAAAATTTTGGCCGGCGCAAAATCACGTAAAAAAATAATCTTAGTAAAAGATATAAATAAGAAAGACCTGGAAGAAAAGATAAATAATATTTTGTAAAGCTATTTAGTTCACATTAACACGCAATGAGTCGCTCCATAATACCAAAAAAAGACTGAAATAAATTTTTGACCTTCGGTCATGAAAACAGTAAAAAAATAAAATACTTATTGACAATTGATTCTTTTTTTTCGTAAAAGACATTAACATACACTAAAAAAGGAAGGAGGTTCTTAAATGAACGGATTTAAAAAAGTTATTTTCGTATCAGCAATGATCTTCTTATTTACAGTGTTGTCCTTAATGACTGCTTTTGGGCAGGAAATTAAGATCGGTGTTATCGGCCCAATGAAATTTGTGCAGGGTATCGGCCATTGGAACGGTGCACTCATGGCCGCCGATGAGATTAACGCCAAGGGTGGCATTAAAGTTGGTGACAAGAAATTTAAAATCAAGCTTATTCAAGCGGATTCCAATGAATTTCTCAACGTCACTGATGCGACCAATGCCATGGAGCGGCTCATAACAAAAGATGAGGTGGACTTTGTTGTTGGCGGTTTCCGGACCGAAGCAGTCTTGGCCATGCAGGATATTGCCATGGATAGAAGGGTAATTTTTATCGGCTGCGGAGCCGCCCATCCCGAGCTCTGCTTGCGGGTGGCCAAATACCCCGACCAATACAAATATTTTTTCCGGGGTACTCCTTACAATTCCACATATCTTGTCAGGGCAATCTTCATCAATTTAGCCAACGTTGGCGACCTATTGAAAAAAACCTTAAAAATAGATAAAATTAAAGTTGCTGTTGTTGCCGAGAAAGCCCAATGGGCGGATCCGATGATTCCGGCAGCCCAGGCGGTTATACCTAAGATGGGTATGGAGTTAGTCGGAGTTTGGAGACCATCTGCGGTGGCTACGGATGTTACAGCCGAACTGTCAGCCATCCAGCGTTCTGGTGCCCATATTATTTTCACGATCTTTTCTTCTTCTGTAGGTATTCCCTTTGCCCGTCAGGCGGGCGAGTTGAAAATCCCGGCTATGCAGGTCGGCATCAATGTGGAAGCCCAGAAGGATGATTTCTGGAAGGCTACCCGGGGAATGGCTAACTATGTAGTCGTCTCGACTTCATATTGCCGTGGAGTTGAGAATAATGAACTTACCAAACCATTTGTTGAGGGTTATCTAAAAAGATTCAAAGAAGTACCGACCTACACCGCGGATACTTACGCTTCTATTGTCTACGGGCTTGTGCCATCCATTGAGCAGGCCGGGACACTTAATACAGACGCGGTGGTGGCCGTCATGGAGAACCGTGTTTTTAAGGTACCGGGCGGCACGGTAAAATACATGAAGGATGCTGTAGGTGCACCCCTCCATGACCTGACATTTGGACCGGGTTACCTGACCGGCATTTATACACAATGGCAGGATGGTAAGATGGTCGGTGTCTGGCCCTACAAGTGGAAGGAAACTCCAACCTCACCGGAGGTCACGTACAAGGGTATGGTGCCCATCAAGATACCACCCTGGATGATCAAGGCTTATTCGAAAGCATCCGTGGCAAAGCCTAAGGCAGCAGCCCCTAAGGCGGCACCTAAAGCAGAGTCTAAGAAAAAATAAGTAAATTGCCTTGTTATATCCGCCCCTTCATTTTCAAACAAAGGGGCGGATATATTCTTTCGCGCCATCCGAAAACATATAAGGATGCCGAAGGCTGTTCACTGCGTTACATAACATAAGTCCCTGTATATGCTGCTGGCATTGCCACGCAATGGCAGCAGAGCAAGCTGATCGGCGTCTGGCGGCCCAACAAATGGAAGGCAACACCGGAGGCGCCCGATATAATATAAAGTAGTATGGTTGACATTAAGGTGCCACCATAGATGTTGAAGAAAAGTCAGGCGGCTCCTGCGCCTAAGAAAAAATAAGTAATTATCATGGTCCGCCCATCGCCCGTCCTTAGATATAGATGAAAGGGCGGATAATTCCATGGTGATTAAGAAATGGAGAGGTAAATAATGTCTCTTGTTTTGGACATCATCATCAGTGGTTTGATTAGTGGAAGTACGTTAGCCCTTCTCGCTATCGGTTTTTCCCTTATTTTTGGTGTGGCGCGCATCGTCAACATCGCGCATACCGCCTTTTACATGGTAGCCGCCTACTGTATATATATCGTCACCACCAATTTGGGTTGGAATGCCGTTTCGGCCATGGTTATAGCCATCGTTCTGACTACTCTTTTGGGCATGATTAGCTATAAGCTGTTTATCAATGCCATCCGCGAACATGAAGGCGCCGTGCTGATCGCCACCATTGCTTTGGGCATGATTTTTCAGGAGATTATGACCCTGATATTTACAGGCACCTATTTGAGCGTGCCCTCTCTTATTGACGGGTATTTTATACTTTTGGATGTAAAAATCTTTTATCAGCAGTTTTTAACCTTTGGCGCGGCCCTGCTCGTTTTGGCTGTGCTGATGGCATTTTTGTTCAAGACAAAATTGGGTTTGGCTATCCGCTCCACGGCGCAAGACAGAGAAGTGGCCAACCTAATGGGCATCAACGAAGCACGACTGGCCATGATCACCATGGGCATCGCCGTAGGTTTAGCCGCCTTCACGGGCGCCATCGTCGTGCCCCTGACTATATTGGAGCCGCAGATGTGGCTGCCCCCCCTGATTATGATGATGGCCGTTGTCGTTCTGGGAGGACTGGGTTCTCTTAAAGGCAGTTTTATCGGGGCATACATACTGGGCTTTGCGGAAGCAATGGTTGTATTCCTTGCTCCTATGGGTGCTTACCTGAAGGGTTCAGTTGCTCTTTCCGTCATGGTTTTAGTATTGCTCATCCGGCCGGAAGGCCTCTTTGGCGTGTACTTCGAGGAAGAAAGGTAGAAACATTTCATGAAACTCATTTTATTTTACCTGAGAAAATTATTTACGATAATAAAAAACGAAGTGCTTGTTCTTCCCTCCCGGGTCGCCGTAGCGCTCTTCTTTTTCTTTATGCTCTTAATGCCGGTGTTTACCGATGATATCTATATTTTGCGCATCTTCACCCTGGCCAGCATCTTCGCTATCTTTGCGGCAAGCTGGGATTTGCTCTCCGGCTATACCGGTCAAATGAATTTTGGGCATGCCCTTTTCTTTGGTGTGGGAGCTTATAGTGCTGCTTTATTTAATCTGCACGCGCAGATTCCTCCCTGGGGAAGCATTCCCCTCGGTGCGCTGGTTGCTGTTTTGGCGGGTCTTATCATTGGTATCCCTAGTCTCAGGCTTCGAGGTACTTACCTGGCTTTAACCACCCTTGCTTTTCCCATCATTTTACTGGGGCTCGTTTTTGCTTTTCCCGGCTTCACTGGTGGCGAGCTGGGGATTTCCGGGATAGCCAAGCTTGCTCCGTCTCGCGTTGGCGATTACTATGTTGTGGTTGTGCTGATGCTCGGTTTATGCACCATTATGTGGAAAATAACCGACTCCAATACCGGCATTATTTTTCACGCTATTAGGGAGGATGAGATTGCCGTTCGTGCCTCGGGCGTCAACACTACGCGCTATAAACTTTTGGCCTTTTGTCTCAGCGGTTTTTTTGCCGGCATTGCGGGGGGGCTTTACGCGCATTTTATGAGAATTGCGGGTCCTTCTACTCTGGAAGTTTCCTTATCTTTCCAAGTGGTCATCTGGACTATCTTTGGCGGAGTTGTCACCATTTACGGTCCGGTAGCGGCGGTATTTCTTCTTTATCCCCTGTTGGAGTTCATGCATTTCGCACAAGACTACCGGATATTGTTATTCGCGGTGATTGTGTTATTGATTCTTCTATATATGCCGGACGGGCTTTTCCGCTGGCTGAGGGAAAAGATAGAAACAGAATGTCCCCGCTGTAAAGTAAGAAACATCGCCACGCGCGATACTTGCCGCATCTGTACGGCACCGTTAGATTAAAATAAGTATTATTGGTTAATACATTGATTATAACATGCCGGACTTGACTAAATTATCCGGTATCAAAAATATGCCTCTTAAAATAGAGGAAAAAAAGTGTGAGGATAAGCAAATGAATGCAAAGGAAGCCTACATGGCAAAACCTTGGTTGAAGCATTATCCCGAGGGCGTATCAGATAAAGTGGACATACCAGAGGGTGTGTCAGTTACCGACCTGGTTGATCAGGCGGTGAAACAGTACGGCAAGAAGCCAGCATTGATCTTCTATGGTAGAGAAATAAGCTATACAAAATTAAAAGAACTTATCGACCGTTTTGCTACAGCTCTGGCGGATTTAGGTGTCAGGAAGGGAGATACAGTAGCCCTCTATTTACTTAATTGTCCGCAGTATGTTGTTGCTTACTTCGCAACGTTGAAACTCGGTGCGAAAGTTACCCCAATAAGCCCTGTTTACACCAGCCATGAAATAAAACATCAGCTTGAAGACAGCGACGCGACAGTGGTGATTTGTCAGGATATACTCTATGATAATGTGGAGAGAGCCGGCGTGACCATGAAGCATATTATTATTACCAGCGTTCTTGAATATTTGCCCGACGCTGAAAAAGCTTTTAGGCAAGGGATTGTTGGGAAAGGACTATGCGGATTTGCAGGTTCCCACCCCCGAGCAAAGGGCACAAGGCGGGTCTGCTGGATTTTCAGGAGCTTATTAAAAAATATCCACCCAATCCACCTCAGGTCAAAATCGACCCGAAAAAAGACGTTGCAGCTCTTCCTTACACGGGAGGCACCACGGGTCTTCCCAAGGCGGCTGTTCTTACTCATTACAATATGGTGGCCCTGCGGTATCAAGCAAAAGCGTTTTGGCCTATCCTTGAAGATGGTAAAGAAGTTGTCATGGCATTTTTACCATTTTTCCATATCTATGGCCAGGTTGTCGTGATGTTCCAGGGTATTTGCAGTGGCTCCACCCTGGTTCTTTTTACCACTCCTGATATAGATGACATTCTAGAAGCCATGGAAAGATATAAGGCCTCCACTTTCAACGGCGTGCCCACCTTATTCGAATATCTGAAAGAATATGAAAAGACAGACAGAGTGAATTGGAAACGGCTTAAACTGATTGCGTGCGGTGCAGACACCCTGCATGACTCAACCGTGGAAGCGTGGGAGAAAAGAACAGGGTCCAAAATTCATGAAGGTTATGGTATGACGGAAACAACCAGCTTTAGCCACGGCAACCCTCATCTTAAGACCAAAAAAGGTTCTTTCGGCGTGCCCATACCAGGTATGAAAGCCGCCATTGTCGAATACGAAGGCACGGAATTTATGCCCGTCGGTGAAGTGGGAGAAATGATTCTCAGCGGTCCGAATATCATGCAGGCTTACTGGAAAAGAGAGAAGGAAACTCGGAGAGTCATTGATCGATATTGACGGAGAAAAATGGCTGAGAACCGGAGATATCGTCAGCATGGATGAAGACGGCTACTTCCACTTTTTTGATCGTAAAAGAGATTTGATCAAGTTCAAAGGATATTCGGTATTTGCCCGACACGTCGAAGAGGTGCTCTATAAACATCCTCAAATCAAAGCGGCCGGTGTTGTGGGCGTACCTGACCCCAAAGTAGGTAACATCATTAAAGCCTATGTTGTTCTGGAAAGCGAAGCCAGAGGTAAAATATCTGAGGAAGAAATTATAACCTTCTGCACAGAGAATCTTGCCCATTACAAGGTTCCCAAGATTATCGAATTTCGCGGTGAGCTTACCGAAAACGGACGTGGGAAAGGTTTCGCGCAGGGAATTAAGAGAAGAAGGGGAGGCCTGTTGATATGACCGAATCTTTTCTGGAAATAAAAGGGCTTTCGAAGCGTTTCGGCGGTCTTACAGCAGTTAATGACGTCGCTTTTTCCATGGGCAGGCATCAGATACTGGGGCTTGATCGGACCGAACGGCGCGGGTAAAACGACGCTCTTACGGCTGATTACAGGCATTTTAAAACCGGATACGGGCAGTGTCCATTTTATGGGAAAGGAAATTACCGGACGTAAAACTTGGGATATCGTGAATAGAGGAATCGTTTCTACCTTTCAGAATATGAGACCGTTCCGGAAGCTTCCTATCATCGCGAATGTTATGGTTGCGTGCCTTTGTCCACGTGCCCTGAAAAGAGGGGAATGGGTTAAGCGATTAGAGGCGAAGGCTATGGATGCCTTGGAATTCGCGGGCATTTCGGATATGGCGAGGGAAAACGCCTCAGTGCTTTCACAGGGCGACCTGAAAAGACTGGAAGTAGCACGGGCGATAGCCACAGAACCGGAATTACTGCTTTTGGATGAGCCTTTCGGTGGATTGAGTCCTGCGGAAACTGATCTTATGGCCAAATCCATCAAGCGTTTACATAAAGGCGGCCGTTTTGGCCGGTTACACAGCGAAGGACCGGCTATGATTATTGTCGAACATAAGTTGCATTGGTTGATGATGATTGCAACGCGTATTATTGTATTAAATTTTGGAATTATTATAGCCGACGGAACGCCTGCTGAAATCGTCAAAGATCCTCG
Source organism: uncultured delta proteobacterium (assembly GCA_963762595.1). GTDB lineage: Bacteria > Desulfobacterota > Syntrophia > Syntrophales > Smithellaceae > UBA4810. Next base: position 33,725 of record CAVXLI010000010.1, read on the forward strand.
TGTCATTGAAGCCTATCTCGGTCAAGGAGGTAATTAGCTTTGCTACTCGAAGTTAAGAATATATCGGTTTGGTATGATAAGGCCATGCTTATTAATAATGTGAGCATGGGTGTGGACACAGGTGAGCTGGTTAGCCTAGTTGGTCCCAACGGCGCCGGCAAGTCGACCCTGTTGAGAACCATCACCGGATTGGTCGCCTGGGAAAAAGAACTAACCAAAAGGTCAACCCACGGTGAAATCAGGCTCGAAGGAACTGTAACCTTTGACGGCGAGCGTATCGATCAGATACCTGCCCATGATATTGTTAAACGAGGCTTGATCCTTAGTCCGGAAAGACGAAGGCCATTCAAGGAGATGACGGTAATTGATAATCTAATGGCGGGAGCTTATCTTCAGAAGGACAAAAATGTAATTGAGGAAAATTTGGGTAAAGTCTATAGGCTATTTCCCGTTCTGAAGGATCGGTCGCACCAGGTTTCCGGCACGCTTTCCGGAGGAGAGCAGCAGATGCTTTCGGTGGGAAGATCTTTGATGTCAAAGCCGAAGCTGTTATGTATTGATGAGCCCTCGACCGGCCTTGCTCCAATTTTGCGGGCGGAGGTATTTCAAAAGATTGCCGAGATCAGCAAGTTAGGTATCACTGTTTTGCTTGTTGAACAAGAGGTGAGCACGGTTTTTAAAATGGCCTCCCGCAACTATGTCCTCTCCTCTGGGAAAATTATCGCCGAAGGAAAAGGCGAGCAATTGCTTCAAGATGAGGTTCTTCGAAAAACGTACCTGGGGCTCTAGTGCTGAGAGTCATTAATTTGTTTATCAACCATTAAGAGTATCATTTGGAAGGATGACGCCCCTGTTGCCTGTCTCCTATGCCGTTATTACCATTAATAAGTTTAAAAATTTTCTCGGATTAATGTCCATTAGCGTGTCTTAAAACTAGAAATCTGTAATGACATAATGACACCGTGCTGTTGTAAATAAAACCATTATGGAAAAGGTGGAAAATTCAGAAAACTCGAAAGTAATAAAAGCAGCCTATGCCGTAGTTGTATCTACGATACAGTGATTTGAGCTGTTTTTTTGATCTGCAAATCAATAAAAACTAATCATTAGGTAGCGCAGTCGAGATAATTATCTTTAATAAAGTTGGGAAATTAGAATTTTTAAAAAATATTTTGAAGAAATTTCTTGACACGTGGGGATGAATTTTGTAAACAGCATTGCGCTTGATCATCCGCGCAAAAAAAAAGAGCAAATTACTTAACAAATATTCACTAAGCTTGTCTGTGTTTTTTCGGAATTGAGAGAATCATTTTCAAGCTGTTATTATAGATTGTTTTATTGATGCCGGGTGAATGTTTCAATTAGGTTGCGGCATTACTTATTTAAAATGCAGCCAAATTGATTATGTGCCTCCCACGATAAAGGAAATAGCGCGAAACAAAGAAAGAAGGGAGAAGAAAAAGAGTATGTGGGTTTATATACAAAACTTACTAGTCTACACTTTCATTTTAGGTTCCATTTATCTGCTTATTTCATTAGGATTTTCCATAATCACAGGTGTATTGAGAATTTTTCATCTCGGTTACGCTTATATATTCCCGGTAACTATCTACATCACTTGGATGTTTGTGCAAGATCTGGGGTGGAGCCTGATACCGGCGATTTTCGGCATGGTGGCGGTTCAATTTATTATCGCCTTTCTCATCTATAAAGGAATTATCAAAAAATACCTTGATGAAGAACTGGAGATGCTGGTCGGTCTTATACTGCTTACGGTCATAATTGAGCAGGCTATCAATTACCAATATCCCGTGCAAACAGGTGTTTATTTATATACAGAATTGATTAAGGGGACTACGCAAATCGGATCGGTTATTGTTCCTACCCAGCTTCTTATCGGATCAATTATAGCGCTTTTTCTAACTGGGCTTGTCGTTTTATTCTTTCTTAAAACAAGGACAGGCCTTGCTATAAGAGCAATTTCTCAGAGTATATACAGTTCCCAGATTGTCGGCATTAACGTAGAGAGCCTTTATATTTTCACGATGATGTTTGTGCTTGTGCCTGTTATGATCGGCACGCTTATTATCGCGCCGGTGTGGACAGTCGATCCGTGGATGGGCCAGCTTTACATGTTTACCGCCATCCTAGTAGCCGTTCTGGGAGGATTAGGGAATTTGAAGGGCACCATTATGGCGAGCTTTCTCATCGGGGCAGTCCATGCAGTTATGTGCTTTATCGTGGGAGAACCGAAATTCATGACGCTCTCGGCTTTAGTGCTGGTCATGATTGTTTTGATAGTGAGGCCACAGGGGTTAACAAGGAGTGAGTCATTATGGTAGATATTGAATTAAAAAGAGATCGCGTTACAATCAGACTTAAGGATAAGAAATGGGAATGGATTATTGAACCAAGATATTGGCGCAATTCCATCCTCTGGGTTGCACTTTTACTCGTTTTTCCCGCCGTTGCCTATTTTATAAGCCCGGGGCTGATCAATGCCATGATCTCGGCGAATCTTCTGGCTGCTATCGCTATTCCGATGTCGCTGATGACCCTGGGAACAGGACGCGTTAATTTTGGCCCGAATTTTTTCGTCGGTGTAGGAGGTTATGCGGCCGCGTTGCTCAGCATAGCTTATGGTTGGGGACCACTGGCAACATTGCCGTTTGCGATTTTAATTACTCTATTTGCGGCTCTTATCTTCAGTCCCTTGGTGATTGTTGCCCGAGGCCTCTACTATGTTTTATTATCCCTGCTTTTGCCTTTTGTTTTTTTTGAAATTACCGTTATCTATACCGATATCTTTAAGGGGGATACCGGACTTTTTGGTATCAAGCCGCTTTTGGATTTGGGGAATGCCCGAATAAACTTCCTGGTTATAGCTTACATCTCCATCGTCATGATGGTTTTGTTCCTTTGGGTCATCAACAAGGTTATCAAGTCGCGCTATGGGCTGATTATGGCCGCTATCAATGACGATGAGGAAGTAGCCCACGGTATTGGAGTAAATATAAACAAAGTTAAAATTCTTTCCTTCGTTTTTTCCGCCGGCTTGATTGGGGTTGCCGGATGGTTTTACGCTCATTATTTTCAGTCATTTGCCGGACAAACTTATCTTACGTTTACATTCATGCTGAAAATATTTTTAGCTATGATGATCGGAGGCCGGACTCAAATATTTGGCTGTGTCGTCGGTGGTTATTTTGTCACCTTTTTAGAGATGATTCTGATCAGGTATATGGGGCCGATACAAGCGGTTGTATTCCCTGTAATTCTTATAATCCTTCTTTTCGCGCTTCCGGAAGGCCTTTTTGGGATTTATCGCAAACGCCGCTATAGAGAATATTTCCCAACAATACATGTACGGAGGTAAATTAATAAATGTCGGAACTGCTAAAAGTTAACAATATGACCAAGACTTTTGGGGGCATTGTTGCAGTAAATAATCTGTCATTCGAGATTCACGAAGGTGAAACTGTCGGTTTTATCGGTCCCAACGGCGCGGGTAAATCAACCGTAGTCAATGTGCTCTCCGGCTACCTTAAAGCCGATTCAGGACACATCGAAATGAATGGGGTAAACATCACCAATATGAAGCCTTATCAGCGGGCGCATATGGGGCTTGCCCGTACATACCAAATTCCCCGGCCTTTCCCTGAGTTGACGGCCCTGGCCAGCGTGGCCACCAGCGCCTTATGTGGCAAAAAGCGTGTTAATCAGAGTTTTGAAGATGCCATGGTTGAGGCGACACACTATCTGGAGTTTGTCGGGCTCTTCAGCAAACGGGCTATTCTAGCCCACGATTTGACTTTTTATGAGTTGAGAATGCTGGAGCTTGCCCGGTCTCTGGCCACAACGCCGAAAATTATTTTTATTGATGAGGTTATGGCCGGTCTTAACCCCGGGGAGGCAAAAGATGCGATTAAACTTATTTCCCGGGCCAAAGAACAGTTTGGAATTACCATCTTCTGGATAGAGCATGTCATGGCGGTGCTAATGGAATCCGCTGATCGAATTATTGCGATAAATTACGGTGAAAAACTTGCCGAAGGAACCCCGGACGAAGTAGTGAATAACGATGCTGTAATTGAAGCCTATCTGGGGAGGGGGTGGAAGGCGTATGCTTGAAGTTGATAAACTTAATGTCTCTTATGGCGTTATCCCGGTGCTCCATGATGTAAGTTTCCATGTAAAAGAGAATGAAATCGTGACCATTCTCGGCTCCAATGGAACAGGTAAGAGCACTATATTAAATACCATTCAGGGATTTATGAAAAATCCGACCGGTAGAGTAATCTTTCAGGATGAGCCCATTCTAAATTTACCGCCGCACAAAGTCGTGGATATGGGCATTGTTCAGGTGCCGGAGGGAAGCAAGGCCTTCCCTTACATGACGGTCAGGGAAAATCTTCTCCTGGGCGCTTATCGGAGCAATTCCTGGAAAAAAAGAAATGAAACGTTAGGCTCTGTTTATAACCTATACCCGATTCTTAAAGAGCGGTCTAACCAGATGGCACGGCTCCTCAGCGGTGGAGAGCAGCAGATGCTTAAAATCGGCAGAGGGCTTATGGCGAATCCCAGGCTTATGATGATAGACGAGCCATCCATAGGTCTTGCACCTATTATCGTGGATGCTCTATATGAAACACTGATTAAGCTCCGGGATTCGGGAATCACCATTTTGCTTACTGAACAAAACGCTCTGCGCGCCCTGCAGTTAGCCAACAGGGGATATATTCTTCAAGACGGCAGAGTTGTTATTGAAGATACGGCTCAAAACCTGATGAAAAATAATTTGGTGAAAAAGGCATATTTGGGGAGATAAATCATGGTAGACTATTTTTCTTATACTGAAAAGCTATTCAATCCAGCAGAAGCAGGCGCCAAACCAGAAGCCTTAAAAGGTATTCGCGTATTGGATTTCTCTCACGTGATCTTCGGTCCTATCGCTGCCAGGCTTCTTGCGGATTATGGTGCGGAAGTCATCAAGCTGGAGCTGCCCTTCTCCGGAGACCTCTGGAGACCGGCAACATACTGGGGGAAATACTGGAAACACTCTAATCCGATCTGGCACAATATAACCAAAAACAAATATTTTCTTTCCGTAAATTTAAAACTGGCCAAGTCTAAAGAATTGATTTACAAAATGGCCGAGACAGCCGATGTAGTTATTGAAAACTTTGCTCCCGGAACAGCGGAAGCATGGAAGATAGGCTACTCTCAGATCAGTAAAATAAACCCCAAGATTATTTTCTTAAGCTGTTCTACATATGGTCAATACGGGCCGATGCGCTTTTTCCCGGGATGGGACCTTTTGGCCCAAGCTGCCAGTGGTGTCTTAAGTCTCAACGGGTATCCCGGTACCGATAAATTTTTCAAGCTTCCCGACTATCTGGGCGATTTTGTACCGGGTAATTTCGGCGCTTTATCGATCATGATGGCGCTTTATTACAGAAACAAAACAGGGAAAGGACAGTATATCGATTTGGCCCAGTCTGAGGTCCTGATGCGCCTTTTGTTTAATTATACTTACCATAGTGTCACCGGAGGAGAAATCGGGAAGACCGGCAATGCAGACCCCACCATGGTTCCGTCAGCGATTTTCAAAACAAACGATGAAAAATATTTAGCCCTAGCCTGCGCTACTCATGACCAGTTTCAGGGCCTTTTGAGTGCCATGGGCAAAGAAGAATTGCTTAAGGATGAGCGCTTTAACAACAACTTGGAGAGACTAAAACCGGATAATGCGAAGGCTTTGAATAGCATCGTTACTGATTGGGTAAAATCTAAAACCACAGAGGAAATCATCAATGCCGCAAATTCAAAATCATTTCCTGCAGCAGAAGTGGCGGATGATTTTACGATTTGTAATGATGACTGGCGGCGTAAACGGGGGAGCGTTGTTCTTTTTAAAGATGATATGTACGGAGAGTTAGTAATCGCCGGCCCTTCGGCACAGCTGAGCGGCACGCCGTCAAGAACCAAATGGCTCGCCCGTCCCCTTGGTTACCATAACCGGGTTGTGTTAAAAAAGTTTCTTGGTTTATCGGAAGAAGAGATCAAATCTTTGGAAAAGAAAAAGGTTATAGGCACTTTTGATGACAGGCCGGGTTTAAAACCTCCTGTATACTATAACCTGAATGAGGACCCTGTATGCAACTATGGAAAAGAGGTTTGTAAATGAGCCCGAAAGCACAAAAAGAAGAAATATACACTAGACACGCGTCTTCCCGTCCTTCCGAACTGGCTAGGTCATTGGCCGACATTATGAATCCCGATGGAAAGGCGGAGGTGATGGATGATTTACTGGTTCTGGATGCCAGCCATGCCAACTTTGCGGGAATTATAGCCGCCAGTTTTTTTGCCGAGTTCGGTGCTGAAGTTATTAAAATAGAACCGCCTGATGGAGATCCTGCCCGCCAGATGACGCCGTTTGGCGTTAATGTCAAAGGAGTGGGCATACCCTTTATGATGGAGGGACGAAATAAGCGTTACCTGACTCTCGATATTAAAAATAACACTAAAGATCGGGAAATTTTCGCAAAATTGGCCCAAAAAGCCGCTGTCGTGATTGAAACCTTTCCCGCCGGAGATATGGATTCATGGGGGATAGGATTCCGACAGCTAAGCCTTAATAATCCGGGTCTTGTTTATATCGCTGTTACTCCTTACGGACAATATACGGATAAAGCCAAACAATTTGCCCGTATGCCTGATTCCGACATTACTTCCCAGGCAGGATCGGGACTCCCCGCAGAGATGGGAGATGTGCCGGAGGCGGGGGAACCATATAACTGGCCATTACGTGCGGGAATGTGGGCTGGATGGTATATATCAGGCTTAAGCGCTGCTCTTGCCGGTACAGTTGCTCTTATCCATAAGCAAAACACCGGACAGGGACAGATGATAGATGTAGCTAGCATGGACGCTTATTCTTCCATGGTCGGAATTCCGGCCTCAATCGGCTGTACATGGGGAAAAGCACGTCCGCGAATCGGAGTTCTGGATTTTATCTTATATCCTTATGGTCACTGGAAGTGCAAGGATGGATTTGTTGCCATTGCTGCTCCCAGAGATCATGATTTCCGGGCCTTGCTGAAGATTTTAGGTCTGTGGGAGATTGAGGACGACTGGAGATATTCATCGGATCGTATACCCGACATTCTGGAACAGGCGACGCATCTTCATAAAATTATTGAAAAAGAGACCCTGAAGCATACAGGCGATGAATTGGTTAAAATGGCTTTGAATTATAGTAAGAAGTCGGCAAGATCCAAATGGCGGGGCGGTGGAGTGCCTATAGTTATGAAGATAATGACCCCCGAAACTGCCATGGAAAACAAGCAATGGCATATTCGTAAGACCTTTCAGGAGTTTGTGGATAAGGTCTTGGGTAAATATACGGTCAGCACTAATTTCGTCAAGATGTCTGAATCACCCCCTCGCGTGAAATGGGTTTCCTGCGAGATCGGGAAGGATAATAATTATATCATGGACAAGTACCTCAAGGGAGTGTAAAGTATTTAATACTTGTAAATGAAGATCCGTTCCGTTGGGACGGGTGAATTTTTTTAGGCTGTAAATATTTTTTAAGGAGGAGGTGCCATGATGAAAAAAGATTTTAGGGTTGTTGGCGTCATCGTTTCAGTAGCGGTGATAGCCGTAATGGCGTTACTGCCATCAGTGTCATTCTCACAACCGAAAGGGGAGCCCATTGTTATTGGTTATGTTGGCCAGGTTGCATCCCCTGGTACTAAACCATGCATGGATATACAGACAATGGCGGTTGCTGAAATCAACGCCGCCGGCGGTATCCTGGGACGGCCGGTTAAGTACATTGTCCAGGATGGCAAGGGAGACACATCGCTATCCGTCGAAGCGGCAAGAAAACTGATAATCGAAGATAAAGCGTCATTTGTTTCCGTGGAAGGCCGTACGGAGATTTCTCTGGCGGTGCAGGAAAATTCAGGTAACATTTTCAAAGAATATCCTCACATTCTGGTCTTCAATGGTCCCATGGGCTCCGAATTAACGGCGCGCATTATAACTGAAGCTCCGAAATACGATTTTTGCTTCCGGGATTGGGATCCAGAACCGGCTCATTATGCACAAACGAAATACATGATGGAAGAAATTTGGAAGAAGAGGATGGGGATAAAAAAGATTGCCATTCTTTGGGAAGACCTGGCCTGGACAAACGAATGGAGAAGAGGCATTGACTATATAAAGCTTCCTACCTGGGAAAAAATGGCTCAGGATGCTGGTATAAAGGTTGTTTATAGCAAAGCAGTTAAACCGCGCGGGACTTTATACATACCCATTCTGCAGGAAATTGCGGATAAAAAAGCCGATATGATCTTCTTTGTTAGTTCCTGGTTTACGGATACGGATGCATTTGCCAAACAATGGGCTGATTCCGCAGCTAAGAATATCTATGTTTCTTTCTATGGCGGTGTTGCGCAGACGCACGCCTTTTGGGCCATGACCGGTGGCAAGGCGCTAGGGACTATGTCTTCCTTTACCGATTTGGAAACTACTCCCATGACATCCAAAACCATGCCTCTCATGGAAAAAGCAGCGAAGAGGAATATCCCCATGCAGATTCATGTGCATATCGCCTATGCCGACATTTACCATTTCAAGGCAGCTATTGAGAAGGCAGGGGGAACGGACGATGTCCAAAAGCTGATCAAAGCCATGGAAGATGTGACGACAGAGTATTCACTCGGGAAAATGAAATACGAAACCAAGAAAGTAAAACCGTTTTACCATTCCAGGATGAGAGTTGATCCGAATAATCCATGGAAGACTTATCCCGGATACTATTATCAACTTATTGTTCAGTTCCAGGAGAATGGCAAAATAGCATTTCTGTATGAATCCGCACCGGAAAATGCAAAAGCAATGGCGAAATTTGTCAATTTTAAACAGGTTAAGACACCGGCTCAATTGAGGAAAAGTCAGGCTGGTAAATAAACACGAGCTAGTTACTTGAGTTTTAAAAGGCGGTTCTGATATGTCAGAGCCGCCTTTTTTTATTTAGCTTTACTTATTTTAAGTAATATTTCTTAATTCCTAATCATGTTAAAATGTCTGAATGATTTTTTGTAATATTTTTCTTTCACAGAATTTATTGTCAGTGTATGATCTATTTAATGCTATCATTCTTTTACAGAAATAGTATATCGAATCATTATGTACCAGGAAAATAATTCGGAAAATTCAAAAGTAGCCAAAGCCGCGGGAGTTGTAGGCATATCGACGATGGTCAGCCGCGTTTTTGGCTACATTCGTGATATGGTGGTTGCGGCTATTTTTGGCGCCAGTTTATTAACGGACGCCTTTTGGGTAGCTTTTCGTATCCCTAATCTGTTAAGGCGGCTACTCGGCGAAGGGTCGCTCACAGTTTCTTTTGTTCCCGTTTTTACTGAATACCTCCAAAAAAAGTCAAAAGAAGAAGCTCTGGAGTTAGCCTCTAATGCTTTTACCATTCTATCCATTATTTTAGTGATTATCTCTATTCTCGGCGTTGTTTTTTCGCCGCTTATAGTCGCTCTGATGGCACCCGGGTTTATTAAAGAACCCGGCCAATTTGCACTGACTGTCTTTTTGAACCGCCTGATGTTCCCCTATATTTTCTTTATTTCGCTAGTCGCCCTGTGCATGGGGATTTTGAATTCCTTCCGGCATTTTGCCGCTCCTGCCTTGTCACCAGTGATTTTGAATATTTCTATGATCTTGGCGGCTCTAACTATACGTAACTATTTTGAAGAACCGATTACGGCATTGGCCATTGGTGTGATGATAGGCGGCGTGTTGCAATTAGTAATGCAATGGCCCTTTTTACTTAAATACGGAGTAAAATTTAAATTTAAAATCAATCTTCATCATCCGGGAATTAAGCAAGTTAGCCTTTTAATGTTTCCGGCATTTTTTGGCGCAGCGGTATATCAGATTAATGTTCTTGTCGGCACTATCCTCGCATCGCTTTTACCCAGTGGTAGTGTCTCTTATCTTTTTTATGCCGACCGTATCATGGAGTTGCCCTTGGGTATTTTTGCTGTAGCTATCGGGACGGCCGCGCTGCCGAGCTTTTCCGAGCATGTCTCGAAAGGAAATTTTGAAGAATTAAAATCAAGCCTTTCTTTTTCCCTGCGGCTCATGCTTTTTGTGACCATTCCCTCGATGGTGGCTCTAATGGCTTTGCATTTTCCGATTATTTCTGTTTTATTTCAAAGGGGAGCTTTTGATGTCCAAGCTGCGGTTTCCACCTCACAGGCATTATTTTGTTACGCTTTAGGTTTATGGGCTTTTTCACTAATACGCGTTATTGTTTCCGCCTTTTACTCTTTACAGGATGCCAAATGGCCGGTAAAGGCGGCCATCATTGCTTTGGTCTTCAATATTATTGCCAGCCTGATCTTGATGAATTATCTGAAACATAGTGGTTTGGCGCTGGCCAACTCGCTTGCTTCGATGATCAATGTAATAATTCTGAGTGTTGTTTTAAAGAAAAAAATCGGTACATTTTTGGACCGCAATATTTATTTTTCTGTCGGCAAAATTATTATTTCCTCGCTTGTTATGGCGGGTGCAATAATGCTGGTAGATTTCTTTTTACCCTGGAATACAGACGCAAACTTTAAAGCACGGTTGATCTATCTCGTTGTCGCTATTGCCGTGGGGGCGGCAGCCTTTTTTATTTGCTCATATCTTTTGAAAAGTCCGGAGATTTACGGCATCATCAGACTGCTGAAAAAAAGGTTTACCCGTCAATAGTATTGATTTAGCGGACAAAATTATTGACTTCGTAAGCTCAAAGTGATAGTGGTCTTCGTCTTTTAGACGAACGTTAACGCTTTTATTTATCGGAAATATTATGTTGGATATTAAGTATTTAAGGCAAAATATCGAGTTTGTCCGCAAAAAGATGGACGAGAGGAAACAACCGATTGATTTCGACCGTTTTCTTATTCTAGATGTAAAAAGAAGAGATATTTTATTGGAGGTAGAAACACTGCGCAACGAACGCAACGATGCTTCCAAGAAAATCGGCGAGTTCAAGAAAAAGAAGGTGGACGCATCTGCTTTAATGGCCAAGATGAGCAAAGTTTCGGCAAAAATCAAGGAACTCGATGAACGTTTGGGAATTACCGAAGAAGAGCTCAATAACTTTGTACTGATGATTCCCAATATTCAGCATAAATCGGTACCTGTTGGTGGGGGCACAGGAGATAATTCCGTCCTGCGCAGTTGGGGGGAGAAACCGGTTTTTGCTTTTGAACCTAAAGCTCACTGGGATATCGGGGAGAGCCTCAATATTTTGGATTTTGCCCGTGGGGCAAAAATAGCCGGGGCCCGTTTCACTTTATATCGAGGATTAGCTGCCGCGTTGGAGCGGGCGTTGATCAATTTCATGCTCGACTTGCATACAGGCGAGCACGGCTATACCGAAGTGCTGACGCCGTTTATGGTTAACCGGGAAAGCATGACCGGCACCGGCCAATTGCCGAAATTTGCCGAAGATCTTTTTAAAATTGAAGGGATGGATTATTTCTTGATTCCGACCGCGGAAGTTCCTGTCACGAACATTTTCCGTGATGAAATACTGGAGGAAAACAAACTGCCGATTCATTACGTTGCCTATTCGCCTTGTTTTCGCTCGGAGGCCGGCTCTTACGGCAAGGATACGCGGGGCTTGATTCGCCAGCATCAGTTTAATAAGGTGGAAATGGTCAAGTTTGCCAGGCCGGAAGATTCTTATGATGAACTGGAGAAATTGACGGCCAACGCGGAAGAAGTGCTCAAGAGATTGGGAATTCATTATCGTACGGTAACTCTTTGTACCGCTGATTTGGGTTTTTCTTCCTCCAAGACTTATGATGTGGAGGCCTGGATGCCGGGGCAAAATGTGTATCGCGAAATTTCTTCCTGCAGTAACTTCGAAGATTTTCAGGCGCGCCGGGCTTCAATTCGTTTCCGCCGGGAAGAAAGCGGCAAAGTGGAATTTGTTCACACATTAAATGGTTCAGGACTGGCTGTGGGCAGAACTTTGGTGGCGCTTTTAGAAAATTATCAGCAGGCGGACGGTTCTGTTTTGATTCCTAAGGCATTACAGCCTTATATGAGAGGTGTTGATAGGATCGCACCATAACAATAATATATAGTGCATTCAAAATATTATTATGCAAGGAGGGATGGCCGAGAGGTCGAAGGCGGCGGTCTTGAAAACCGTTGACCGAAAGGTTCGCGGGTTCGAATCCTGCTCCCTCCGCCAGTAAATTGTAAAATGCGTCCAGAAAATTTAATCGGACGCCATATTTTAAAAATATTGGCTGGATAAAAAACGGAGAGATGGCTGAGTGGCCGAAAGCGATCGCCTGCTAAGCGATTGTACGCCCCTAAAAGGTGTACCGCGGGTTCAAATCCCGCTCTCTCCGCCAGTTTAATTAAGTTTTCTGCGGCATAGATTGCCGGAGCGGTAGCCATGTGTTATATAGCTGCCGCAAAATATTTTGACATATTGCGCGCCCATGGCTCAGCTGGATAGAGCGCCAGACTACGAATCTGGATGTCGGAGGTTCGAATCCTCCTGGGCGCGCCAATAATATCAAGGCTTTAGCGAATTTAGTTAAAGCCTTTTTTCTGTGCTAACCTATAGCTAACCTAAAGGCTATTTTTTGATATTTTTTAATAAAAAAACAGACATGAATCTATTGTAGATAAATATTTCTTCCTGAACTCTACACATTGCTGTATTGGAAATATATTCAACATTACGAATGATAATCAATATGACATTTGACCAAAGTTTCCAGTTTCCCCTTTGGAAAAATAATGACTCGTGCTATTGTGACATATAAATTATCGGGAAATGCGAAGCTCGGATATTAATTGTTAGCTATTAACTTTTCATCACAAACAAATGCTTCAGGAGGTGTCTAATGGGAGAAGTAGTTCATACATCACGAATCAAAATTGTCCGGGAAAACGGCCCTACAAGAAAAGCATTCATTGAAGGATTTAATGAACCTGTTTATTATGGAGTTCATGGAGGTATAAAGAAATTTTATAAAATCGAGCCGGAAAAAGAACATGCCGCCACACTTGATCATATTATAGCGGCAACTGCTGCCTGAATGATGGGCACACTGGCCACGGGACTGGCCGGAAAAAAGATAGCAACATTTGAAGACCGCTATTGGGCGAATGTCGAGGGCGATGTGGAAAATGTCAATGGCGTCCTGAAAATTACAAAAATCAGAGTGAAATATCACCTCAAAGTGCCACTGGAAAAGGCTGCCGAGGCAAAAGAAGTTTTTTCTTCATATATTATGCGTTGCCCGGCCGCACAGAGCATCAGCGGCTGTGTTGACATAAAAGATGATCTGGTAATCGAACCGCCGAATACGGCTCATTAAGAGGCATTAAAAAAATCTATCTCCTCTTGCCAGTTGCATACAATATGGTAGGAGGAGATAGGAAAAAGCAAAGGGCGATTCGTTTGTAAAAAAGGTGCGGATATCGGCTAATACTCAATTCTGATAACGGTTAACCACTAAATCGTAATGACTACAAGAGAGCTCGCTTCCTTCCTGAAATAGCCAATTTTCTATTTTGCTTTTTTGTGCTAGCTTACACCCTGTAATCAATAGAATAATGTGTAAATAATTTATACAACTTTAGGCTCGAGGCATATGGAACAGCAAATTTCATTTTGTAAGACGGATGACGGCGTTCGTATAGCTTATTCAATCACGGGCCAGGGTCCGGCAGTGGTTATGGTTCCAGGTTATATCGGCCATCTGCAGTTGCAGTGGGAACCTCCAGTTGCGCAGTCCTTTTTGGAAAAGATTACTCACTATCATACTTTCATAACTTTCGATAAGCATGGTTGTGGTCTCTCAGAAAGGAATCGGACAGACTTTTCGCCGGAGTCTGAGCTCCGGGTGCTGGAAGCTGTCGTTAACCATCTCAAACTCAAGCGTTTCGCTCTTTGTGGTTTATCCCAAGGATGTTCAGTGGCCATAACTTACGCTATAAAATATCCGCGACGTGTCACGCATCTCATACTATATGGAGCTTTTGCCCGTGGCGAAGATCTTGCTTCGGACGAGCTTAAGGGAGTCTTCAAATCATTAGCCCGAACAGCCTGGGGTGTAGGTTCCAAGACGCTTGCCGACCTGATAATACCGGACGCCGGAGAAGGTGCTACTCAATGGTTTAGCCGCCTGCAGCGTGAGGCCGCTACTCCCGAAATGGCTGCCCGATTATTGGACATGTTCTACAGCGTTAATGTTATTGAACTGCTTCCCAAGGTTCGGGTGCCTACTTTAGTGATGCATCGACGGGGAGATCGGGTTGTACCCTTCAAATTTGGGAGGGAGATGGCATCTTTAATCCCCAAGGCCCGCTTTGTTCCCTTGGATGGAAAAACATTCCTTCCCTTCTTCGGAGATGCAGATTCATTCCTACGATCCGTGGCTGAATTTCTCGGTGACCCAGTTGAGGCCACCCAGCAGGCCAGCGCTGAAAAAAAACCACAGACGGTGGTAGATAATGCACACACGGAAGCAGGTGTGCTGATCTCCGGGTTGGATGAAGTGGCGCTGTCGAGGTACCGCATCGTTGGCAGTTATACTCGCTATGACGAGGCGGTTCGTAACACCCTGAATGAAGCACGAATGAAGATAGCAGGAGCGTGTCTGAAGCCAAGCCGGAAGCGGGAGAATCACCTTATCTGGGCAGCACCGGGAAGTGGCAAAACGTTCTTTGCAGAGCAAATCGCCGCCTCGCTTGCAACCATCAAGTATCAAGAACTCAACCTTGCCAAATGCAGTGAGCAGGATTTCCGTGCCGGGTTAAATGGATTTGATTGTAAAGATAGTCCTTGCCTGTGCTTAATTGATGAGTGCGATGCCAAGCCGCAGGAACCTTGGCCGTATGAAGTACTCCTCCCCTATTTAGATGCTTCCGTTGAGCGAGGCACGCCCCTTGTGTTTATCCTTGCCGGAAGCGGAGGGGTGAATTTAGGGGAACTAAAGAAACGGATTGCCGCCCGCCCCAAAGGGCCTGATCTTCTCAGCCGAATTCCGGCCGGTAATGAGTATGAGATCATGCCATTGAATATTGGTGATCGCATTCTTGTTGTTTTGAGCCAATTTCGGGAAGTTGGAAAAGAATTAAATCGAGAAATCAGGTCAGTTGAAAAATTTGGTCTTTATTATGTAGCCCTCAATCCTCGCTTGGCGAATGCCCGTCAATTACGCGAATTTGCTTTCCGCGCTATTGAGCACTTGCCACCCAATGACGATCGTGTAAAATATGACCATCTTTTTAGTCCTGGAGATCCAGAAAACAAAGCCTTCTGGCTTCAAGCGCAACCCGCTGCAGTAGGTCTTGTGAACTCCTTTGTACTGCTGAAAGATTAGGTACCAAATACACACTTTCAACTCATAATCTTCAATCCTTGAACATTTTCCCCGATGAAGACTTGTAGGTGAAACCTTCAGATAAAGCCACATGTCTAAGGAACAACGCCCTAATTAACTATCTCTTAGGTATAGATTCATTGCCCAGCCCACCCCCTCGGACACAGGACGAAGATTTGGAAATTGAAGGCATCTCGGAAGGGAAGACGAAGCGGACAGCCCGTTCGTAGAGCAGATAGTCCCATGCCCAGTTGATGAGAACCATCATCCGGTTACGAAAACCGATAAGATTAAAAAGATGAATAACAAGCCAAATAAGCCAGGCGAAAAACCCTGTATAAGTCCTTCTGCCGATGGCTACCCCGGCGGATTTGCGGCCGATGGTAATCATCGAGCCGCGGTCGTGGTAACGAAAAGGCTGAGGAGTTTGTCCGGAGATTTGCCGCAGGATATTTTGCGCGGCGGTAATGCCTGATTGAATAGCCACCTGCGCGACCATCGGTAAAACTCGATTATCTTCCTTGATGGAAGCCAAATCACCAATTACGTAAATTTCCGGATGACCCAATACCTGTAAAGTTTCCCGTACGGGAACGCGTCCGTCACGTTCTGTGGAAACACCGGATAGCTCGGCTAACGGTTCTCCCTTGACACCGGCAGTCCAGACGACTGTTTGAGTGGAAATAGTATCCTGATCGTTCAAGATTACTGCGTTTGGTGTTACTTCCCTGACCTTTGTTCCTAAACGCACGTCAATGCCCATCTGTTGGAGTTTCTCCAGGGTATAGGTGCGTACGGACTGGGGCATATTAGCAACCAATCCGTCCGCCGCCTCCAGAAGAATAATCCGGACGGCTTGAAAAGCAACTGTTCGGTAGTCTTTGACGAGAGGACCATGAATAAGTTCGCTTAGCGCTCCGGCATATTCCACTCCCGTAGCTCCTCCACCGACAATGACAAATGTAAGCAGACTTTCGCGTTGGGCCTTCTCTTCCTCCCGAGCGGCGGCTTCAAAACAGCAAATGATATGGTTTTTCAGGGCGACGGCTTCTTCTAGTGTCTTCAGGCAGTAAGCATTTTCTGCCACTCCCGGCAGGCCGAATGAATAAGTGATGCTTCCCGTAGCCAAAATCAAATAATCATAGGAAATAGATTCACCATCGGTAACGACTATGCGGTTTTGTAAATCAATACGCCGGACATAAGCCAAAGTAAAATCTATGTTGGAATGCTTCCAGAAGATACTGCGGACAGGATAGGCAATATCCTCCGCCTCTAATTCGGCGGCGGCTACCTGATATAGAAGGGCGAGAAAAGTGTGATAGTTGTTTCTATCGATAACAAGGACATCAACGTTTCCCTGTGCCAGAGTCCGGGCTGCCCATAATCCTCCGAATCCCGCACCGATAACGACGACTCTAGGCTTTCTGCTCCTGCTCACCTCCGCCAAAATTGTGTCCCCCGCATATACGTAGATAAACGCACTAAGACAGCATCACAGAAAATAATTGTGTTAATAAATATTCTGATACGATTTTAGATGTAAATCAATAAACGAAACAGACAACTAAGTCTTTTTCGTTTATTTACGGAACGAGGCCTCGTTTTTTTAGTTCCATGCGAACATCGATTCGGCGCGCTCGCAATTCTTCGGCTGTGTATCCGGTGCCCCCCGAGCTTACACCGACACCACCGCCAGTATGTCTTCCAAAACCGCCGACTCCGATGCCGACTGACGGGCCTGACTGTTTTTCCTGACTTTCGATTTCATCGTTCAGGCGGTAGAAATAACGAAGTAGATCATCATTGCCCATTTTCTTGAAATCTTCGGCCATTAATTCTTTTGTTTTGTCCGCGCATCCCACAATAAAAAATACAGCCGCAATAATAAGAAATGCTAAAATAATATTTTGTTTAATTTTCATCTCACATTCTCCTATTTTTTAAATGCTGTTTTTTGTAGCGACATCCACAGGAATTTTACCATAAAAGTTTCAATTCCTTCGGTCAACATACTTATTTTTCTTCTACTGTCTAATTGTTGGGCTTTGAGAAAATAATTTTTATTATTATATTCGTTATTTTTGATTTGTCCACAGAGATTTTCCGGATTTTTTTACCCTCGCAAAAGATTAAGCAAATTATAAAAAACCCCCCTTAAAGCATTTTGCTTTAAGGGGGGTATATATTAGCAGATCATGATTTAACGTTACTGATGGAGGTTAAACATCCTTTCTTTTCTTCCAGGCTTCCTGATAAAGCCTCATCACACACAGGAAGATGGCTAAGAAGAATAACCCCAGCATGAAGTTAGGCGCAGTTCCGAAAATACCGTCCAGTAAGTGACCAATATAGAGGAACAGGAAAGAAGCAATCACCATCGCGAATCCCCAGGCCGAAAGCATCAAGATCGAACCGAAACCCATGTATTGCTCCAATTGTGTTTTGTGTGTCGCTTGCATTGTCCGTTCCTCCTTCCTCATTAGAGTCTATTCTAAGCTTTTTAGCTGACGATAGTCTTTACCGCTTCAATCACCGGATTGGTGAAAAGCGCCATCAGGATCGTGTACAGAGCGAAGACACCGACTACTTCCGTGGTATACATCTTTTCATATTTGCGTTTTAAAGAAACCACAATCAAACCGCCGACAATCAGGCAGCCCAGCTGGAAATAGGGGAAATTGCCTGCTTCACCTGCCGCATACTCGGCAAAGCAGAAAGTTGCTGTTAAAAGGACAACCGCTGCCGCTACCATCATTGTTCCTAATGTCTTTTTCATGATCTGTTACCTCCTTCTAATCTTATTTGCCTTTATATTAATGGAAGGATCGTGCCAAAATATCAATAATGCCCATTAATACTTATAAATATTTGATAATATACACTAATTGAATAAATCCCACTTGCATATCCGTCAACTAAACCGCTTCCTTTCTGCCTTCTTTTTAAATGAAATATTCAAATCCGTTGAACGAAATGTGAAACATATTACAGACGGCATAGCTCAATTTGACATTGACAAAATTATCGTGAAAGCGTTAACTACTTTAAAATATTTTGAATATTTGTCTTTAAATATCTTTTCTACTTGAACCAGCAATTAATGCTTATGCAAAGCGAACAGGATTGGTCAAAGCTCTATAAGGTATCATCCGAAAAAAAGAACTCGATTCTTATTATTTATCTGGCGGGAGACTTTGGGCTAAAAAATTTAAAGGCCTTTACCGAAGAAATCAAGCTACTGATCTATAAACAAAAACCACAAGAACTCAGCGTAGACTTTTCCGGCATATCTTATTTGGATAGTGCCGCGGCTTTAGCCTTGATTCAAATCCAAAAGGATGCGGCCGTTGCCAACATCAATTGCTCGTTGGTTAATTTAAATGAGGAAGCAAAAGGAATTTTCAGCGTCATTCATGAACAGGCGCTGACTAAAACTCCCTTTAAAGCTAAAACGCGACAAGACCCCTTTTTGATTCAAGTAGGAGAATCGTTTTTGCATCTCATCCGTGATTTTGTTAACGTTGTAACTTTTGTCGGTGAGCTTTTATTCGACATTTTTTATACCATTATGCATCCGCGATCCTTGAGGGTCAAAGATGTTCTTTTTTACATGAAACGCGCCGGGGTAGACGGGTTGCCGATTGTCGGTCTAATCAGCGTGTTAATCGGGCTTATTATTGCCTTTATGTCCTTTTTACAGCTAAAACAAGTCGGCGCCAATATTTATGTTCCTTCCCTCGTTAGTTTTGCGATGGTCAAGGAACTGGGCCCCATTATGACGGCCATTTTGGTCGCCGGCCGTTCCGGATCGGCCTTTGCCGCCGAAATCGGTACCATGGTGGTCAATGAAGAAGTTGATGCTCTAAACACTATGGGCTTTGATGCCGTTAGATTGCTGACTATACCCAAGGTTTTCGCGATGATAATAGTGGTTCCGATTTTAACAATCTATGCTGATTTTTTCGGTGTTTTCGGGGGTTTGATTGTCGGTGTAACCGGTCTCGATCTCACTGCAAATACCTATCTTACGCAATCACTAAAAACCATTAAAGTGTTTGACGTGGTAACCAGTCTGATTAAAGCCGCTGTTTTTGCCGGACTTATAGCCGGGATTGGCTGTCAGAGAGGATTTCAAGTTCGCGCCGGAGCGCAAGACGTGGGGAAATTTACTACTTCCGCGGTCGTTTCCGCGATTTTTCTTATAGTTGTAGCAGATTCAATTTTTGCAGTTACATTATATTACATAAGATAAGGAGCAAGTTTTGTATTCGCCTGATAACAAACCAATACTCGTCGTGGAAAACCTGGCTATTAGCTTTGATAATAATATTGTATTTGAAGGATTAAATTTTCAGGTAAATAAAGGTGAAATATTTGTTATTGTTGGTGAAAGCGGTTGCGGCAAATCGACGCTCTTGAGAATTATGATTGGTCTGCAAAAACCTTCCTCAGGCAGAGTTTTGTTTTGCGGCAGAGATATTATTTCTGCGAGTGACGATGAGCTAAACGAATATCGGCAAAATATCGGGGTTCTTTTTCAATCCAGTGCTTTATTCAGTTCGATGAGATTGAGTGACAACATCGCCCTGCCGCTGCAGGAATATACCGACCTTGATGCCGCGACAATAAATATGATCATCAAAATGAAATTAGGCATGGTCAATTTAGCCGGGTATGAAAATCATTTTCCGTCGGAATTATCCGGCGGAATGAAAAAAAGGGCGGGCATAGCCCGGGCTATGGCTCTTGATCCTATTGTGCTTTTTTTTGATGAATTGTCTGCCGGGCTTGATCCGGTTACAGCAGTAGAATTGGACGACTTAATTATTAAAACTAACGAAGCTCTGGGAACAACAATGGTTATTGTTACCCATGAATTAGAATCTATTTGCAAAATTGCCCATAGAGTAGTAATGTTGGACAAAACAGCTAAAGGAATTATTGCCGAAGGTAAACCGCTGGACCTGAAGGAAAAAGCTAAAGATCCAAGAGTGCGCAGCTTTTTTTTGAGGCAAATGCCTGAGACCGATATTAGGGATATAACTTATGGCAAGTAGAGCTTCCAAATTTTTGATTGGCCTTTTTGTCATTACCGGTTCGATGATTGCCGTAATTATCATCATCTGGGTAGGCGCTGCCGACTTTTTCATGTCCGGCAATACCTATGTAACTTACTTTGACGAGTCGGTTCAGGGGCTGCAGGCCGACTCCGCCGTTAAGTACCGTGGCGTCGAGGTCGGGAAAGTCAAAAGCATCAGTGTTGCACCGGACTACCGTTTAATCGAAGTGGTTATGAAAGTCGATTTAACCGAAGATCTGCAGAGCCATACAGAGGCTCAATTGAGGACGGCAGGCATTACCGGGATTGTCTTCATCGAGTTAGATCAAGTCAGACCAGGCGAAAAGTCAAGTTCTCCCGTTATTACCTTTAATACAAAGCACCCTGTCATACCTTCGCGTCGTTCCGAAATCAGCCGTTTTTTAGCGGATACGAACGAAATAATGAAAAACATAAAAGCAATTGACTTCGGTGGGCTATCCGATCAGTTGAAGAACACTACCAAAGCAGTAGAAACTTTTTTAGCGGGGAGAAATACCGGCAATATTATGGCCAATCTGGAATCTACAACGGCCAACATTGATAAATCCATGGAAAATCTTCGCGTAACCATGGAAAATTTGCAATCGTTTTCCGAAAGTATAAATGATAATCCGTCGGAATTGTTTTTTAAACGGCCGGCACCGCCTAAAAAAATTATGGAATAATTATAGGAAACAAAATGGATAAATTTCCGGTGTTCAGGAAAAAGTTCAGTCGCATTACCTGTTTCGTTTTTTTCTGTGTGATAATTCAAGCATGCTCGACAATGGGAAAGCCTCGGTATGAGATTGAAAATTTTATATTGGATTATAAAGCTCCCGCCATCGAAAAACAAACTCAGCTCGATGGAACTATCAGATTTCACCGTTTTACCATTGATTCCGCATATAACACGCAGAACATGATTTTCCGTACTGATAATTATTCTCTCGATTTTTTTAATTATAATCGCTGGGCAGTGAACCCGGCCGACATGGTTGCGGATACCTTATTGCGCGATATGCAAGCAAGCGGATATTTCCGGGCTGTGTTTTCCCGCTATACCGTGGAAGAAGCTAATTTCCTTCTGCAAGGAGGTATTGGTGAATTTTTCTTGCGCGTGGATAAAAAAAATAAGATTGCCGTCATCAGGTTAGAGATAACATTGAAAAATTCCAACCAAGTGGAAGCGAATAAGCGTATAATTTTTCAAAAAAAATACTATCACGAAGAGTTATTAACGGAACAAACACCGCGCGGCTACTGCGAGGCAATGAGCCAAGCGTTGAAAATTCTTTCCCAACAAATTATCATCGATGTTTATCAGGCGATCAAAGAATCTTCAAATTAGTTTTCCGGCAAAATTATTATGAAAGAAATCAATGTTCGAACGAATTTGCGGACGGAGATGGTTGATATAACATCTTTAATCCAAGCGGCAGTCGAAGAGAGAAAAGTCAAAAGCGGCATTTGTGTCGTTTTTACGCCGCACACCACAGCCGCAATTACCATTAATGAAAATGCCGATCCTGATGTGCCCCGTGATATAATTTCTTCTTTGGAAAATGTTTTCCCGCAAAACGCCGATTATCGGCATGTTGAAGGAAATTCACCGGCGCATGTCAAATCGTCGCTAGTCGGGGCTTCAGAATTAGTCTTGATTGAAGATGGACTGATTGTTTTAGGAACCTGGCAATCAATATTTTTTTGCGAATTTGACGGCCCCCGCTCAAGAAAAATCTTTCTTTCGATTATTTCCGGCGATTAGATTGTAGGCTTAAGCAGATCATTTTTTTATTTCTTCATTCTTTAATAGGTTTTTTAAATATTTTGATCATTTGTTCCTGAATCAAGCCGTTCGAGGCAAGAACATTCGGCGATGATATGTTCCAGTTGCCTCCAAAAAAATCTGAGACTGCGCCGCCTGCTTCTTGCACCATAAGCAAGCCCGCAGCCATATCCCAGGGCATGAGCTTTAACTCCCAAAAGCCATCAAAACGTCCCGCCGCAACATAAGCGATATCCAAGGCGGCGGCTCCGGCCCGCCGTATCGCTTGCGCCTCTTTAGCCATTAAATTGAAGTAATCAAGATTATTATCCCTGCTGTTGCGGATATCATAGGGGAAGCCAGTAGCCAAAAGGCTGCGGGAAATTTGTTCCGTCGGCGAAACTTTCAATTTTTTATCGTTTAAATAAAAAAGAGCGTTAATTAGTCCCGACGGGCCTGTGGGAGAATTCCCGGTGTTTTTTTACGGGCAGAATTTTATGGGTTCCCTGGAAGTTTTTTTAAATGCCCCCATTTTTTTGTTGCTCGGGGCCTCCCCCTACACGCTGCAGGTCTTGCCTATCCTGAATTCCCTGATTTTTATCTTTTTGGTTTACCTGCTGGCCCGAAGGGTGTCCGGAGTCCGGGTAGCCAGGCTCACTTCCCTCTGGCTGGCGATGCCGCCGGTTTTTCTGATGAAATGGAATGTCGAAGCCCGATCCCATTATCCGCTGACCCTTATCTTGGGAACGGCCTTGATTCTTTTAACCTGCCGGATTATATCCTCCCGGGAGCGGCATCCGAATCGGGTCCTGACGATGACCGCCTGGGGATTGATCGCCGGGTTGGGATTTTGGACCAATCTTCTAATTATGGCCTATATCCTTCCGTCCGCCTTTCTCCTGTGGGTTGAGGATAAAAAGGTTTTCTTAAAGCCGGGTTCCCGGCACTCCTGGGAGGTCTGATCCTGGGGGCTCTTCCATTCCTGCTCTTTCAAGGGGTTTCGGGCTGGCCGATTCTTCAGGTAACCCAAGCGCTGGGATCTCTTCCCCTAACCCGTCTGAAAGACCTGTTGACCAATGCCCTGCCGATCCTTGTCGGCCTGGTGCCGCCTATCCGGGGGTCCGGACGGCAGGCCATCCTGGTTCTTTTGTCCGGATTGTATTTAGCCTCTTTGGGCTACTTCCTGTTCCGCCAGCGCCGGGGCCTCTGGTCCCTGTTGACCTTCCGTCGGACCCGGACCGTCGGCAGGGAACTCCTGGTATTGCTGTTATTAACCAATGTATTGCTCAGCCTCTTTACCGGTTTCAGTCAATGGTTGTCGGATCACTGCCAACGATACCTGTTACCGACCTATACCGCCATTCCCATTATTTTGTTTACCTTTTTAGGCGAATGGAAAGGCCGGTTCGGACGCTGGGTTTTGGGTTTGGCCACCGCCTTCCTCCTGGGTTTTCATTTCTGGGGAAATTTTGTTCAGGATACCTGGCTGGTTTTACGGCCTCAAAAATATCAAGTGTTCCAGGAACGACTGACCCGGGAATACGAAATGGTGGAGTTTTTACAGACTAACGGATATGACCGGATTTATACCGAGGAGAGCATCGGGAAAAAGGCGATGTTGCTGGGGGGGAAACCGTTGGTTTGCTCCGACCCTTATCAGGAAGTCTATCTGAAATATGCGGAGCTGGTGGACGCCGGCAAAAAATCGGTTTTCTTTTCTACGGGGAAAACCCTCTTTTTGAAAACACCCTGATCGGCGCCGGGGGGAATTATCGGAAAATAAAAATAAACGACCTCTATACCCTCTACGGCGACTTCATTCCCCCGCCGGCCGGTCAATTGATTCCGAGGAACGGCTGGTCCGGCATGGGGCAACCCGACCCGGGGGCGGCGGGTGATTTGTTCGACAACGACATCGGTACCGGATGGAGTGTCCCCCAGATTCCGGGCACCTGCCGTTGGTTGATATGGGCCAAATCAACACCATCAATAGAATATTTTTTATGCCCTATAATTATCGGGAGGTGCCCGCAGGATTTCAGATGGAGGTTTCGGTCAACGGCCGGGATTGGACTCTGGTTTCTCAGGTCTCCAATTATTGGGGACCTTTTTTCTGGTCGGGGTCCCATCCGATGATCAAGGTCCGCCAGGGAAGGGTAGAGCATCCTTTCCACCGGTAAAGGCGCGATACATCAAGGTAACCTTGACGACCGCGGACAAAAACCGAAACTGGTCGTTGGCGGAATTCTTTGTCGGGAAGACCCTGGAAGACAAGCATCCGGGAAAGGCATCAAAAAGACCTCGACGATCTTCTTAGGGTTTGTGGATATCAACAAAATCAAGGCTGTTTATGCCGACCACTGGCTTTCGGCCGACCTCCGGGTTCAAAGCGGCCGGCGCCTCAGGACCATGGCCTCCAACCTTTTTTTGGGTAATAACGGGGAAAGGGTACCAGCCCCCGGGTCAACGCTCCCGGCCTGGTTCGAACGCCGGGACGGCCTACGTCCTGGAACAAGGGAATGGTCCGCTCTTTTCAATCAATTGGAGCCGGGGCGGATGGGGTGTGATAGCCGGAAAATAGGTCCCTACGAAGTTTTTTATCAACTTTCAGAAAGAAAGAGGACTGACCTTGGATCAGACCGGTTGGACGGTATTCGCCAACAGTAACGGCGATGAGGCGGGAAAGGCCGTGGACGGGGTTCACCGAACCCGCTGGAGTTCAGAAAAACCCCAACATCCCGGTATGTTTTTCGAGGTGGATTTGGGGAAAATGTTATCCGTCAGCGGGTTGGCCTTGTCTTGGGGGATTCCCGAAGGGACTTTCCTCGCCGACTTGAAGAGTTATGGGGTCCCTGGACGGGATTAACTGGACCGAAATTGATACCGACTGGACTTCTGATTTCTACTGGGCCGGGAATGTCCTGTTAAAGATGCGGGGAGACCGGATTAACTATTTTTTTTATCCGGTTGAAGTGCGATTCCTGAAACTATTGCAGGAAGGAAGCGATCCGAAGTATTATTGGTCCATCCATGAGTTGACCGTTTACGGAAAAAAGCCGGGGGGGTAAACCGGATTCTCCCTTTTTGAGGCTTTGAGGAGGAATGATTTATCTGTTTTGGCAATCGGGTCTACGATCAGTATTTCCGGACCCCGGATTCCTCGGTTCTATGGCCTTTGACACCTTTAAACTTACTGTTGGATTCTTTTAAGCCCAACAAAGAAAAATTACTTTACCGTTCCGAACCGGCTTCCAAGAATTAGTCTCCGAACGAACCACTAAGGCTGCACTATTTCAATAGCGGGAGTACCGGAAAAAACCCAAGATGGAGAGGAATTTTTCAATGGATATCGGAGAGTACTGAAATATTGTTTTTGTTGGACTGGCTATTCTGGAAAGATTTCAAACGAAAATCAAAAGAAGCTTCATGGAGAAGGCTCATTATTTTCTTGACAATTCCAATTCCTATCGTTTCATAATCCTACACTAAATTTTTATTTTCTTATAGAAAATTTAAATAATATTGAACTTCCCAACTTAACCCGATCTACTGGGAGCGGGATATGAAGTGGGAGTTTCAGAAGTGGCCGACAGGAAGCCTCCAAAAGGGGATCAAACCCTTATGGAGGCTTTTTAATTTTTACTCTCAAGATCACTAAATACATCGATCAACATATTTCCCCTGAAATTAGGAGAGGAGGTTTTCCATGAAAACAAAAAATTATTCCACGAACCGAAGAGGGTTTTTGAAAGGTATGGCTGCTGGGGTCGGTGGGTACGCCCTTGGCTCATTGTTGATCCATCCGGAAGAGGCAATGGGTCAATCCATTGAAAGTAATTTGGAAAAAATTCCAATGGAAGTCCGCTGGAAAACTCTTTCTGGTGCAAGTGTTAATAATTCAGTAAGTCTTTCTAAGTGTCGTTATGATAAAGATGGCCGGGAGAAATTTAATGAAGCCGCGAAGATAAGAGCCCAAGGGGCGGGAGCCTGGATGAAGGGGTTTGCAAACAATTTAGGTTTTACCGGCAACGACCCCAAATCAATGGCTGTATCAATGCCAGTGATTATTACTATTTTCAGTGGCCCCCAAATAAAGTTTGAAATTGAAGAAGCAACAGAGGAAAAAGCAAGGGTGAAGTGTGTAAATTGTGCACTCTGGAATGCTGTGCAAGCCCAAAAAATAACTGACGATCTTTGCTCAACTGGTTCTCAGTACAGTGTGGGAAGGTTTTGCCAAAGCCATGAATCCGAAAATGACATCAACCCTGGTTAAGGCCAGGCCTCGGGGCGATTCGGTGTGTGAGTGGGTTATTGAGCTTAAGGCCTGAAATCAGAAAAGGTAAAAAAATAGAGGAGGAAAGGAATGAAAATAAAAAAAATCTTCTTCTGGAGGACAGTATTCTGTCTGATTATTGAGCTTC
>CAVXLI010000011.1:0-177657 GCA_963762595.1 uncultured delta proteobacterium
TCAATTGGGTAAGAATTACTAAAAGCGCCGTAGAATCCGGGCCGCCCGATAGAGCCACAACCACCTTTTCGTCTTTATTGAGTAGATTATACTTTTCTATGGTGTGCTTAACTTTTGTAATCATATCTACTCAAATAACAAATTGACTTCTAAAAGGCTATCGCAATAATAATCGGCTTTAAGACTCAGCAAATCCTGCCTATTGCCCAGACCGTTTAAATAAGCACAGCTCAGTATACCGGAATTCTTAGCGATAGTAATATCGTTAACACCATCGCCGATAATGACGGTTTTTTCTTTCGCTGTGCCATATTTATTCAATAAATAATCGATTAAACGCCGATCCGGTTTTTGATACGGCGTGGAATCAGCTCCAATTATTTCCACAAAATAGTCAGCTATATTTAACCCTTGGGCTATAGCCAAAGTGAATTTAAAACGCTTATTCGTAAGTATAATTTTCAGCTGATCTTTAAAATTTTTTAAGACATCTTCGGTATACGGGCAAAGTCGCGTATTATCCAGAAGATGCTCGGTATAATAATTACTAAATACCCGAATTGCTTTTTCCCGGTATTGTATATGATCCCGCCCCAGCGCTTTCTCGATTAAATGGTTAATACCATCACCGACAAAGCTGATAATTTCTTCCTCCGGTCTGCCTTTGAGATCTAGCGCGTTCAAAGTAAAATTTATTGCTTGAGCCAAATCAGTAATACTGGAAACAAGGGTGCCATCGAGATCAAATATCATTAAATCTACTTTTTTCATCATATCTCCTGCGATGTATATAGCGAAGTGCCGCGACAAACACAAGTTTGTTTCTTCGTGAAACTCCAATTCTAATGAAACTCAGATATTACAAACGCAGTGCAGTAATATCTGTAAGCTGAATCAATGAGACTCGAATTTCAGAAACGAAGTGCGTTGAAATTTTTAAGTCGAATTGATCCCACTTACGAAGCTAAGTGGGACGATATTGTAATGAGACCCAAGTTTCAGAAACAGAGGCACATAACCTAAAGGTCACACGTCGGAATTGGCTAGTTGAACAATCCCGCACAGCGGAGGGTGTCGTAGATACCCGTGGTTAATGAAACTCGCCGAAAACGAGCGTAGTGAATTTTAAAGCGTTAGTTGAATTTATCCTGCGGAGGCGGGAGGAGATCGGAGATATCCGTGGCTAAAAATAGTTTGACTCTGTTAATGGTCTATGCTAGTAAAAGCCAAACCGCTTGGATCCTTAATTATCGACTGAGACGGTATTAATTTATAATTACACTGTCGAATAAAGGTCTTCCTTTTGCGGAAGGCCTTTTTTTTGTTAATGAAACTCGCCGAAAACAAATGAAATGAAGTTTGAGGTGTTAGTTGAATCAATGAGACTTGAATTTCCAAAACAGAGTGCATAACCTAAAGGTCACATGTGGAAATTTGTTAGCTGAATTATCCCGTGGTTTGAACGATGAGAAAAAAATATTCTAAATATTTTACCATATTCGGGCTCGGCATGGTGGGAACCGCCATTGGCTGTTTGCTGAAAAAAGCCGGCTATGAAATTGCCGCTGTTTTCGACAAATCTCCCTCTGCTTTAAAGAGAGCTAAGCTTTACACCGGAGGTGGCGCTTTTCGCACGTTTCACGAAGCCCTGCAGAAAACTGATTTTATTTTGATTACTACCCCCGACGATATCATTTCTTCAGTTTGCCGGGAGATTGCCCTTTCTCCGGCAATAAAGGGAAAATTTGTTTTCCACATGAGCGGAGCTGGCGGACTTGATCTTCTGGAGGCGGCTAAGCAAGCCGGCGCGGTCGTCGCCAGTATTCATCCCCTGCAGAGTTTCTCTTCAATTGATCAGGCCATACAAAATATCCCCGGAAGCTATTTTGGAATTACGGCGGATAAAAAAGCAGGAATGCTGGCAAAAAAAATCGTCCGCGATTTGGGCGGTATTCCCTTCCTTATTTCCGCTGAGCAAAAGCCGCTATACCACGCCGCTGCCTGTTTCGCGTCCAATTATTTAGTTTCCTTGATGAGTGTCGTAGAATCAATTTATCAGATTGTCGGCTTCACTGAAAAAGAGGCAAAAAAAGCCTATCTGCCGCTGGTTTACGGCAGCCTCAGAAATATCGAACGCTCCGGTTCCATTCATGCGCTTACAGGTCCCATCGCCCGCGGCGATTTCGGAACGCTTCAAAAACACTTAGCAGCAATTAATGAAACTCTTCCGCAGTATTCTTCTTTGTACCGCTGCCTGGGATCGATAGCTCTCCAGGTAGCGCAACAAAAAGGCAGTTTGAATAAACGTCAGGCAAAGAAAATCAACGATCTTTTGAAAGGAGTTACAAACAATGAGCAGTCAAAATAAAGGCAGCCGCAAGACCACGGCAGATATAAAAAAAATGAAGGAGCAAGGAGAAAAAATTACGGTGCTAACAGCTTATGACTATGCCATTTCTTCCCTATTGGATGAATGCGACATTGACATGATCCTGGTTGGCGACTCACTTGGGATGGTTGTTTTAGGTTATGATACTACTCTGCCTGTCACCATGGAAGATATGCTGCATCACACTAAAGCAGTCTCCCGGGGAGCCAATAACTCTTTGATTATTGCCGATATGCCTTTTATGTCTTATCAAGTTTCCGCGCAATTAGCGCTTACCAATGCCGGCCGGTTTTTACAGGAAGCAGACGCCCAGGCGGTTAAATTAGAAGGCGGCAGAGAACAAGCCGAAACCGTACAAAAAATCGTTGCGGCGGGAATTCCGGTTATGGCCCATCTGGGTCTTACTCCCCAATCTATTCATCAAATTGGCGGATTTAAGGTACAGGGGAAAAAAGAAGATTCAGCGCATAGAATTATTGAAGACGCCAAAATTATGGAAGAAGCAGGTGCTTTCTCATTAGTCCTGGAATGTATCCCGGAAAAGCTCGCTTATGAAATAACCAATTCTCTCACCATCCCCACTATCGGCATTGGCGCCGGCGTCAATTGCGACGGCCAGGTTCTTGTAATTAACGATATGCTGGGAATATATGATAGATTTACGCCTAAACACGTAAAAAAGTACGCTAATCTTAATTTAGAAATAAAAAAAGCGGTTAAAACCTATATTGCGGAAGTAAAAAATGGCGTTTTCCCCGATAGTGAGCACAGCTTCAAATAGTTATCAGGAAAAAACATTAACCGAACCGTGCAATACCAATCCGCCTCTTATTTTTCGGCTTTTTTGCAAAGTTTATTCGCAATATTAACTTGGAAAAATTATTATCTTTGCATTTTCCCGTAATTTTTTTATAAGAGCCGTAAAAGCATCCGCTTGTTTTTGTTTTTCCAGATAGTCCGATATTTTGCTTTTGACTTCTTCCAAAGCTATTGTTTTTTTCGGATTCTGTTCTAAAACCTGGATAACATGATAACCGTAATCCGTCGTTATAACCGGACCAATTACATTCTTTTCCTGCGAAAAGGCGGCATCTTCAAAAGGTTCTACCGTCTGTCCCCTGGTAATATTGCCCAAATCACCGCCTTTTTCTTTGCTGGGACAATCGGAATTTTTACGGGCGACTTCGGCAAAATCAGCGCCGTCTAAAACTTGCTGACGCAAATTTTCTATTTTTGCTTTCTTTTCCGCTTTTACCTTATCGTCGTCACCTTTGTTAATTAATACAAGAATGTGACGAACGTGAACACTTTCCGGAACAGTAAACTTATCAGTGTTATCGCTATAAAATTTGCTTATTTCCTTTTGGGAAGGCTTGGCATTATCACCTAGTTGTGCAA
Organism: uncultured delta proteobacterium; assembly: GCA_963762595.1. GTDB lineage: Bacteria > Desulfobacterota > Syntrophia > Syntrophales > Smithellaceae > UBA4810. The sequence goes on from CAVXLI010000011.1 coordinate 3,788, forward strand.
GCACGATTTTTTTGACCTTGATGTCGGAAGCTAAGGCCTTATTAAGTTCTTCCGCAGTTAAATTATTTTCTTTGAGAAAATCCGCGAACTTTTTATTTGCCGGAAGACTCGCTTTTATTTTGCCTATTGATTCGTTAATTTCTTTTTCATTTGCTTCGATTTTTCTTTTTTCTATTTCATTGTCCAAAACCGTGCGGATGATGAAATTCTCCACTAATTGTTTTTTAATATTGGCTTTAACTTCTCTGGTTTTATCTTTGGGAATCTTGTCTTTATAAATTTTCATCATTGCTTTTACATCCGCTTCCAACTGCGCTTTTTTAAAAACTTTCCCGTCAACGCTAACAGCTATATCGCCTGCTTCGGCTTGTTTAGCTATATCAGCCTGGGTACCACCGGAAGTTTGAATCTGGTTTGTGCCTACTGCCGGAACCTGATTTTCTTTCTTTTCTTTATTATCGCCGCAACCCGATACAAAAATAAATAAGATAAAAATTGCTACCCAGTTTTTATTGATTATATTTTTCATTAAGTTCTCCCCCCAATTACTAATGACTACTTTTAAATTTAATGAATGAGCTATATGCAAAATGGACATACCCGTCAAGAAGATTATCCTGAATTTTCGATCTTTATATATTTATCATCATGTTATCGTCCGTAAATATTGCAATATCTTCATTTGATCCTCCAGTTCGGGAATTTTTGCCTTTGAATTTAAATTAAGCTCAGTCATTCCCCGCATGGAAAGAATACAGTTTAAGGCCACAAACATATTGATTTGAGGATAGACTTCGCCAGTAAGATAGTTAATCAATTTTAAAGTTTTAAAACCATCAAACCAATCATTAAAATGACGGATAAGCGTTTTTTCATCTTTTACATTGCGGCGTATTTTCGACCAAACAGCAGCAAAGCGGCAATTTTCCAGGAAAGTCGTAAGCTTTGGATGGATACGCTCCGCTTTCATCAAAATCTCATATTCACCATAGTTATAAGGGTTTTTCATAAGTTCCAGCCATTCGGCCAATATGATAAATATTTGCGGATCATATAAAAGATATTCCTGCTGTTTACCGGAAAGGAATCTTTGTACTCGGCTACCCGTTCCAAAAGGAACACGCGTGGAAGGGCGCGCCGAAGGATAAACGCATGTTTCTTTGATATAACCAATTTTACCTATTTTGGCCAGTTTGCTGAGAAAATAAAAATCTTCTCCCGCCTCACGCTTGTTCATTCCTCTTACTTCCAGATAAGCTTCCGTTGAGGTTACAATAGTTGAACCTATGGAATGGAATGCCCAGGGAGATTTGGCGTATTTTAGTCCTAGCACCCAGTAGCGTAAAAATATTTCATAGCAGCAAATCGCGGCTTGTCTCTTCATGATTTAACGGCATTTGGTGTTCATAAGCCACAATTGCTGTTTTGACTTTTTGCGTAAAATAATTTTTTATTACAGACAAATAATTCTTTTGTACCAAAGTATCGGCATCAAGACTTAGAATTAAATTATGCACGGCGGAACCGTTTCTCAGCAATTGCAAAGCCGCATCCATGCCGATTTTTCGCGCCATTCCCACGCCGCCGACATTTTGCGGTATTTCATAACCTTTCGACGAAGCGTCAATGTAGCCGAGCTTTAATTTTGTTTCCGCCAAAAATTGTAAAATGTGATTTAATTCCTGACTAGAAGCCAATTTTCTTAAAGGTTTTTTTCTCACCAATGCTTCCAGATAATTCATTGTGTCCAGATTGTTAGTTACCGCCGCCGGGGGCGAATTACTCTTATTATTAATCACGCATAATATAAAAGAACTCTCCAATGATGAAGTCTCATTTTGCGCGATAGAAGCCAAAGTGGAAAAAAGCATTTCTCTTTCTGCGTAAGCCGGTATTACAACAACCTGAGAAATATTTTCAGTATCATTGGCAATTAAATTCCACTTTCCGGCTGTTGAATAATTTTGCAGATAAGTATCAATCAAAAAAGGTTTATTCATTACAGAAATTTCATTACGGTTTCTTTCAATAACGGATAGTTATTGGCTGGAATCCAGTTAATAACTATCCCCTTTTTCTCCATCCGCCGAAACCACGTTTCTTGTCTTTTGGCAAATTGATGGATGCTGGTATTTAATTTATTTATCATTTCGTCAAAAGTAATTTTGTTTTGCAGGTACTGAGAAATAAAACGATACTCCAAACCGAAGCTCTCTAATTTTTTCCAGGCCAATCCGGCCGAATGCAGATTTTTTACTTCTTCAATCATCCCCTGCGCAAGCCTTTCTTTCAGCCGCGACGTAATACGCTGCCGCAACGCTGATCTTTCGCAGTTTACGCCCATTACCACGGCATCGATATCCGGTTTCTCCTGTTGCTCTTCGCCTTTTATAGCCCGCGCTCTTTCAATCTCGATTGCCCGAATTAGTCTCTCCAGATCGTCATAATCGGTCTTGTTGTGCAAACGTGGTTTTAATGCCTGGAGTATTTCCTGCAGTTGTTTTTTCGATTTGCAGCTTAATATTTTTCGCAATTCTCGATCAGGCGGAGCTTCGGGCATATTATATCCTGTCAGTACCGATTCCAAATAAAGACCTGTTCCCCCGACCATAATCGGCATAATTCTTTTCCGGCTGAGTTGGGTAAATATTTTATAAAATCTATTTTGGAACTCAAATAAGCTAAATTCGCTCTGAGGATCTATAATATCTATCAAGTGATAGGGAATTTTCCTGCCATTAATAAGATACTGGTTTAAATCTTTGCCTGTACCGATATCCATGCCTTTATAAACCTGACGGGAATCGGCAGAAATTATTTCGCCCCTGCAAATCATAGGCAAGTTGAGCTGCCAGTTGGGTTTTACCCGAGGCTGTCGGGCCCAAAATAACAATCAAATTTTTCGCCATATTTTACTATTGCCTTGAAATTATCGTTTTTTGCGTGTAAGCAACCAAAGTTCTACTTATTAGAGCATTTAATATTATTTCGCCAATATTGGCTATAGAAAAATGATTAAAAGACTTGATTTAGGCAACGAAGCAATTTTCCCGCTGATTTTGAAGATGAGCTGGCCGTCAATTGTAGCGATGATTGCCATGTCTATTTACAACTTTATTGATACTTTCTGGCTGGCCAGGTTAAGTTCACAAGCTCTAGCCGCTCTTACAGTTTGCTTTCCTATTCAAATGATTTTTGCCGCGATTGGCGTCGGCACCGGCGTTGGTGCCGGTTCTTTTTCCGCTCGAATGTTCGGCGCCGGGAAATTTCTTCAAGCAAAACAAACTGCCGGCCAAATATTTTTCCTGTCCTTTTTCTTTGGATTTTTAGTAATCATTCCAGTTCTCTTTTTCCACGATACTGTCCTTAGCTTTTTCGGCGCTACCTATGAAATAATGCCTCTTTGCCGCGAATATCTTCTTATTATCGTCTTTAGTTCTCCTTTTCTCTTTTTTTCGATGATGTCCAACAATTTACTTCGCGCGGAAGGAAGGCCTCTTTTATCAATGTATGTTGTTTTAATTGCCTCCATTTCCAGCGCAATTCTTGATCCTTTATTAATTTTTGGAATTGGCCCATTTCCGCGCTTAGGAATTAAAGGAGCAGCGCTCGCGGCTGTTATCGCGCAATTTATTGCCTTTATATTTTCCCTGTATTTTATGCAATTAAAATCATCCAAATATGAACTTAGACGGGAATATCTTTTCCCTAATATTTCCATAATTAATTCGATTTATTCCACCGGGCTACCGTCCATTGTTACTAATCTGATAGTAAGTTTAGTTTTGGTTATTTATAACCATGTTCTAGCGGACTTCGGTTCGCGGGCTATTGCCGCGCTCGGAATTTGTTTCCGTGTTAATAGTCTTGTCACGATGATTTTATACGGCATAGGCTTCGGTTTAATGCCTATTGTTGCATACAGTGAAGGCGCCAAACTTTATCACCGACTCAGACAATCGGTTTCCGTTGCCTTGAAAGCATCTCTCTTGATTGCCGCGTTCTCTTCGATAATTTTAGAAATATTTGCCGAGTTTATTATTTCTCTTTTCTCTAATGACCCTGCAATGACAGAGATTGCTATGCCGGCCTTACGTATTTATGTGTCGATTCTCGTTTTTATAGCCCCGACACTAGTGTATATAAACATGTTAATGGGACTGGGTAAAGGAACTCTGGCCATGTTTTTACTTTTTTTCCGCGACACAGTCTTACTTATTCCTTTATTGATTATTTTATCTTCCCGGATTGGTCTTCTGGGCGCTTGGCTGGCACTGCCCATATCTAACGTCATATCTTTATGCCTGGTTTATTTTTGGGCTAAAAAAGAGCTGCGGCGTTTTAAAACCTAACTAACGCTTCCTATAGCCAGCGAGTTTCAAATCCCTCGTCGCTTCGCTCCTGGGAATAATCCCGTATTTGATGGGATCAATTCGACTAATGCTTCCTATAGTCAGCGAGTTTTATTAATTCGACTAACAAACATTCACTTCGCTGCGCTTGTAATGTTTGAGTCTCATTAAAAAAAATGCCCCAGTATAATGGGGCATTTTTAATTCAAATTAAGTTTTTATTAATTGGAATTATTATAGTGGCTGAACATTTGTCGCGCTGGGACCTTTGTTTCCCTGTTCAATATCGAAACGAATTCTCTGACCCTCATAAAGAGTCTTAAATCCTGTTCCTGCAATGGCACTATAATGAACAAAAACATCTCCACCTTCATCGTTTTCAATAAAACCAAACCCCTTCTTCTCGTTGAACCACTTTACTTTTCCTTCTGCCAAAGCTAAAACCCCCCTTTCAAATATTTGTTTCCTCGCCGGATAAAATCCTGCGAGAAACTAAAAAAACCGCACGAATTCCATTTCTCACTTAAAGAATTCTTTGCGGTTAATTTTTTTCTTCAATAAAACTCAGCACTAACAATTTCCTGACAAAACCGCCCTTATCAATCCATAATAATAATTGCGGCTTTCTTACGTTGTTTTGAGCCGTAGCACTATTTTTTTTCAAAATCAAGTTTTTTTTCACAATTTTATTTTATTTATTCTAACTATGTACTTTCGTAAAATATTCATAAGTTCTTTTTCTTTTCCCATATAAAAATGATCGGCTCCGGAAATCATTTCCACTTTTGACTTCTATTTTCTTAATTTGTTTTTTTATAGCTTCCAGATCACAAAACTGATCTCGATCTCCACAAATAATTAAATCAATTTTATCGGTTAATTTTGCCCAATCAAAATCAAAATAATTATTAGGCGGCGAAATAAACACACTGTCCGTAAAAATATTATTATTTCGTTCAATGACTTTTGACCCGACCCAGGCGCCAAAGGAATAACCGGCAAAAAATATATTTTGACAATCCACTTATTTATCAAATATTCACGGGCGGAAAGAATATCTCCCACTTCCCCTCTTCCTTCATCATAAATACCGGTGCTTCCGCCAACACCTCTGAAATTAAATCTCAACGTAGAAAAATTTTCGGCGGCAAATGCTTCCTGAATCGCTTCCACAACATTGTTATACATCGAACCGCCCATAAGGGGATGCGGATGACAAATAATGACTCCTCTTTCCCCCGAAGATTTATGCAATAATCCTTCAATTATCAGAGAATCATTTTTAATAAATATTCTTTCTTCCGGCATACTTCCTTCATTCAGATTGAACCGGTTAAATGACAGGCACAAAATCTTTCATCTTCAACTTTGCGTAAGTACAGGCTCTTGCTCGGAACAAATCACTCTCTTATCAAGGACAGCGGTTCTGAAAATTGCAGCCGTGATCATTTTCAGCTCTTGCTTCTCCTTTTATCGCCGCTATTCTTCTTTTTCCTGCGGATCGCACACGGGCACGGCCGAAAGCAGCATACGCGTATACGGATGAAGCGGACGCTCATAAATATCGCTGTTTCCCGCTAATTCGACAATTCGGCCTAAATACATAACGGCAACGCGATCGGACATATGACGTATCACATTAAGATCGTGAGAAATGAACAAATAGGTCAAGCCAAAATCCTGTTTTAAATCTTTGAGCAAATTCAGAATTTGCGCCTGAATAGATACATCCAAAGCGGAAACAGGCTCATCGGCAATAATCAGTTCCGGCTTAAGAACAAGCGCCCGCGCTATTCCGATACGCTGTCTCTGTCCGCCGCTGAATTCATGCGGATAACGATTCGCCTGTTCTTTGTTCAGACCGACTTTCTCCATCAATTCCAGCCACCGATTCCTGGCGCTGATTTTTATTGCCGATTCGATGAATGGTCAAAGGTTCTTTGATTATGCTTGCTGCCGATTTTCGCGGATTGAGAGAGGAATAAGGATCCTGAAAGATTAATCTGCACGTTGCGGCGGTATGCTTTTAAGGCTTTTTTATCATATAAAAAAATATTTTCGCCTTTAAAATAAATATTACCGGAGGAAGGTTTTTCCAATCTGGTTATCAGGCGCGCCAGCGTGGATTTTCCGCAACCGGATTCACCGACCAAGCCCAATGTTTCTCCTTTGATATATTTGCAAACTGACATTATTGACGGCGGGAATAATTCTTTTTTTTGAATTCAATAAACCGCTGCTCTAAGCTATATTTTTTATTCAGTTTCTGAATTTCAATTAATGACTGGGCATTTGGTATCAATTAATTTAATTTTCCTTTTTTTGTATGTCTGAAGATTTCCAGCACGAAACAAAATGCCCTGTTTCGATCTTCTCTAACAGACGGTTCTTCTTGAGCACATTGGTTATCCGCATAAGAACATCTCTCATAAAAACGGCAGCCCGGGGCAAGATTGTATAAACTGGGAACAGAACCCGGAATGGTTTTGAGATATTTCTGCTGTTCTTTATCCGAACCAGCGCATCTTGCCGGTATCGAATCGATCAAACCTTTGGTATAGGGATGCAAGGGATTCGCAAATATTTGTTCCACAGTCGAACTCTCCACAATTTTACCCGCATACATTACCGCAACTTTTTGGGCCGCCTGAGCAATAATGCCCAGATCATGCGTGATTAAAACAACCGCCATTTGATTTTTTTTCTTGAGCTCGGAAATCAAATCCAGAATTTGCGCCTGAATGGTGACATCCAGCGCTGTTGTCGGTTCATCGGCCAGAAGCAGCTGGGGATGACAGGACATGGCCATGGCAATCATCACCCGCTGGCGCATGCCGCCGCTGAGCTGATGCGGATAATCTCGCGCCCGTTTTTTCGGATCGGGAATTCCCACTTCACGCAATTGTTCAACAGCCAGCGCCATTGCTTCTTTCGCCGGAAGTTTTCTGTGCAGCCGGATTGCTTCGGCGATTTGTTCACCGACGCGAAATACCGGATTTAGCGAAGTCATCGGTTCCTGAAAGATCATGGAAATTTCACTGCCGCGTTTGGCGCGCATTTCCTCAGATGATAGCGTTAATAAATCCCTGCCGGAAAATAATATTTCACCATTAATGATTTTGCCGTTTGGCGGGAATAAGCCGCATAATGGAAAGAGCGAGCATTGTTTTTCCGCAACCGGATTCGCCGACAATTCCCAGCGTTTCACCGGAATTGATGCTTAACGAAACTCCATCAACAGCCTTAATTCTTCCCTGGGCGGTATCAAATACCGTCATTAAATCTTTTATTTCCAGAAGCGGCGGCATAGTTCTATTTTCGGACACGATTGCGCAGAAATTCCACCAGCAATCGAACAGCGACTCCCGATGCCCCTTTGGGAATATAAGTTTTATCTTTGTCTGTCCAGGCCGGACCGGCAATATCCAGATGCACCCAGGGAAAATCTCCGACAAATTTGCTTAAAAATGCCGCGGCGGTGATTGTACCGGCAGCGCGTCCGCCGCTGTTTTTATAATCGGCAATATCGCTCTTTGATAAGTTCGTGATAGCTTTCCCACAAAGGCAGTTCCCAGACAAGTTCTCCGGTCGTTTGGGCGGCTTTATTTATTTCTTTTTTCAGTTTATCATCAGTTCCCAGCATGCCGATTACATCATCTCCCAGCGCGACAATACAGGCACCGGTAAGAGTGGCAACATCAATAATCGCCGCCGGTTTATACTTGGACGCGTAGGCCAGCGCGTCGGCTAAAATCAGCCTGCCTTCGGCATCGGTATTGAGAACTTCAATGGTTTTCCCGGAATATGATTTTAAAATATCACCCGGTTTATAAGGCAGTGCCGCTGGGCATATTTTCCGTGGCGGGAATAAGCCCGACAATATTGAGCGGCAAGCTGCAAATCAGCGGCTGCCATAATCGCGCCCATAACCGCCGCTCCGCCGGACATGTCCGTTTTCATTTCATCCATTTTCTCCGCAGGCTTGATGGAAATTCCTCCGCTGTCAAAAGTCAATCCCTTGCCCACAAGCACAATCGGCGCTGCGTTTTTTTTGCCGCCTGCATATTCCAGAATAATAAATTTCGGCTCTTCATTGCTTCCGGAGGCTACTCCCAAGAGCGAGTTCATCCCCAATTCTTTCATTTTGGCTTTATCCAGAACTTTGCAGGAAACATTTTTTCTGCGGGCAATTTCCTGCGCTTTTTTCGCCATAATCGAAGGCGTCATTTCGTTGGACGGAGCGGAAACGAGATCGCGCGCAAAATATACGGCCTGTGTAATTATCTGCGCTTTTTTAATTGCAGCTTCAATCAAGAGAAAAATCTTTTTCTTCAGCGATAATATTTAATTGTTCCATGTCTTTTAAATCTTCGCGGTCAACGGTTTTAAAAGGCGTATATTGATAAAGCCCTAAAAGCGCTCCTTCTGCCACGGCCTGCGGCAACTTTATCTTTTGCGTTGGGAATAAGATTCAAATCAATGGAAGTTGCCGCTTCTTTGATATTCATACTTCGCAAATGCTGCATGACTTTGGCAAAAGCGATGCGAAGTTTTTCCAGATTAAATTCGCTTTGCTTGCCCAAACCAACAAGGGCTATTCTTTTTGCCGGCAGTAATCCTCTGGTATAAATTACGGATATTTGAGAAGGCTTTGCTTCAAAATCACGATTATCAATCAATTCGCTGATTAATCCATCCGGTTTGTTTGATCAATTTCCAGCGCCGCTCCGGTCAATTTTTTTCTGTCTTCAAACAACGTTAAAATAATAGCCTGGCTTTTTGTTTCGGCAAGCTTCCCTTTTTTGACAAATATTTTCACCTCAATCCTCCTCTTTTGTTTCCATGAAAAGTTGTATTTATCAAATCAGTCTTCCGGGAAGATAACATATAGCCCAAAAAAGTCAATCCCGCGACTTGGAATTCACCGGCTCCGGCCGCGATAGGAAAGCTTCGTGAGTCGCAGGAGGCCGCATTATTTTTTAGGGAGCCTCCAGCTCCCACCCGGAGGGGGCTCCACTGATTAGGCGGTGCTGAAAAATCGAGGAAATACTTTGTGATTTACTGTAATGTTACAGCGTTGCGACGCAGGCAGGTGCTAACATTCTTCTCATTAGTTTTTAAAATGAATTTCAGGTAATTTATATTTTTTTCGATAGCGTCATTATAGATATTTCTTTCAATATTCCATCGTTCCTTAAAGTGATCAGCCATGTATTGAATGACGTTACCCAGATCGTTTTCGAATCTGGCTTTGGTCACATTATAAAAATTGGTTGTTTTTTTTAAGAGATCAAGCTCGCTATCAAATCCGGGAACTTTGCCTTCCTCAAATTCATGAAAAAGGGGAATCAGTTTTTCCAGATAGAGACGATCGGCCATCTGCCCCAACAAATCCGCGGTACCGAGAATCTTACCCATGATTTCTATATTGGCCGAGGAAAAAGTAATTTTCTTAATATCTATACTAAGGCCTGTGCAATTCAATATGTCGCTGAAACTTCTCTAAATCTTCCCGAAAATACTCTTCATTGGCGTAATAATCCTGCACAAACATTATGCTTCTTTTGATGTGCACAAGGGTGTATTTGGCGCCGGTTCCGGAATCATCGTCATTTGTCTGTATATAGCCTGTATCGTGCATCAGCGCGCTGATTAAACCCAGATTTATTTCTTTATCGGTAAATTTTATCCCCTGCAAATAGGCTCCGTGAATGAGACGCGCCATGGCCAGCACAACCAGCATGGTGTGCCGGAAATCATGGTAATTGGTGTTGCACGCGCGAAATCCCGGATAATGACCGCGAAACAGTTTTTCCACATCGCGGAAAGCCTGATCAAAATACTGAAAATCAAATTGGGGATTAATCAGGGAGGTGGTAAATTTAACTTCTTTGATAATCGCGCTTATTATCGCGAATGTCCAGAAGTTTGGTATACAAAGCTTTATCATCATGCATGTTCAATCACTCCAGTCTCTCGTTACCAATTCCCAAATGAAAAAATTAATTTGGGGGGAAATAAATAGTCAAAGTTGTCTAATCCACATTCTGGTTGTTACTGTTACCTGTACCTCTGTGTAAAGCCGAAGATCATTTTGTGAAAATTGGCATGAAGAGTTGGTGAAAGCTCTATTGTTCGATTAATTATGCGGTGTGGAAGGCGTCATACGGAACGCTAATATCGTTACAACTGGTGCAATCTATCCATGCTTTTATATTGTAATAATAATTCCCATTTACGTTGGCAGTTGGGTCCCGTGTAACTTCAATTCTAAAAGCATGTTGTGTGCCTTCATTTAGCCAGTCCCCCGCACGCTCATAATATCCTCCTGTTCCACCGTTGTATGAATTTTGAGGAATTGTGGTACTTCCCGCTGCGCCCGCACCGTGCACGTTATCATCGTAACTAACCGCGGGATTACCATTGCTGCAAACGCCAGATATATTGTCACCCCAGAAGACTAAAGCCAGATGATTATTGGCAGTATCGTTTCTTCCAATATTACAATTTTCGTAAGTGCCACCGGTTTCCGAAAATTTGTCAAATTCAACGGCTAATTTGGGAGGTCGCAAACCCAAACCATCTGCTGTATTACCCGACCCTGCGTATGCCAACATGCCTCCCCCACGCTTTGGATCTGTGTCTCCTCCTCTTTTCGTTATATCATTAAGGGCACCGTTCATTATGGTGAATGTAAAACCATCGCCACGACGTGGTCCGCTATAAGTATCTGTAAATTGAAAATAGGCACGAATACCAAGACCGAAATTACATTTCCCGTTGGAGCAATTGGCTGCAGCCGCATTTCCGCCATACCAGGCGGCGCCGGTAGTCGATATACTCGTCGATCCCAATGTTAAAATAGTATTTGCGGGATTTATAGAAAAACGGGTGTCAACTATATTCCAATCAGCAAATCCCGTTATAATAGGCTTATAGCTGTTTCCTCCCGGGTTAAAACCTAAAATTGCCATTCGTGAAAATGTACTGTTGAAAGCAGGGCCTCCCCCGGGATTAAATGTGCCGGTCGAGTTGATCTGAGCAGCGGTGTGGGCATAAATCATTCCGTTTACCGTGGTAATGGCCTGGGATGGAAAACCTCCGGTCGGATCTTGCGCATTCCTGATTCTGTAAAAAGTATCTCCCGTGCGGGACTCGTAGTAAAATACATAGCTAGAAAGAGCTGATACTAGTGGTATTTCAAAAAAACCGAAACTGGCAGGGAAAATGCCGCCTGTTCCGGTGGCGACTATCAGGTTTCCGCCGTTGGATAAAGTTTGATTGCTGGCGGGAGCTAGAACTGGAACTATGCTGGTGCCATTATAAACCTCAATCGGTTGACCGTCTGGTCGAGTAGTACCAAGAGTAAGCGTATAATTATTCGCCGAACCGGCAATAGCAGTATAGTTGAAACGCCTGTAGCCATCCGCAGTGAACACGGCCATAGTCCCTGAAGCAGGAATAGAATAGGACTCTGCACCAGGAAATTTTACGAGTAGTGGCACGCCACCTGTAGCTGTAATAGTTAATCTTTGTTGAGATCTCAAATAATAAGGTTTTACATTTAACAGGAAACTGCCATTATTATTGAGCAACTGAAAATTTATATTGTGCAGGTTTTCCAGGGCTAGATTCTTTGCCTCTCCGCTTGCTGCGTTCTTATACCGACTGGCCAAATAATTGTAACCTGATTTGGCGATATAAGTTGCTTTTGTAGTGGAAGACGTGTTGAGCTGGCTGAAAAGAGAAGTGCCCGTTAAAGAGAGCATTATTACGGCCAGAACAGAGAAAATAAGCATTGTTATTATCAGTGAAACTAAAATACTGCCTTTACCTAGAAAGGGTCTTTCCCAAAATTCTTTTTTCTGCAACAATATTTCTTTCTCCAAATTTTATTGGTTAACGCTCTTACTTTGTCCAACATGCACAAACGAGTCTTCAGCCTGATCGGGTATCGTCATTACTGGTTCCAGTTTATCGGCATATCATCCCGGCCAATTCTGCCATTTCTTCGGACGTCATATAATGTAGAACAAGTATATGTCCCGCCGGCCGGATCCGTTCTATTAAGCGTAAGATCAAGCTTAATAGAAGCCAGATTCGCAATGGGATTGGCAGGAAGCCAGGTTCCGCTTCCCGTGAAAGCATCGGTAAGACTGTAAAAATCAAGCTGAAAAGCGTTAACATTATCAATAAGGACAGACCCTGTTCCGGCGGCAGGAGGAACCGTTCCATTTACAATCTTTATTTGGTTGCCGACACGACCTATACAGCGGGGAACATCAGTAGTAAGATCAGTAAGCACATCATAATATCTTAATGTATAACAAATGGAATCGGGATCAGTTTCACTTACCGTGCTTATGGCGCTAATATCTTCAAACTCCAGAATCATCCTGTCCAGAGCAAGTTGCGCCTTTTGCGAAAGCTCATTATTCGCTTTTGCCGCAATATAACCTTGTGCAGCTTTCGCAATCAGCATGCCCGCGATAGCTCCCATTATTCCCAGCAGAACCATGGTAACGATAATCTCGATCAAAGTAAAACCTGCATCTTTTTTCATGACATAATCCGTTAATGTTGGAATATCTATTTTGTAAAAATGGTTGTTATTGTCTGATTATTCCTTGTAATTGTTACTTTTAAAGTATTGGAGCCCGGGGTTTCGGCTGATTGTTCAATATTTGTAGCAGGATCAAAAGTTATAAACTTGGTCACTTGTGTATATTGGCCAAAATAAGGAACGTTTCCCACAACATTACCCGCTTGAATGTGAGACTGCAAAGTTACCAGAACATTAGGATCCCCGGCATTCATCAAGTTATTATAGTCAATGTTCATTTTCTCCACAACTTGAATCAATTCATAATGATTCTGTGCGCCAACAGCAGAAACCGGGCTGCCGGTCAGATTGTGTCCCATAAACTGAACAAAAAGGGCCGCGAGAATCGCTGCAACGACAAGAGTAACAATCACCTCAATAAGGGTAAAACCCTTTTTATTCGTGAAACTCCAATTCCGAAAGCGTAGCGCATCGGAATTGGTAAGTTGAACAATCCCGCGAAGCGGAGGGTAATGAGACTCAAACTTCAAAAGCAGCAGTGCAGCTGAAGCGAATAGAAGTTTGTTAGTCGAATTATCCCGTATAAGCGGGGTATAATACCCCGCAGCTTGCTGCGAAATGTTTCCAAAGCTTGCTTTGGGGTTCATACCCGTGATTCACAAAAGTTGAGTTTCTTCTCATGGGATAAATCCTGTATCGGCCGCAACGACTATATTCCCACCAGAAGTTGTAACAGTGATATCCGCTGCGCCGGGTGAACCGAATCTATCAAAAGTTATGGTCTGCGTAGCTGAAGTTATCGACAGTTTGGACAGAGTAATTTGATTCTGGCCTTCTCCGGCAAAGTTGATTTTATTTGTATAAACAGTTTGAAAAAGCCAATATGTACTTGCGGAATCGAACCTGATGCCCCAGTTCGAATCGGTTCTTATCGCCCGGCCCTGCGCATATCTTAAATGGCTCTTAACTTTATCCAACTCTCCGCTTATTGTATAAGTATCCGTCGAGCTGATTCTGGAAACAGCAATTGCGCCGATGATCCCGATAACCACAATAATCGTGATTATCTCTAAGACATTAAAGCCTTTTTCCGCCTTAAGTATTTTACGCACAATCACTCCTTGTGGTCAAAAGAGTAAAATTTATAAAATTTTGAATGGAACCGACTAATAATACACCCAATGTCATCGCCGCTACGGTGAGTATCAATGTAAAAATTAAAGCCATAGGGAAAAGAAGCATTGATTCCAACACAAATGCGTTCACCGCAATAAATGCTGTATGCAAAATAATACTATATTTGGCGGCAATTATTGTTTGAGGTTTGTATAAAATGATGAATCCGATACAGATTATTAAGATAGCGCTGACAATAGTTATATACGGCTGTATTCTTAACCATAAATTAATATTCTCAATACTTAAAGCATCTTTTAATCCCAATGTAACAATTAGTCCCACTACTAGGTATAATAATCCGACCATAAATAAGAGAAAACTGCATTGCCTGTGAGATATGATTTTACCGGAAAGAATGCTCACGGCATCAGAGCTAAGTTCCCGCGGTTGAAATAAAAAGCGGTTAAATTTATACAATATGTCTTTTTCAACTTTTTGTACGCCGGCCATAACCTGATTAACCAAATTATCCGGCGGATTAACTGCTTTTTGCTTTTCTATTATTTCTATTATTTCGGCGAACTTTTCCATATTTTATCCTGAAATCTATTCTATAAGGATATACATATTCCAGCGGTAATAGTCACAAAATATTTTTGCCATCCTTTATCTCTACCTAGCTAAAAAAGGGGCTTAGGAAGGAGGAAGCAGGGTCGGAAAAGTTTCTGAGCGCGAATAAGACCATTTTTCAAAGTTCTCCACTCATCAATTCTTTTAATTTTCCCAATCCGCGGTAAATACGCATTTTGACGGCACTGAGAGATTTACCGGTAATTTCGGCAATCTCTTCAAAAGATAATCCCTGCTGATATTTCATAATTAATAATGCCCTGAGTTCATACTCCAGCCGCAAAAGACCTAAACTTATTTCTTGAGTTTCTATGAATTTGGCTTCCGGTGAAGTACTATTATCGGCCAATGAATGTGCGCTTAATTCTTCAGAAATATTGTGTTTTTTATTTTTTTTATAATGGTTTTTGATTAAATTAAAGGCAATGGTGTAAAGCCAGCTAAATAATTTCTTGCGGGTGTCATAACGCCACAAATATTGATAGGCACGGATAAATGTTTCCTGTGTTAAATCCTCGGCGTCTCCAAGGTTACCGGTCATGCGGTAAGCTAAATTATAAATAGGTGATTTATATTTCTCCACCAGCAAGGCATATTCCTGCCTGTCTCCCTTTAGAATCCGAGCAACAATTTCCGCCTCGAGTTTTTGATCCATTGCCGCTTTCTATCCGGTAACCATATTTAAATATCCCAACATGCTGCATAAGCAATACTCCACAACATGATATTCTGCCCTCCATCGAATATCAAGTAAATTCAAATATTATGATGAAATATTTTTGGACAAATTCCATTAAAAATAGTAAGTTTAATCTACAAAAATACGGGGGTTTTTATGTTGCACGATAAAACTGTTGCCGTTGTTGTTCCCGCCTATAACGAAGAAAGACAAATCAGGCAGGTTTTAGACACCATGCCCGATTTTGTCGACTGCATTATAGTTGTCAATGATTGCTCGAAAGATAATACCGCTGCCATCGTCCTGGATTATATAAGCAACCTTCAATCAGTCCGGCAAATTACGAAAAATAATGTAACAGTTCCGCTTGATAACAAATATAACCGCGTTGAACATTTACTCCAGGAAAAACAGCATACGGAAGCCGAATATTTTATTCCCTCGGAAATAGCCAACGCTCGTCCCGAAACCGAACGAGTAATTCTAATCAATAATTTAAAAAACGGCGGTGTGGGCGCCGCTATCGCCCGAGGCTATAAATGGTGCCTGGACAACTGTATTGATTGCACAGCCGTTATGGCCGGTGACGGCCAAATGGATCCGGCCGAATTGGAATCAATATGCCTTCCCGTCATTAATGAAGAAATCGATTATGTCAAAGGCAATCGTCTTATTCACGGAGGAGCCCGGCTAATCATTCCTAAAACACGCCATTTTGGCAATGCCGTTCTTTCGATATTAACCAAAATTGCTTCCGGCTATTGGCACGTTTCCGATACTCAAACCGGCTATACCGCCATCTCTCTAGCCGCTTTGAGCGCGATTAAGCTTCATGATATCTACAAAAGCTACGGTATGCCGAATGATATGCTGGTCAAACTCAATATTGCTTTTTGCACTTTAAAGGAAGTTAAAATCAAACCCGTCTATAACATCGGCGAACTTTCTAAAATGAAAGTAACCAGAGTCATTCCTCGTATATCGTGGCTGCTGTTTAAATCATTTTTTAAAAGATTATGGGTTAAGTACCTTTTTCGCGATTTTCACCCGCTTTTTTTGCTTTATCACTTTTCGTTTATTTTAGGGCTTTGTTCCCTGCCTTACGCAGTTAAAATAATCTCATTCGTTTTTGCCGGAAAATCTGTTTCGGCGGCAACAATGCTGGCTTTCTTTTTTCTTTTTACCAGCAGTTTCCAATCCCTTTTATTTGCCATGTGGATGGATATTCAAGATAATGAAAGGCTATACAAATCTTAACTAACATTTTTGTGAGAACATAAAATGACAAAAACTATAAAACCAGCTATTGCCGTTATCGGAGCCGGGAATTGGGGGAAAAATCTAGTCCGGAATTTTCATGAATTAGGCGTATTAAAAGCCATCAGTGATAAAAATTCAGATTCACTCAAACAAATGCAGGCACTCTATCCTTCCTGTGATTTTTATTCTTCATTAAAAGATGTACTATCACGTGACGATATTGCCGGAGTAGCCATTGCCACTCCGGCGGAAACTCATTTTTTATTGGCTCGTGAAGCTTTATCATCCGGCAAGCATGTCTTCGTCGAAAAACCTCTTACCCTTTCGGAAAAAGACGCCGGTGAACTAATTGCCCTTGCTCAAAAGAATAATTTAGTTTTAATGGTAGGTCATCTTCTGCAATACCACGGCGCTTTCATCAAATTAAAACAAATGGTCTCAGATGGCGATTTAGGCCGGATCAATTACATTTATTCGCATCGATTAAACTTGGGCAAAATCAGGAGGGAAGAAAATATTTTATGGTCTTTCGCTCCGCATGATATTTCGATGATTCTTTCTCTCGCCGGTGAAGAACCGGAAAGCGTGCAGGCTACGGGCGGTAATTATCTGCATAAAAAAATTGCCGATGTCACCACCACTCATCTGGAATTCTCCTCCGGCCTTAAAGCTCATATTTTTGTTTCCTGGCTGCATCCGTTCAAAGACCAAAAACTGGTTGTCGTCGGCGATCAAAAAATGGCTGTTTTTGACGATACCCTGCCCTGGGAAGAAAAATTACTTATTTACCCTCATCAAGTAAAATGGGAAAAAAATGTCCCCGTGCCTACTCGCGGAATTCCGGAGAGTGTTTCCATTTCTCATGCCGAACCGTTAAAAATGGAATGCGAGCATTTTCTTGATTGCATCGAAAAAAGAAAACAGGCATTGACAAATGGCGAGGAAGGATTACGCGTTCTCAAAGTACTTAACGCTTCCGAACGCTCATTAAATGAAAACGGATTAAGAATTAATTTAAGAAATTTAGCCGCAGCTTGAAAGCCCTAAAGACAATTGTATTTATCCATCCCACCGCTCAAGTGGACAATAATGTGGAAATCGACACGGGAACTAAGATATGGCATTATTCACATATAATTTCCGGCTCTAAAATTGGTGAGAACTGTTCCATCGGGCAGAATGTAGTTATCGGTCCCGACGTCATCATCGGCAGCGGGTGTAAAATACAAAACAATGTATCTGTTTATAAAGGTGTAACTCTTGAGGATAATGTTTTTTGCGGTCCATCTGCCGTTTTCACCAATGTTGTAAATCCGCGTGCAGAAATTAAAACGAATGTCCGAAATCAAGCCTACTTTAGTTAAAAAAGGAGCAACGCTCGGCGCCAATTGCACGATTGTCTGTGGTCATACGATCGGGCGTTACGCTTTTGTCGCGGCGGGCGCGGTAGTTACCAAAGATGTTCCAGATTACGCTTTAATGATGGGCAATCCCGCAAAATTAAAAGGCTGGATGTGCCAATGCGGCTATAAACTCAATGAAAAGATGAAATGTCCTCAATGCGGCAGTAAATATAGAAAATCCAAACAGGGGTTGCAGGAAGTAAAATAATACCAGTCATTAATAATAGTAACATTCTTGCCGCTGGCGTTCAAATGAGCAATTAAGCAAATAATATTGGCTAATTCCAGCATGATATGCTACTCAATTTAAACAATTTAAGCAAAGCGCTTGAGAAGATAAACACTCTTAATTGTTGTTATCTTCTTAAGCGGCAGGTGAACAAATATATCCGTCTAATTTGGTTAGAAAGTAGTTCAGATGATAAAAAATAAAAAAATATTCATCACCGCCGGCGCTGCTATTGCCAGCGGCTATAAAAGGCTTTATAAATGCAAGTTGGAACAAAATTAATTTCAAATTAAAGGGAGTAAAAATGTTCGTACATATTGTGAAAGGGAAAAATGTATACATTCACAATTCCGTAAAATCTTATGGTACAAATTATGTTGGAGATAATTCAATGATAATGGAAAATGTAATATTGGGTTATCCTACAAGTGATATTTTTTTGGAATTGAGAGATAAGAATGAAGTAATAGACGACTTACAATACGAAGGATGCAAAATAGGATCTAATTCAATCCTTCGTCCCGGCGTTGCCGTATATAAGGACACCGTTATAGGGAATGATGTAAGGACGGGGCATAACGTACTCATCAGAGAAAGATGCGTTGTTGGTGACAACGTCTTGCTTGGCACAAATGTAGTTATAGACAATAACACAACAATAGGAAGCCATGTGAGCATCCAATCAAGCGTTTACATCCCCACCGGAACAACTATTGCGGATTATGTGTTTTTGGGACCAAACTGTGTTTTTTTAAATGACATGTATCCCATACGATTTAAGGATGTTCCATTAAAAGCCCCGGTTATAAGAAAAGGAGCATCGATTGGAGGAAATGCAACTCTGCTTCCCGGTATAGAAGTAGGAGAGGGTGCTATAATTGCTGCAAGTGCTGTTGTTACAAAAAATGTTCCCGACTGGCATATGGCAATAGGCGCACCCGCTAAGTTTGTTAAATTAAGAAAAGAATTACGGGAATATAATTATATCTACTAATATTGAAATAGAGCTTACAGGAGAAAATGTACTGGTGGCAAGTCGTTGATCAATGGTTATGATGGCTTGGTAACTTTAAAGTTGGTATATCAGATTACGAACACCGGGTAATAAATTACCGGTGCTAGGGAGTGCTCGTGAGGAATAAACAATGAGACCTACGATCTCGGGAAGTTCTATATTGGTGATCGGTGGAGCCGGCTTCATTGGTAGCCACTTGGTTGATAAACTGCTTGTCGAAGGGGCCAGACAGGTAACCGTCATTGACAACATGTTCCTCGGAAACGAAGACAACTTGGCAGATGCCACGCAAAAAGGGGCGGTGCTGTACAAAGACGATGCCGAGTTCATTTCATCCCTCAACTATATATTTGAGCGTCATCCTATCGATATCGTATTCAATGCTGCGACCAAAGCCCTCAACTACTCTTTCGTGAACCCCTCCAACGCCTTCGATACCAACGTCAAGGTCATTCTGAACCTGCTTGAATTGCAAAGGTCAGAAAAAGCCTTTAAAACTCTCTGTCACTTTTCTACCTCAGAAGTTTACGGAACAGCAGTTTACGAACCAATGGACGAAAAACACCCTATTAATCCTACCACGACTTATGCCGCCGGCAAGGCTGCTGCGGATATCGCCTTGCAGAGCTACGTACGCATGTTCGATCTCGATGCTTTCATTGTCAGGCCCTTTAACAACTATGGTCCACGACAAAATTACAAAGGCTATCTGGCAGGAGTCATTCCCATTACAGCATGGAAGATTCTTAATGGTATAGCGCCTGAGGTTCACGGTACTGGAAAACAAACCAGAGACTTCATATATGTGTTAGACACAGTGGATGCCATAATCAAGCTGTACGGCAAGATGTCTGCCGGAGACAGCGTCAATATCTCCACGAATGGACAGATCGCCATCAAAGACGTGATTGAAAGAGTGGCTGAGGTAATGGGTTATAAAGGTGAGATATTATATAAGGAAGCCCGGAAGCCAGATGTTCAATGCCACAACGCCAGCAATGCCAAGGTCAAATCTATGATTGAATACCGCCTAACGCCGTTTGATATAGGGCTGCAGGAAACACTGGCATGGTATCGGAAGCACATTGGAAAAGCACCATGATCAAACTCATTAAGCCTTACATCTCCTTCGAAGAGATCGAAGCCGAATTCCGGGGGGTTTTTGAAAACGGCTGTTTTACCCGAGGGAAATACGTAGCCGCTTTTTCTGAACAGATAAGAACCTATACAGGCACCAAACATGCCTTCCTGACAACATCAGCGACGACGGCCCTCTGGATGTGCATGCGGCTTCTTGGGATTGGAAGCGATGATGAGGTGATTGTCTCAGATTTTTCCTTCCCTGCAACTGCCAATATTGTCGAAGATGTTGGCGCCAGGCCGGTATTCGCCGATGTCAGTCTGGATACCTTTAATATGCCGCCTGAAGAGCTTGAACGGAAAATCACGTCGAAGACCAAAGCGGTTATCTTTGTCGATGCCATGGGCAATCCTTCCGGCATCCATGCTATAAAGGCAATCTGTCAGAAGAGGAATATTCCCCTGATCGAGGACGCGGCCTGCGCTATCGGCAGCAGCGAACATGGCGTCCGTTGTGGCAACATTGCCGATTTAACCTGTTTTAGCTTTCATCCCCGCAAACTATTGACGACCGGGGAGGGGGGTGCCATAACCACTAACAATGATGTGTGGGCGGAAAAATTGGCGATAAAGCTGGCCCACGGAGCTGTAGTTGAAAATGGGAAATTCGATTTTATCGATTATGGATACAACTTCAGGCTGCCTGAGCTACAGGCGATAATGGGGATCAAGCAATTGGAAAAGATTGACGCCATTGTACGTGATCGCAATCAGATACGTGATGTCTACGCACATGAACTGGTGCCGCTTGGGTTCCGTGCGCAGCAAGTCTCTGAAAATGTAATTCATAACGTGCAGTCGTTAGTTTTCAGGGTACCAGAAGAGATTAACAGGGACATACTGATTACAAACCTGAAAAACAAGAATGTGGAATCGACACTTGGAACTTACAGCTTAAGTGGATTAACCTATTATCGACGACAATATGGCGATGTCCAACACAATTCTATTATATTACAGGAGCAGACCATTACTCTTCCTTGTTATAATGGAGTAGATACGGTGCATGTATGCAAAGAGGTTTTTAAAGCGATCAAAATTCGCAGCACGATGTAACAAGAAAGAGACATGGGGAAAGAAACTGATTTGTTTGAGGGGAGGGGCTTTGCTTTATTCAAAGCAAGAAAGTAATTATGGCGGATATACACGTGGGACTGCATGATGGATTTTCAATTAAAAGATTCCTTGATGATAAAGCGTTTGAACATGAGTTTATAAAAAACGTTGAAAATGCTTTACCTCATTATATGTTTGATCATTATCGATACTATCCTTCTTTAAGTAAGAATGGGTGGGAAATATTTTTGTTGTTGAAACTTCAAGATATTTTAAAAAGCCCCGAATGGGAAATATTTTACGATGTATATGAAAATTCATTAAACCTGATTGGATGTAAAATATCTAAATGGGATGAAGAATCATTGCTGTTGGATATAAATTTGCGTCGATAAATTTGCTTGCTTCATATAATGGTTTTTCGACCAGAAACAGGCTTGAAAACATGTTGGATAGCTGCATTCGGGTGTTGCGTGAAAAAGGCGTCAAATTTGTATCCGCCCGTATTAACGGCGATCTGATTTCAGTTATCCATATATTTGAAAATAAAGGATTTCGTTGTTTTGAAAGCAATACTTGGCCTGTGGTGTCATGTGAAAAAGTACCAAAATTAAATGATTCGAATATCAGGCTCATGTGCGCCAAAGACCTCGACAAGGTATTATATATCGCGGAAAATTTTCCATACCGGGGTGGCCATCTTTACACGGATAAAAAGTTCGATAAACAAAAAGTCGACGCAATGTTTAAAAAATGGGTCAACACGGCATGGAACAACAACCAACCCATTGCAGTTATCGAGCATGAAGGCGAAGTGGCTGGTTGTTTCGTATTTAATTTTGACAAAGATTTATCCGAATCATTAGGTTATAAATACGCGAGAATGACTTTTTTAGCACTAGACTCAAAATTTAGGGGCAGAGGACTGGGGATGAAATTGTTCCAGGGCATGATGTCACTCGCGAAGGAAATGGGGGCTGAATATATAGATTCCGGATATTCGGTGAATAATCATGTTTCGGCGATACTTCATATTAATGCTTTGTTTTATCCGGTTTATACGGAAACGACATTACACTATTGGATATAAAATAAAACATGAAATTTGCACTTACTTTGACTGAATATAACCTGAACAGATCATAACTACGAATAAGCAAAAATTATTATTACCATAGAGTCGAGAGATTCTAAATTACCTCAAGATAGGGAAATAATTCATGCAAATCTGTAGTCTATGCATTTATGATTCGAATGTTCCAGCCATAACATTTGATGAAGACGGTGTGTGTAATTACTGTAAAATGATTGAGAATTTAAAGGAACAGTATAAAACTGGAACCGCAGAAGGTGAAAGACATTTTTTGGAAATTGTCAAACAAATTAAGAAAGACGGCAAAGGAAAGAAATATGACTGTGTAGTTGGAGTAAGTGGCGGCACGGATTCATCATTCATGATAATTAAGGCTGTAGAGTGGGGTTTAAAACCACTTGCAGTTCATTATGACAACACATGGAATACCGCAATAGCCACAGAAAACATCCGTAAGGTTCTTGGAAAACTCAAGGTCGATCTTTATACCCATGTTGTGGACAATAAGGAATCTGACGACATATTTCGCGCTTTTTTCTTTGCCAATGTTCCGGAACTGGATGCGGCGACAGACTTGGCTCTGGCAGAAACATTATATAGAGCGGCCAGTAAGTATAATGTAAAATATATTCTAGAAGGGCATTCATTTATAGCAGAAGGCGTTGCTCCATTGGGCAATGTTTACTTTGATGGTGCTTATATAAAAAATATTCATGACCAATTTGGAACAATGAAAATGAAGACCTATCCTCTTATGGATTTTTGGTCTTTTATGAAATGGATATTAATAAAAAAAATAAAAAAAATCAGACCGCTCTGGTATATTAACTATTCGAAACAGGAAGCAAGAAGCATGTTAGAAAAAAATTTCTGCTGGCATTACTATGGTGGTCATCATTTGGAAAACAGGATGACTGCCTTCAATCATAGTGTGTACTTTCCGCAAAAATTTGGAATTGATTTAAGAAATTTGAGTCTATCAGCGTCAGTAAGGGCCGGATTCATTACAAGGGAAGAAGCGTTGGCAGAATATAAAAAACCACCCTATATCGAACCGGAGCTAGTAGATTATTTTAAAAAGAGATTAGGACTAAGCGATGATGTATATGAAAAAGTAATGAGAGGGCCGAGGAAAACTTATAAAGACTATAAAACGTACAAAAGAAGGTTCGAACTCTTGAGACCGATGTTTCTTATTCTAGCAAAGGCAAATTTAGTGCCCATGAGTTTCTATATCAAATATACTTCAAAGAATGAGCTCTAATGATTACAATCATTGATTATGGCATGGGCAATACCGGATCAATTGTCAATATGCTGAAAAAAATCGGTATTAAGTCTCAGATTACATCTGATCCTGAAGAAATCGCAAAAGCCAGGAAGATCATCCTCCCGGGAGTCGGACATTTTGATCGGGCGATGGAAAGGATCGGACAATCCGGACTGAGGGAAATTCTTGATCAAAAAGCTTTAAAAGAAAAGGTCCCTTTTCTCGGTATCTGCCTAGGTATGCAACTTCTAACAAAGAGCAGCGAGGAAGGACAATGTGTAGGGATGGGATGGATCCCCGCAAAAACAATCCGCTTCCGTTTTTCCAATGAATCGGCTTTGAAAATTCCTCACATGGGATGGAATTTGGTTCAAAGATCCACACTAAGCCCTTTGACCGAGGATTTCGAACCAGAACATCGCTTTTATTTTGTCCATGCCTATCACGCCCAGGTCGAGAACGAAAAATATTCCATCCTGAAAACGAAACATGGCTATTATTTTGATTCCGCAATTCAGAATGACAATATTTTCGGCGTACAGTTTCATCCCGAAAAAAGCCACCGTTTCGGAATGCGCCTCCTGGAAAACTTTGCGAGGTTATGATGTTGAAAACACGCATTATCCCCTGCCTTCTCCTCAGGAACGAATCGCTCGTAAAAACCGTTCAGTTCAATAAATTCGGGTATATTGGTGATCCTGCTAATACATGCCGCATTTTCAATGAACTCGAGGTGGATGAATTGGCCTTCCTGGACATTACGGCAAGCAAAGAAAAACGAGAACCCAATTATAAGATTCTCCGAGAAATAGCCAATGAATGCTTTATGCCTTTGTCGTATGGCGGAGGCATAAGATCCATACAAATGGCAGAAAAAATTTTCAATATAGGTTTCGAAAAGATAGTTTTAAATTCTTATCCTTTTGAATATCCGAATATTGTTTCCGAACTCTCACAAGCTTTTGGAAGCCAAAGTATTATAATCGCCATAGATGTAAAAAAAACCTTTTTCGGGAAATACGAAATTTTCAGTCTTTCAGGTACAATGAATCAAAAGAAAAAGCCGGTAGATTGGGCAAAAGAAGTGCAGAATCTCGGGGCCGGAGAAATATTGCTTACTTCGATTGATAACGAAGGAACATGGAAAGGATTTGATCTTGATCTGACAAAGCAGGTTGCTGATGCCGTATCCATCCCAGTGATCGCCAACGGTGGTTGTGGAAACATCACGCATATTGGTGAAGCATGTAACATAGGCCATGCTTCTGCGGTTGCTATCGGTAGCATAGTGGTGTATCAGAAGCAGGGAATGGGTGTGCTGGTTAATTTCCCGGACAAAAATAGTCTAAGTAAAGTGATTGGTTCACTATTGTACCAACATTAATCGAATGGATTCGATGGGGTACTCAAATGGTCTGCCCTGTTTATATAGCTGATATTTGAAAATGCCTGATAAATTGGTTCTTTTCTGAAAAGAGTTGCGCTCAGAGCCTGTATAATTGTACAAAGTCTTTCTATGTTAAAAAATGCGGCCTTCTTGCGGTCATGTATCAATTGCATCTGGTACCGAGGAGTTTTTTCATGAAACATACAAATAAGATGATTAAAAAACCGCGCATATTCATCGGCCTGAGAGAAATAGCCGGTTATTTTCACCATCTCAAAAAGGGATTTGACGCCCTTGGAATTGACTCCGTATTCGTTAACCTGAACGGCAATCCTTTTCAATATGGGATAGATAGAAATCCTCCTTTGATAAATACGATTAACAATTTCTCGCAGAAAATTGGTATGATGTTTTTCGGAAACTGGATCTTGCGAGTTATCTGGGTTTTTTTTCTGCAAAACATCATAAGTTTTTTCCTCTTCCCCTGGGCCCTATTGCGATTTAATGTCTTTATATTCGCTTCCAATTCCACTTTTTTCTTTTTTATTGACCTTCTATTCCTTAAGTTGTTCGGAAAAAAAATTATCTATGTCTTCCTCGGCTCTGAAGCAAGGCCAGTCTATCTTAACGGTTACGTTATCAAAAATGATAAGTTGAGTTCTATACTGATCGGCATACTTGTTACTCGCATCCAGAAAATCATGATTTCCATTATCGAAAGATTTGCCGATGATATTATAAACATTCCACCTCAGGCCTATTTTCAGACCCGTCCCTTCATTTCCAGTTTATGCATTGGCATACCACACAACATCGTAACCAGCATAACTTCTTCAGATTACGCATTAAATAATAACTCAGGCGGAAAGATCATCCGTATCCTCCATGCCCCTTCCAAACCTGAACCCAAGGGCACACCGATAATAAGACAAGCGGTACAATCACTTAAACGGAAGGGATACGCAATAGATTATGTAGAAATAACGGGACGTTCCAACTCCGAAGTTTTACAGGAACTGGAAAGATGTGACTTTATTGTTGATGAGACATATTCCGATACTCCCATGGCAGTATTTGCCATGGAAGCAGCCTTTGCCGGAAAACCGGCTGTTGTTGGAAGTTATTACGTAAATCAGATAAAAAATGATCTTCCCGCTGTCAATTTGCCACCGAGCATGTTTTGTCATCCTGACAATCTTGAAGCGGCAATGGAAAAGCTTATCGTTGATCATCAGTTTCGTGAGGAATTAGGAAATAAAGCACGGGAATTCGTAATGACAAACTGGTCGGCAATAAAAGTAGCGCAAAATTACCTTATGCTGATTGATGGCGACTTTCCGGGGGAATGGCTTTATGATCCCCGCAATATTCGGTATCTCCATGGTTGCGGATTGTCGGAGGCAAAGGCAAAAAAGATTATCGCCGCTTTCCTGAAAACAGGTGGAAAAAAATCATTATGCCTGTCAGATAAACCGGCGCTGGAAGAAATGTTTGTCCGGTTTTCTTCTGCCGGCGGGGACTCATGATCAATCAGCTTATAAAAGATCCCGTTTTCTAAGGTGCTATGAGTCAGATGTCTCAGTGCTGCTTTTCTCTTTGCGGCAAACCTCAAAGCAATTATATAAACTTTTCATTATTTTTCTGGTTATCTTTGCTGGAATATGTTTTTTTCAAAAATATGAATCCCAAGCCTCCCAACAGCAGGTCTGAAATCATTCCCATAATCCTTGTTCCAATCGGCAGAATTAACGCCAGGTTTTTGTCTCCTAACGCTGCTAACAAGGCGAACATTATTCCCTCGCGGACACCTAATCCTCCCGGCGCAATTAGAACAATGAAGCCAATCGAATCGGCAATTATTAAGGAGACCGCAACAGCAAATATGTCTTGAGCCGATATAGAAAATCCTAGACCCAGCGCCAATAAGTACCCGGTGATGCCAAAAATAGCATTTGCCAGCAAATACACCAATTGAAATATGATAATCCATCTGACATCAATATGAGTATAATTTATCGTTTTCTTGAATAGTTTTTGAACTATTTTTATTAACAATTTCAGGCAGGCCTGATTTAGAAAAATAAATCCACAATAAATTATTAAAAAAACAAATAACAGCAACAGCCAAAATTTTGTTTGGTTAGGACTAAAACAAGCAAAATATAACAAACCCAGAAAAGCGGAAGCAAACAATGACGTAACAGCCAAAAACAAATTCACGTAAAGTACAACTGTCTTGGAAATGCCTTTTTTTGACAGCAGCATCATTTGGAAAGCATACGACCAAACTTTTCCCGGCAGATACTTTGTCAATTGAGATGTGTTGACAATGGCTAAACTTTCTCTGAAGCTTATCTGCTGTAACGTAATTATTTCAAATAACCATTTCCAGAAATATGTTCCGGCAAGCGCAACCAAAATCAACATAAATTGTGACGTGAGCAGATAAAACCAATTAATTTTAAATTCGAATTTTGAAATGGAATCGAAGTTATTACAAA
Organism: uncultured delta proteobacterium; assembly: GCA_963762595.1. Classification (GTDB taxonomy): domain Bacteria; phylum Desulfobacterota; class Syntrophia; order Syntrophales; family Smithellaceae; genus UBA4810. The sequence goes on from CAVXLI010000011.1 coordinate 31,485, forward strand.
ATTCCCGAATAAAAAAATAACCTGCTCCCGCAACAATCAGAAACCCGATAATGTATTTAATTATACTTTTATTTTTCATTTTTTTATTTTATTTCGTAATACTTTTTTTGTTTGTTATTTAATTTAAAAACTTTGCCAACTAAATTAAACTTATACATCAACTAATTACTAAATTATTTAACATAATAGAACAAAAACGCAAAGAATCCTTTTTTATTTTTTCTTTAATAATGACTTCATATTTTTGTTTAAATAAATCAAGATGTATGGTATTTAATTTTCATTGATAATTATTACAAATCAAATCCGTATAATATTACTCTAAATAAGATGAAAAATGCTGACTAAAGACAATGGATTTACCCTTCCTATCAACTGGAAATTTCCGGAAGCGAAAAGATATACTTTCACTTTTATTACAATTTTTATAGTTTTATTTTTAATTTACTCCAACAGTTTCTACGGCGATTGGCATTTTGATGATTTCGCCAATATAGTAGATAATCCCTATATCCAGATAAAATCATTTTCCTTGGAAAAAATAAAACACTGCATTTATGGACTGGAACAAGAAAGGCCGTCCCGCCCCCTTTCCTATCTGAGTTTTGCCTTAAATTATTATTTTGATGGTACAAATGTCTTCGGTTATCACTTATTGAATTTTATTATCCATTATATGTCCGCAGTCTTTTTATTTCTTTTCATTTATAACACCCTGAAACTTCCGCTTTTAAAGAAAAATTATGAAAATATAGCTTATCCGACGTCTCTTCTGGCAACTATTTTCTGGGCAATAAACCCTGTTGCACGTTACTTCAATTACATATATTGTCCAGCGCATGGCTTCGATGGCGGGACTTTTTTATATAATGTCCATGTACTTTTATCTAAAAGCTCGCACTCAAGACAAATTCAGTCACTCTATAATTTTATTCTCTTTTTGTTTTATATCTGGTTTAGCTGCCGTGCTTTCCAAAGAAAATGCGGCTATGCTTCCTTTATGCATATTAATATATGATTTATTTATAATTCAAGGATTGAATAAGGAAAATATTAAGAAATTTTTAAAGTATGCCGCATTGCCTTTCGTAGTAATTTTGATCATAGGCTTTATCTATACTGATTTCTCGTCCGTTTTTGGAGGATATGAAATTCGTGATTTTACCATGATGCAGAGGCTTTTAACCGAACCTCGTGTTATCTTATTTTATCTATCGCTATTATTTTACCCAATTAATTCACGCTTAACCTTGCTCTATGATATTGATGTTTCCCGCTCTCTATTCCAGCCGTGGACAACAATTCCGGCTATTTTACTAATAGCTATAATTATTGGATTTGCCTTTTATATTGCCAAAAAGCGCCCCCTGATTTCTTTTTGTATCATCTTTTACTTCTTAAATCATATAATAGAAGGATCAATATTTTCCTTGGAGTTGATTTATGAGCATCGCAATTATTTGCCTTCCATGCTCTTGTTTATCATTCCTTCATTTTTGATCATCCACGTTCTTGATTACTTTTCCTACAAAAAAACTATTCAATTTGCCTGTGCAGTAGGCGTTATTATAATCTTAACAGGTCTAGGTGATATTACTTACCGCCGCAATGCCATTGTATCGAATGATTTTAGTCTTTGGTATGATAATGCTGAAAAATATCCCAACTTAAGCCGGAATCATTCCAATCTTGGTAATGCTTATATTCATCGACAGCAAAGAGACAAAGCATTGAGTGAATATGAAAAAGCTATGCAATTAAATAATTTTGGCAGTATTCACGCTCCGCGCTATTCAAGAATATAATTTAGGCCTATATAAATATAACGAAGGTAAATATAATGAAGCTCTTACCTATTTTGAAATTTCATCCAAAGTTTTGCCTTTTTATATTACTCATACTTGTTACATAGCAAAAATACATTTGTTAAAAAATCAATACACTGAAGCGCATCGCTTTATCGAAACAGAATTAACAAAATATCCTTTCAATGATAGATTAAGTGAAATTTTTTGTCTTATATTGATGAAGGAAAATAATTTGGAAGAAGCGGGATTCTACGCCAAAACATCATTGAAAAAAGATATAGCAAATACATTTCCCCTTCCGGTATTAGCCGAGATTTCCCGGAAAAAAGGAAATTTTAAGGCTGCCATATCTCTATGGCATCTTTACCAACAATCATTCCCTTTTGATCCTCAGGCCAATCTCGCCTTAATCGAGCTCTATGCTCAAACAAAAGATTATAGAATGCTTGATCATGAATTACGTTTATTGAATGCACTTAAAGGAAATAAAGATATAGTTTCTTATATAAAGGAAGTTGCTCAAGAAGAAAATCTTCTCATCTATGTTCCCAACACTCGTAAAATTGTCTTAATCGCTAGAGAGAGATATAAATAATTAGATTAAAAAAAATAGCGTGATGATTATATTCATCACGCTATTTATCAGATAATCCGAATCTAGTTTTTTACTCTATTGTGGTATATTCCACGTACCTGTTGCAGTATAGCCCGTGTCGCCATTACGATCAACAATGGTTATTGGTACACTGATTACCGATACCGCGAGAGATACATTCCAGAGATCCGGTGCTGCTCCAAGGCTGTTACCAGCAGCTAAACTAGCCGCACTTATAATGGAACTGGGTGTTGCCGGAGCAACACCACCTTGCATAAAAAGTTTGTAATATCCCAGGTTAAGTGTTGATTTTATTTCCGCAATTTCTGCCTGAGCTGCAGCTATTTTGGCCTGCGTTGCCAGATCAATGTATCTGGGTATGGCTACTGCAGCCAGAATACCTAGAATAACCAATACAGCAATAATTTCGATCAATGTGAAACCTTTTTCATTCCTTATCACTTTTTTTCCTCATTTATTTAGTTAACTCGTTTAAGTTAAGTTTTTCCAATTAACTCCTACATTTCATTTAATCCAAATCCAATTTTTTACTCTATTGTGGTATATTCCACGTACCTGTTGCAGCATAGCCTGCGTCGGCATTGCGATTAACAACAGCTATTGTTACAGCAGTAGTCGCAGCCGTGAGAGTTACACTCCAGACATCAGGTGCTGTTCCAAGACTGTTCAGCTCCTGAAGCTAAACTAGCCGCAGTTATAACGGAACCAGCTGTTGTCGGAGCAATGCCACCTTGTCATAAAAAATTTGTAATATCCCAGGTTAAGTGTTGATTTTACTTCCGCAACTTCGAGCCTGGGCTGCAGATATTTTGGCTTGCGTTGCCAGATCAATGTATCTGGGTACGGCTACTGCAGCCAGAATACCTAGAATAACCAATACAGCAATAATCTCGATCAACGTAAAACCTTTTTGATTTTTCATATTTTTTTTATTTTCCTTATTTTTTTGACTAGATAAAAATCTTTAATACTTTATTTACATTAATCGCAAATCCATGCCATTTTTCATAAAAAACAATCTCTTGCCCTAAATCTACATTGTATCGTTTGTAAATTATCAATTTAATTACTTTTTATTGTATTACCAACTGCATCTAGTCGCATGTAAAATTTTAGCGCTTTTGGACAAATTACAAATATTGGTGTATCATCTACAATTATTGTAGATTTCTAACGCTATTTATATCTATATCAAGTTTCTTTATTCTATGCCAAAGGCTTCTTTGATTTATACCTAATATATTTGCCGCTTTAACTTGAACTCCGCCGGTTATTTTTAAAGCATTAATAATCATTTCCTTTTCCATAATCATCATTTTATCATCCAGAGTAATATTGCCATTTAAATTATCATCTATAGCTATTAAACTCTGCCTGTTAATTATATCAGGCAAGTGATGGGATTCAATAATATTTTTTTCTGCTAAGACTGAAGCCTGTTCCAAGACATTTTTTAATTCCCTAATATTGCCCGGCCAGGAATAGCCAATTAAAAGCTGTAAGACAGCCGACGTTAATTTAATTTCTTTCTTAAAATTGCTCAAAAAGAAATTTGCCAGAAGCGGAATGTCTTCTCTTCTTTCTCTCAGAGCGCGGCAAAAAAATAGAAAATACATTGAGACGAAAATATAGATCTTCCCTGAAGAATCCTTCTTTAATCATTTTGGGTAAGTTTTTATTTGTCGCCGCTATAAATCGGACATCGACACGAATCGAAACCGTTCCACCGACTCTTTCAAATTCTTTTTCCTGTAAAACGCGCAAAAGTTTTGCCTGCGTAGCCAAAGGCATATCTCCTATTTCATCGAGAAATAATGTTCCACCATCAGCTATTTCAAATTTCCCTTTCTTTTGAGTTGTGGCACCGGTAAATGAACCTCTTTCATGACCAAAAAGCTCACTTTCCAGCAAACCTTCCGGAATGGCCACACAATTAATCTTAATAAACGGCTTTCCTTTCCTGGCGCTGTGCTCATAAATACTTGCCGCTATCAATTCCTTGCCTGTTCCGCTTTCACCGGAAATAAACACCGTGGAATCAGTAGGCGCTACTTTCATGATTTGTGTAAAAATATTGCGCATCGAAGCGCTGGAACCAATAACCTCCGGAAATAATTCTTTTGCCTCCACGTGGCTTAAAATATTCGCTACATTATCAAACACCATAGTAATTTTATCTAAATCATCAGTTATACTTTCCTGTTTTACCAAGGGAGAATTTTTTAGAATAGGTATTTTTTGCGCTTTATTAAAAAATTGCATAACCGGTCTTAAAAGAAGTCTTAAGATAAGGGAACTAATTAAAAAAGTTAAAAATCCTATGGCAGTGATTAAATAGACAAACCATAGAGAAGATATTTGGTTGTTATTTTGATTGCTATTTTCATACTGGTTGAGTAATTGATAAGTTAAAATAATACCTATAATTGATATTCCGGAATAAATTAACGGAATCAATATATAAAGGTTAACATAGAATTTTTTCTTGTTCATTTCCATATTCAGCTTACCTTTTTGTTGCCAATTTTGTGAGATCCCACATGGGCATAAATATGGCCAGGGCAAAAAACCCGACAACCACGGCTAAACCAACAATAAGAATCGGACCGATCGCATCGGAAAGTCCTTTGACTGCATATTCAACTTCATCGTCATAATGTCTGGTAATTTCCCGCAGCATTTCATCAATGTTTCCCGATTCTTCACCGATAGCAATCATATCGATAACCATCGGGGTAAAATATTTCGCTGATTTCAAAGGTGCAGAAATTCCGGCGCCCTCTTCGATACGCTCACGGACATGCTCAAAAGCGCGTGAAATCGCCTCATTGCCAATTGTTTCGGATAAAATAGTCAGGGATTGCATAACGGGAACGCCGCTCGTTTGCAAAATGGCAAAAATACTGGCAAAACGGGATAACGCCGCTTTCTTAAATAATGGACCGAGTATCGGAATTTCCAGTATAAAAGTATCTTTCAACAATTTCCCGTTTTGAGTTTTAAGATATGAATACAATCCAAAAATTATAACACCTACGCCGGTAAGAATTATGTACCAGTAATTTTTGAAGTAAGTATACAAAAACATGGCAAATTTTGTAGGCCATGGTAAAACTAAACCGACTTGACTGAAAAGAGAAACAAATTGAGGTACGACAAAAGTTAGCAGTACGATAAAAGCAATGCCCAAAGCGATAAGTACAATTATCGGATATCTCAACGCCGCTTTAATGTCTGATTTTACCTTTGCTTCATGTTCGATAATATAAATCAGACGATCTAAAACGCCAGGCACATTCCCGCTTATTTCTCCGGCTTTGATCATAGCGCAGTAAAGTGGTGAAAATATTTTCGGATATTTCTGCAGAGTTTCCGAAAGAGATGAACCTTGTCTTATATCCTGAACAATTGTTGATATTGCTTTTCTTAATACCCGGCTTTCTGTTTGAGCTTCCAGTACCTGCAGAAGCCTTAATATCGGCACACCGGCGCCCAGCATGGAACGAAACTGCTTTGTAAAAATGATAAGGTCAGATACCCTAACCGTGTTCGTCATCGACATGATTTTCGACCATAGATTATCTCCGGATTTAACCCGTTCCTGAATCATTTTTGAAGGTATAAGACCACGCAATACCAATATCGAATTTGCCGCTTCAACAGAATCAGCTTCCAGCGTTCCTGATACTTTATTTCCATTTTCATTGAATGCCTGATAAATATAACTAGGCATTTTTCGATCCTTAATTTTAGTTTAGGTCATAACGGCGGAGGCCGCTTCTTCCAAAGTTGTGATCCCTTGCATTACTTTTTGGGCTGCATCTTCCCTTAATGTTCTCAGCTTGCCGGCATCCACTGCCGCTCGGGTAATTTCCTGGCTCGGCCTTTTCTTGAGGATCATATCCTGAACCATATCGTCATTGACTAAAACCTCAAAAAGACCGGTCCTTCCCTTGTAACCCGTGTTCTTGCATTGGTAACATCCCTTGCCGCGCTGAAAATTAGCTTTTTTTGCTTCTTCGGTTGAAATTCCAAATGCCGTCAGGGCATTTTCCGGCGGAGTATAAGGTTCTTTACAATAAGGACAAACAGTGCGCACTAATCTTTGGGCAAAAGAAACAAGCATAACAGATGAAATCAAAAAGGGCTCAATTCCCATATCAATGAATCGCGTTATGGCACCAGCGGCATCGTTTGTATGCACAGTGCTCAAAACTCTATGGCCTGTTTGCGCGGCTTGCACGGATATTGCGGCGGTTTCCGCGTCTCTAATCTCACCCACCATAATGACATCCGGGTCCTGACGAAGAATTGAGCGCAAACCGCTGGCAAAGGTCATCCCCGCTTTGCGGTTTAATTGCGCCTGGCGAATATTATTTATTCTGTATTCGACAGGATCTTCCAGAGTTATTATATTTACATCCGGTTTGTTTATGGAATTCAAAATCGCATAAAGACTCGTGCTTTTACCGCTTCCCGTAGGCCCGGTGCTTAAAATCAATCCATAAGGTTTAACGCTCATTTTCTCGATTTTTACCATATCTTCCGCAACCATGCCCAAGCGATCAAGAGTGTAAATTCCCCCGCTCATATCCAACAGGCGCAATACAATGTTTTCTCCGTATATTGTGGGAATCGAGGAAACTCTGACATTGATTTCCTTCTTTTCTATTTTCAGGGTAAATCTTCCGTCTTGAGGAATCCTGGATATAGTAATATCCATATTGGCTAAAATCTTCATTCGGGCAATGATGGGCAAAAAAAGAGATTTGGGAGGCGAAGGCACTTCCAAAAGCTTTCCATCAATGCGAAAACGCAGCTGCACGGTGTTTTGCTGTGGACTAATGTGGATGTCGCTGGCTCCGTCGCGTATAGCTTGAGCAAAAATAGAATTAGCCAGACGCACAACAGGCGCTTCTCCAGCCATGTCCTGCAGAGAGGCGATTTGAATTTCTTCTTTGTCCTGCCCTTCCTCAGCCTGCATGTCCGGTTGAGTATCTATTTCCATGTTTTCCATAATACCGCCCAAACCGGATTGCATGCCATACAGACTATTGATAATCTGATTGACTTCTCTTTCCGAGCAAATTACCGGTTCAACTTCCGCATTGGCCAACACTTCAATGGAATCCAGTGTATTTATATCCAATGGATCGACAATGGCGATGGTCAGTAATCGTCCCTTCTTTTTTAAAGGAGCTACTTGAGATTTTTGTGCGATTTCAATGGGAATATAATGCACTAAACTGACATCAAGAGGAAAATTGTCCGGGTGATATTTCTGAATATTGAGTTGCTGACTTAATAAGTCTATTATTTGTTGCTCATTGACTATTCCCTGCCTTGTCAAATACTGGCCCAGCTTCAAACCGGCTTTCTTTTGATCAATTAATGCCTGCTTGAGCTTTTCTTCGGTCAAAAGCTCGCCTTCTACAAGCATTTCACCTAAACGTTTCTTAATCTTCATTCAACCTCCCGAAAGATCTTCTTCTTAATGCTGCAGAACTTTACGATTGAAAAAAACCGTATTTGCATCCCACTGGGATATAATTTTTGCTTTAGCCACAAGTGCAGGTGGCAATTTGCTAATTGCTTTTTGAGCTTCCTGATTATTATTAAATATTTTGTCGATAATGACTGCAAATATGATTTCGTTTTCTATTTTTATTCCAAAAGGGAAATAATACCAGCGACGGCATATTTCGCCGGTAGCGATTCGCACCGAAAAAATCGTACATTGCTTCTATATCTTTCCCTTCTTTCAGCAACACAATAAAATTACCATTTTTAACCGGATTTACCTGAGCAGGAATTGATGGAAGAGTTATAATAACTCCTTCTTCGATTATGTCTTTGTTTTTAAGATGGGGATTAACTTTAGCTACCGCTTCAATCATCTTATGGATTTGCCTCACCATAGATATTTTGCAGTGTCCACCACAGGGTCATTCTTTTTTTTATTGTTAACATTCCAATGGTATCGGGCATTTTATTCTGCCGGTTTTTTTCTTCCTCAATAACCGGTGAATCAAGAAGGGAAGCTGTTTTTATGGAATCGGGAACAATGTTAGTCGGCGGCGTTAGTTGTTTAGTTTCCGAAACAATTTGGGGTGATGGCGATTGCTTATAGGCATTAACAATTGGACGCTCCAAAATAAATGTCTTTAATGAATAACCTAGAGCAACAATAATCATGATACTCGCCAGCGCCCATTTTACTCTTCTCCACAATGGCGTTGTCATTCCACTTACGCATCTTCTTACCAAAAACCAGCCGGCTTTTTTCTTGTTGCGAATAATCATCTTTAAAATTACTTGATGGCAAAGAGAAACAACTTTGCGCGGATAGCCTCCCGTGGCCAGATAAATTGCCACAAGCCCCCCAAAGCTAAATAAAGAAGGCGCAATTTCAAAATCCCTCGCGACACTAATGCGAAATTTTATCATTGCCTGCGTTTGTTTAAAATTTAGCGGTTTAAGATGATAAAGGAGATTAACCCGATCAAAAAGATTGGCATGCCTTTTAAGTATTGATTTAAATTCTTTTTGAGCAAAGATTATTATTTGCAGAAGTTTAAAATTATTTGTTTCATAATTAAGAAATTCCCGTAATATCTCCAGGCAAATCTCGGTTATTTTTTGGCCTTCGTCAATGACCAAAACAACTATTTTTTTTTCATCCACACCTTTGCCGAAAAGATAATCCTTAATTTGTTCTTTTAATTGCCATTCGCTTTCGCCATTATTGGAATCTTTGATTCCCAGCATCAGGGCAACGGTTTGCAAAAATTCAATGGCGTTGTTAAACGACGGATCAAGCAAAAGGTGCGTTTCAATTTCCGCCGAATCTGCCGGTGTGGAAGAAAAGTTCTGGATTAGTTTACGGCATAAAGTAGTTTTCCCGGTGCCGATGTCTCCTATAACTACATTAAGTCCGCGGCGCAGCCGAACAGACAATTCCAGCTTCTGCAGACAGTCGGTATGCTGCGGCGATTGAAAAAGAAATTCCGGCTCCGGCGAGTTGGAAAATGGTTCCTTTTTAAAATTAAGAATATTGTAATATTCCATTAATCTCCATCTCGTTGTTTATTACACCTGGCTATTTCATAGAATCCACTGATGTCTTTTTTTCCGGTGTATTGCTGGTTTTATTTTGATCAGGTTCAATCTCGTTTTTTTTCTTCCCGCCGTTATCAGTTCCGGCAATTTTATCTTGATCTGTTCCTACCGGTAAAATGTGCGGCGTGATAAAAATTAAAACTTCTTCCATTGCTTCATTTTTGCTGTCAGCTTTAACTAGATAACCCAAAAGAGGAATATCTTTCAACCACGGCAAGCCGGCATCTCCAGCTCCCTTTGTTTCTGTTTGTCAATCCGGAAATAACAATAGTTTCTCCATCCTTGACGATAAGAGATGTTTCGGTGTGCTTCTTGATAATAATGGGATTGCCTAACATGGTGGCGGCATGTGTAAAGTCAACTTCATCTTTTTCCACTAAAATCTTCATTTTCAAATTTTTCCCGTCAATTACATGCGGGGTAATTTCCAGCCTCAAAACAACATTTTCAAAGGTCACCGTCTGAGTCGGTGCGGCGCCGGCGATTCCTGGCGTCAATGTTACAAAAGGCACCCTTTCGCCCATTTTCCGTAAATGCTTTCTGGTTGTCGAGAGTTGTAATGGACGGACTGGAGATAATATTTAACTTGCTATCTTTCTGCAAAGCCTGTAATTGTACTTCCAGTAAATTTCCGCCGATCGTTCCGAACATCAGACCTAAAGAACCCAGAGGACCGGCTAAGGGATCTAGTACAGCAGCTCCTGCACTGCCAGCTGGGAAATTCGCCCCAAGTCTCTTACCTCCTATACCACCAACAGGAGCGCCGCTGCCGCCAGTTACAATAAGATTTTCTGAACCACCGGCAGTGTTACTATTATATCCACCCCACATAATTCCTAAATCCCGGGCAACATTTTTCGTTGTTTCCACAATATTGGCCTTAATTAATATCTGTGGCGTAGGCTTATCGATTTTTTCAATAATCGGCAGCATCTTGGCCAGATCTTCACGCATAGCGGAAATAACCAGAGAGTTACTGTGCTCGTCAACTTTTACCGAACCGCGCGCTTTTCCATCCTTGTCTTTAGTCAGAAAATCCTGCAGCAGTCTCCATTAATTTCTTGGCATCGGCATAATCAATACTTACTACTACCGGCTGTAAAAGCGGCTCAACCCATTGAATATCCCGTAATTGCACTTTTTGTTTTAAATCCTGTTCAATATCTTCGACAGTTTTCACCAGAATTATATTGCCCTCCCAGACATAAGACAAACCATAAGTGCGCAATAATCCGGTAAAGGCCTGGTCCCAGGGAACACCACGGAAATCAACACTGATTTCACCTTTAAGGTCATTTTTTACCATAAGATTCAAATCAACCGATTTGGCCATTGCCCGCAGCACGGCTCTTTAGCTCCGCCTGGCGCATGGTTAGATTAATTTGCTTGGAAGGGAGTTTTTTCATCGCCGATCCCGCCAAAGCCGCGGAAGAAGATTGCTTTGCCGTTAAATCCGCTATATTAATTTTTTTAGGTTCAGCAGAAGGAGAGTGTCCCTGAGAATTCTCCGCTACAGTAGTCCATTTCTCAAAAAAAGGATCTTTTTTCGTGCTTTTAAGCCCATCAGCACAGCCGCAGAAAAACATCAGCGCGAAAAAAATTAATCCCCACATTGACAATATTTTTATTAATTATAGAGCATTTCAAGTTAAAAACCTCCAATGCTAAATTTTATTCTTGTATGGGAATTTCCACTTCATTTCCCGTATTTTTATTGAAAATCAGAACCTTCGAAGGCGTAATATTTTTTAAAATATAGCCTTCCATTTCCAATTGTTCACCTATCCTATATTCAAGCCCGTTAATAACGGCCAGTTTCTTTTTCCCGGAATCAACATATCCGGAATAAATTATTTTAGATGTGGACACGCCGGCTGCACCTTCTCTTGCCGCCCATTCTTTATACGAATGTCTTTCCCAAAAAGGATTTCTTTGCCAATCCGCCTCGGCTCTCCCGATTATGTAAACATCAACACCGGCGGTAATATCCTTTATCAAATCATTTTGTAAATCGCTCACAAAAGTATTAATTTCCGCAGAATTGGCTACCGGCTTTAACTTTTTTACCTGCCGGACCGGAAATTAAATATTCATAAGCCGCGTATAAAACAAATAAAGCCGCGATTACCAATATGATGATTTGTCTTTTATTTAATTTAGCCATAAATACCTTTTGTCTATTAACTGCCTAGTGCTATCCAAATTTTGATTCTAAATTCCATGGAATCGGGATATTGCTGGATGCTAATTTCCTCAATTTTATCCAGATATGGTAGAGCTCCCAATTCAATCAGCATTTTCCGAAAATTGGCAAATTCTCCCTTTAACACAGCGTTGTGCAAAAGGAATGGCGGCGAGCCGGCCAACATGCTCAAATCCGGCGTAGACGATACTATTCTTAAGCCGGATTTTTCCGCTATCGCCTTTAAAGCATTTTGAAACTTTCCGGATTCTGCACGAGGAATTGTTGTTTTTGGGGGATTGGGCAAGACTCGTGGATCTTTATTCTCCATCGTTTTGAGCAAAGTTAAATAAATTGGCCCCAGCTCCTTTTGCGCTGCAAGCTGATATTCTAATTTTCTTATCTCATTAGTGCTGTAGTTATTGTATTGATACAACGGGAATATTCCTACAATAATAAAAAGTGCTATAATCCCGCCGCAAATAACTAGATACCAAAGACTTTTTTCCGGTATATCAAGTTTAAATCTATTCATTATGGCTAGCCTACTTTAGCACTCAGAGTAAAATGAAGGACTTCACTTTTTTTGAAAGTAATAATGCCGCTTTTCTGTACCGATATCTGACGCAGCATCGGTGAGTTCTCCAGCTTCATAACATACTGCGCCAATGATGAATCCAGCACATCGCGTTCCCCAAAAATAACTCCCTCTACAATAATATCATCACTTATTTCTTTTGCTGTTTTATCAGGATTGATCTTGGCCAAACTAATTCCTCCCGTATTTATTTTAATATTGATCAGGCGTATATTTTCGGGTGTAAGAGCCGCAAATTCTCCAATTGTCGCTACACCCAAATACCTTTGTACATATTGGCGGGAAATCTGCTTCTGTGTCTTTATTTCATCGGCCATTTTGGATATTTTATCTGTGGACAAAAGTGGATTAAACAATGCTAATTCCTTTTCTAATTTTACCCGCTTTTTGCCAAGAATATCAATTTCCGCAGCTTGGTAGCCCATCGCGATAATACAAATAATTAAAGCCGCCGCAAAAGATACAAAAATTCTTCTGTTAATCTGCTTTATTCTTATTTCTTTATTTTTTTCACGATAAGTGAAAATAACATTGGGCGTTTGTGTATTGTCGGAAAAAGAAAGGCCCAAAACGGGAACCAACGATACTTTCTCGGAAAGAGATAGTGCTTCCCAGACAGAGGAAACTGTTTGTTTTTTAAAAGGATCAAAAAATTCGGTTTTTATCCCTAGTTGGTCGCTAATGTAAATTAAAAAGGGATTGTAAACATTAATTACCGATGAAATGTAGAGCTTTTCGACTTTTTCGTAACCAATTGAGGAAGTGTAATATTCCAATGTCCGTTCTATCTGGCGGGCCAATCTTTCCCATACCGGAAAAATCATTTCCAATATTTCTTCTTCTCTTAAACCGTAACCAGCATCAGTATTGCTCAATTTTTCCGAATCGGGGCTCAGACTAAAAAGAATTTTTTTTGTTTCATCTTTTTCCAGTTTCAAATGGGGTGTTTTTTCTAAAACCGAATCGGCTATTGCTTCCATCATACTGCTGGTACCGGTTTTAATTCCGCGGGTCATCACCAGATTATCTTTACTATATATATCGATGCGGGAAAAATCATTGCCGATAAACAAACTGGCAAATGTTTCTTCGCTCGGCGGCATCCACTTTGACCGAAAGATATTTTGGATAGCGAATGGAGCAATCGTAATTCCGGTAAGAGGCACTCCTATATTCGAAAATAAATTCTTAACTTTTTCGATCTCCGCTTTTGGCGCCGTGTAAATCATGACTAAATATTTGGAGATGCCCTGATCAACAATTTCGCCTTGCAGTTCAAAATCGAAAATAGAATCTTTTTCATCTATGGAAATTTCTTTTTTGGCCGTCCAGTAGATAACATTCTCCAACTGCTTTCTGGGAACGTGCGGAATTTTTATATACTGGACGTTCACCTCGCCGGCCGGCATCATTGTCCATATATTACAGTCGGCAATTGATCCGCAAAAAGCAACCAGCGATGATTTTAGAAGCAAGTTGAATTCTGGTGAACCTTTAGACGTTAAATGACCATATGAGATCATCTTTTGGTCAGTTAAAACAGACCTGCCGTCAGAAGATTTGACAGTCTTCGCCAGACTAATAAATTCCTGGCCAATATCAACTCCGACGGTGTAACGCTTTTTATCGGACATGCTCGTATGTCTTGAAATATTTGCTGCTTTTGCCGGTTTTTTTGGAAATAAAGTCAGCTTGGGTTTACCCACTTGACCGAGATGCCCTTCATTTTTGCCACGGATGACATTAAGAAGTTTTTCTGTTGAGTTTATATCGTCTGTGCTGGCCAAAAAACTCTCCTTAATAACAAAATAGATTTAAAATTGTCACTTTTTACAGATTTCACCACTTTTATTAATTTTATCAATATATTTCCGTTAATGCAACATATTTTGTAGGTGATCTTCAATTTTTTTAGATTTTGTTTTTAGTTGATTTTATGACTGATTTTTTTAAAAAGGCGGGAGAGATTTACTATTTCGATCCTTGGAAAACTCGGGGCGACTTTAAATCTTTATTATTATTACTTAAATTCAGAAAAGGAGCTATCCTGATTAAAACAAGTTAACACCTCTATTAAATTTGGAGGCGGCATCCGGATTTGAACCGGAGAATAACGGTTTTGCAGACCGCTGCCTTAGCCACTTGGCTATGCCGCCATAAAAAAATGGAGCGGGCGAACGGATTTGAACCGTCGACGTCTACCTTGGCAAGGTAGCACTCTACCACTGAGTTACGCCCGCTCATTGAAAAGAATGAGCAAATATAATAAAAAGAACACTCTTGTCAATAAAAAAATATAAATATTCTTAGAAGTAAGGTAATCTTAATTTTTAACGGTGTCCATCAATTCATTCAACGCCTGAATATATTCATACTGGCCGGTAAAAAAAATGTCATTATGACCTGCATCGGGTATTTTTAATATTTTTTTATTTGTTGAACTAACGGCAGCAAATAACATTGCTGCCTGATTAATAGGGATCAAGAAGTCGTCTTCGGCATGAATGATAAGTACGGGCTTAGAAAAGCATTTGATTTTTTCATCATTGCCAAAGCCGTCTCTTTCTTCAATACCGAAATAATCAGTATCTACGCCCATCGTTACCAACAGCGGCAAAGTATGGGCGAATCCGCTTTCAATGATCAAAGCGTCAACTTCATTTTTATAGGAGGCGGCTATTTCCAGTGCACAGGCACAACCTAATGACCGCCCCATTACGACCAATATTTCTTCTTCCTGCTGGATGCGATTTCGGACAAATTCAAAAATATCATGCGCATCGTCGATCATTGAAGTTATCGTAGGATATCCAGATGATTTTCCATATCCTCGATAATCTACACAAATTAAGTTAATACCTTTTTGCAGAAATATTGAGGCAATATCGACGTACTCTGAAGCTAGCTCGCCGTTTCCATGAAAAAATAAAATTGAACCCCTGGAGTTTTTTGCCTCTGACCAGATGCCGCTGATAATTCCCCCATCGGTAAGAGGGATAACTATTTCCTTTATAAATTTATTTTCAATTACATAATCCGTGTTCTGACGCGGATAAAATAATGCGGAATTTATTTCTGGACGATCAATTTTTGAATAATCACGGTTTCCCCAGCGATTCATAAAATTATTTTTCTGCACGGTAGCGATAAAATTTTATGAAATAATCCATGCCGGAATAAATCGTCAGTAAAAGGGCTACATATAGAATAACCATACCCACGATGTGGACATCGACGCCAAAAATTGAATAATTGGCTATTAACGCTGTCACCGCCATGATTTGCGCAAATGTCTTTTGCTTCCCTAAACGGCTGGCTTGAATAAAAATGCCTTCAGAGGAAGCAATACTCCGTATCCAATCAACAAGTAAATCGCGCATAATTGTTATGGCCACAATCCATGCCGGTATGCGGCCAATAGGAATCATCAATATCATGGCTGTATTAATTATTAGTTTATCGGCAATCGGGTCAAGAAATTTACCCATCGTTGTAACCATTTGATACTTTCTGGCAACATATCCATCAATAAGATCGGTAAATGAAGCGAAAAGAAATATTACCGCCAAAATCAGGCTCCAGAATTCCCCGGGGGATGAAAGCAAAATAAAAAGAAACGGAACAACACTAATTCTCATCAACGTTATTGTGTTGGGCAGATTGAATATTTCACGCTTTTGTAACCATTGTTTATATCCTAAAATAATAATTATCTTTACTTACTTGGAACTTTTTTCCAGTCTTCCAAAAATAATTCTATCCCTTTATCCGTTAAAGGATGTTGAACCAATTGAGCGATTACTTTAAAGGGAATAGTAGCAATATCCGCGCCCATTAAAGCGGCATCCAAAACATGCCGTGGATGGCGGATGCTGGCCACAATGACTTCTGTTTCATAACCATAGTTATCATATATAGTTAGAATTTGTTCCACCAATTCCATGCCGTCGTGAGCAATATCGTCAAGACGGCCGACAAACGGGCTGACATAACGGGCGCCAGCTTTCGCGGCCATCAGCGCCTGCAAAGGAGAAAATATTAAAGTCTGATTGACATCAATACCCGCATCGGCAAACATTTTAGTCGCCTTTAATCCTTCAGTACAAAGAGGCACTTTAATGACAACATTATCTCCCAATTGTGCCAGTTTCTTGCCTTCGGCAAACATGGCTTTTGCCTCCTGACTGACAACTTCCAGACTTACCGGACCTTCCACATTTTTCAGTATATCTTTAACGACAACTTCAAAACCTTTTTTTTCTTTAGCAATCAGCGATGGATTTGTAGTAACGCCGTCAACCATTCCCAGATTAAGACCTTCCTTGATTTCTTCGATATTGGCGGTATCAATAAAAAACTTCATAATTCCCCCTAATATATTTACATGTTTTTTTCTAATTCATATTTATCACAACATTGCTTACTGCAAAAGTATTGGGTCGTTACCGGATATTTCTTTTCTGTAGGCCTGACTTAAAGGTATGTAAGTGTGACAAGCAGGATCCTCAACCAAGTCTTCTCCGGAAGCCGTAGATGAAGGGAAATGGTAATTTTTAATTTTTGCCAGTTTAAATTGCCGTATAGCTTTAAACAGATTATATAACAAATAAATAAAAATTATAAATATTAAAAAACGTAAAAAATACATAAATCCCTGCCGAATGCTTTTTATTCTTTGATCATTTCGACAATTTTAGTATCAGTTAAGCGATCTTTTAATCCCCGGATAGAAACACCAAATACCGGATGAATAAAATAAGAAGCAATTTCAAATAGTGGTTCCAGAACAAATCGCCGTTTATGGATTTCCGGATGTGGCACAACTAAATCAGCTTCTCTGAATTACATCCTGCCCATAAAAAAGGAGATCAAGGTCAATAATCCTTGGGCCTCCTTTAGTTTCCCGTTTACGGCCCATGTCCCTTTCGATTTTTCTTAATGCCTGCAATAGATCGCGGGCAGATAGTGTTGTTGTTATCTCGACTACGGCATTTATGAAATAATTTTGTTTCTCAATTCCTACAGGTTCAGTTTTATAGAAAGATGAGGTCCGTGTTAGGTTAATTCCATTTATCCGGGAGAGGCTCTCTATGGCATACTTGCAGTTTTGCAGAGTATTGCCTAAATTAGAACCAATTCCAATATAACAAATAATACCATTCAAATCTCTTAAAAGCCTTTGTTTACGTTCATCCCCTCAATCCTAAAACATCCTGCATATCGTACAAGCCATTTTTCTGATTGACAATCCACTTAGCCGCACGAATTGCGCCTTTGGCAAAATTATCGCGGCTGTGGGCACGATGAATAAATTCCAGTCTCTCCCCTATTCCGCCAAAAATTACCGTGTGTTCACCGACGATATCACCGGCACGAATTGTCTGAATTCCTATTTCTTTTTTTGTGCGCTCACCGATCAACCCTCGGCGCGTATAAACTCCTACCTTTTCCAGATCACGCCCCAGTTTGTCGGCAATAACTTGAGCCATTTGCATCGCCGTGCCGCTGGGAGCGTCTTTTTTTAAATGATGGTGAGCTTCAACAATTTCCACATCATAATCATCATTAAGAATCCCGGCACAGTATTCCAGTACTTTCAACATAACATTTACACCGACACTCATATTGGGAGCCAATACACAACGTGTATTTTTTGCCAATTCCTTGACTTTTTTCATTTCGACAGCAGTAAATCCTGTAGAACCGATCACAATCGCGCGATTTTTTTCACTCGCGATTTTTAAATAATTGAGAGAAGCTTCATGATTTGTAAAATCAATAACAACATCGGCCTGATCAATGCAATCAGTTAATTTGTCGCAAGCCAAAACCCCCGTTCTACCTAACCCTAAGCCTTGGCCGACATCACGGCCGATAATAGGATGCCCCGCTACCTCCACCGCTGCTACAACTTTGATATCTTCCATCATGGAAATGAGGCTGATAATTCTGCCTCCCATTCTTCCACCAGCTCCGGTAACGACAGCTTTAACCATAAAATCATCTCCTTTAATTATTTATTGAGAAAAAATAATTAAATCAGAGCATAATTAACCATAACCTTTTTTAGCTTTTCGAAATTAGCCTCAGCCATTTTACAAAGCGGCAATCTATATTCATACTTTATTTTACCCATTAGCGCCAAAGCCGCTTTAACGGGAATAGGATTAACTTCAATAAAAAGAGCATCAATCAAAGCGCTCATCTTGTGATGCAAAGCTTTCGCTTTGTCCATATCACCCGCAGCAAAAGCATCAACCAGCCCGGCCATATCCGCCGGAACAACATTGGAAACAACGGAAATAATTCCCGCTCCGCCCATCGCCAATAATGGCAAAGTGAAATATGTCATCACCGGATAAAACCGCAAAATTCTTCCGGCAGAGATTCAATGACGTCACTCATTTGTTTGATAGAACCGGATGCTTCTTTGATGCCGACGATATTTTTTATTTTTGACAGTTTTGCAACCATTTCCGGCATAAGATTAACACCGGTACGGCTGGGTATATT
The DNA here is from genome assembly GCA_963762595.1 of uncultured delta proteobacterium. Classification (GTDB taxonomy): domain Bacteria; phylum Desulfobacterota; class Syntrophia; order Syntrophales; family Smithellaceae; genus UBA4810. Next base: position 50,321 of record CAVXLI010000011.1, read on the forward strand.
ATACGGAATTATCGGAATGGGAACACTTTCGGCAATCGTTTTAAAATGCTGATAAAGACCTTCTTGAGTGGGCCGGTTATAATACGGACAGACGATCAGTGCTGCCATCGGCACCGGCTTTATAAGCATGTGCTGTCAAACGCAAAGCTTCGGCAGTACTATTTGATCCTGTACCGGCAATAACCGGCACTCTCTTTTTTACGGCATCAATGGTAATTTCAATGACCCGGTCGTGTTCTTCATGGGAAAGAGTCGCTGATTCACCGGTAGTACCGCAGGGCACAATACCGTCTGTTCCATTAGCAATTTGAAATTCAATGAGTTCACGCAAAGCTTCTTCATCAATTTGACCATTTTTAAAAGGTGTGACAATAGCGACTATTGCTCCCTTAAACATAGAAAATTCTCCTCAAATTTTTTTTCCATTAAAATTTGTTTCTGCTCCGGAGGCTTCCCGACAAAGTCCGCCATCATCACAAAGCATTAAACGGTAATTGTATGTTTTACCCCGCTCAACTTTCTTATCAGTGAAATTAAAAGTTTTATATTCTTTTGTCCTCCGGCACTGATTCCTTGACAGTTATTTGGCCGATACGTTCAAATGTTCTTGGACAATCCTTACATTCATTTCCGGCGCTGCCAACTTCGCTTTTTTCTATGTTTATACTACTAATTAATCCGCTTTTATCGTAAAAATCCCATTTTAAGACAATACCGTCATCCGCTGAAACCGCTACCAAATTCTTGTACGATTTGCTGATAATCAGGGCTAGCGCTTAAAATAACAGGATTGCCTTTCAGGCCGCAACCCATAACAAAAATCAATAATATCCAGTAGTAAAAAATTCTATATTTTACCTGAGCTTTTTTCAAATTCTTTTATCCTTTCCAACACGGCCGCTTGTCGCCGTTCCCCCCTGTATGCTTACGGGAATTGATCGCATTTTCCAGTTTAATAACATCCTGAATGTCGGAAGCAAATCCGCTGTAAAATTTCTGATAATCTTCCAGCTTTAATTCTGCCAATTCTTTTTTATTTTTCAGGCAATAAGCAACTATTTTGCCGACAATTTCATGTGCCTTACGAAAAGGCACACCTTTTTTCACCAGATATTCAGCCACATCGGTTGCCGTGGAAAAACCACCCTGCGTCGCTGCCTGCATTTTTTCTGCATTAAACTTTGTATTTTTAATCATTTCCGTAAAAATTGCCAAACACTCTTTTACAGTATCCACAGCAGTCAAATAGCGGTTCCTTATCTTCCTGCAAATCACGGTTATAAGTCATGGGCAAACCTTTAAGCAGTGTCATTATCGCAAAAAGATCACCATAAACACGGGCTGTTTTTCCTCTTATCAATTCCGCAATATCCGGATTTTTCTTCTGCGGCATAATGCTGCTGCCGGTCGTATAGGCATCGGATATTTCGACAAAACCGAATTCATCGGAAGACCATAAAATTAAATCCTCGCAAAAACGGCTCAAATGCATCATCGTTAGCGATGCCGAAAAAATAAATTCCGCGATAAAGTCCCGTCCGCAACCGTATCCATACTGTTTTTGCTTACTGCCGGAAAATTTAATATTTTTGCCGTTCGGCTGCGGTCAATCGGCAGAACTTGTACCGGCAAGAGCCGCGGCGCCTAAAGGTAATACGTTGACTCTGTTTTTACATTCCTGCAGTCTTTCTACATCACGCGCAAACATTTCCCCAAACGCCAGAAAATAGTGGGAAAGCAAAACCGGCTGTGCCTTTTGCATATGCGTATAGCCGGGCATAATCGTTTTGATTTCATTTTTGGCCAGTTTTACCAATTGCAGTTGCAACTCACTAAGCAGATGAAGAATTGCATCAATTTCCTCCCGCAAAAATAGCCGGACATCCAAAGACGATTTGATCATTGCGGCTGCGCCCAGCATGAAGTTTTCCCCCAGTTTCACCAATACGCTTGATCAATTCTTTTTCTATGGCCATGTGAATATCTTCATCAGACGGGCTAAAAGTCAATTTACCTTTTTCTATGTCCTTTAAAATATCTTTGAGCGCCGATACAATTTCGCCTTGCTTCTGTACGGGATATTATTCCCTGATCGGCCAGCATTGTCGCATGGGCAATAGAACCTTCAATATCATAAAGATAGAGTCTCTGGTCGTAATGAAGGGAAGAAGTGAATTTCTCCACATTTTTCGCCGTGGCTTTTTGAAACCTTCCACTCCATGGTTTTTTCCTGTCCAGCCATGAATTCATCTCCGCATTGTTAGCGTTTATTTTTTAACAATATTCAGAATTCTCAGACGCAATCCATTGAGCCTGATGAATCCAGTCGCATCCTTCTGGTTGTAAACCTGATCTTTTTCAAAAGTAGCAAAGGCTTCGCTGTAAAGCGAATGAGGCGATTTGCGCCCGACGACAATACAGTTTCCTTTGTACAGTTTCATCCTCGCCGTACCGGTAACATTTTCCTGTGTCGCATCAATATAAGTTTGTAGTGATTTCATTTCCGGTGAATACCAGAAACCGTTATAAACTAGCTGGGCATATTTAGGTATCAGCGAATCCCGCATAATCATCACTTCCCGATCCATCGTAATGGATTCCACCGCTCGATGCGCAGCCCACAGCACTGTCCCTCCGGGAGTTTCATAGACTCCCCTTGATTTCATTCCGACAAAGCGGTTTTCCACCATGTCCACCCGGCCGATGCCATTCCCGCCGGCAATTATATTCATATGATCCATGAGTTTTGCCGGAGACATTTTTTTGCCGTCGACGGCTACGGATTTCCTTTTTCAAAATCAATTTCCACATAGGTCGGTTTATCCGGCGCGGCCTCCGGAGATTTAGTCAGCACAAAAATATCTTCCGGGGCTTCCGCCCAGGTATCTTCCAGAATTCCTCCTTCATGCGAAATATGCAAAAGGTTGCGATCAGAACTGTAAGGTTTAGCTTTAGTCAGCGGAATGGGAATCTTATATTTTTTCAGCATAATCGATCATGGATTCCCGGGAATTGAATTTCCAGTTGTCATCTCTCCAGGCGGCAATAATTTTAATTGCGGGATTCAAAGCAATATAAGTAAGTTCGAACCTGACCTGATCATTACCTTTGCCTGTTGCCCCGTGGGAAACTGCATCCGCTCCTTCAAGCTTTGCTATTTCAATTTGTTTTTTTGCTATCAAAGGCCTGGCCAGCGACGTGCCCAGAAGATATGTTCCTTCGTAAATCGGCATTGGCGCGCAGTGCCGGAAAGACAAAGTCTCTGGCAAATTCTTCCTGCAAATCCTCAATGTATATTTTACTGGCACCGGTATTAATGGCTTTTTCTTTCAGTCCTGATAATTCCTCTTTTTGTCCCAGATCGGCGGCAAAACAAACCACTTCGCATTTGTAAGTTTCGATTAGCCAGCGCACAATAACCGATGTATCCAGCCCGCCTGAATAAGCCAAAATAACTTTTTTAATTTCTCCCGACAAATATCTTTCCTCCTATAGCAATATCTCCAAAATCGCCTTTTGCACATGCAGACGGTTTTCCGCTTCATCAATAACAACCGAATGCGGCCCGTCAATGACATCGGCGGAAATTTCTTCTCCCCGATGAGCCGGCAAACAATGCATTACTATAACATCTTTTTTCGCTTCTTTTACAATACTTTTGTTTATTTGGTAATTTTTAAATATTTTTTTCCTTTCCTCATTTTCGGACTCCTGTCCCATGCTCGCCCAGACATCGGTGTACAAGACATCTGCATCCTTTGCGGCTTCCAACGGATCACGATAAAGCGTAATACCTTCTTTTGATTCTTTCAGCCCTTTCGCCATAATGTTTGTATCCGGTTCATAACCTTCGGGACAGGCCAGAGCCAATTCAAACGGCAATTTCGCCGCAGCTTCAATCCAGGTAGTTAGCAACATTATTGCCGTCGCCAATATAAGCAACTTTCACCCCCTCGTATGAACCCTTCTTTTCTTTAATCGTAAATAAATCACTCAGAATCTGACAGGGATGTAAAAGATCGGTCAAGCCATTAATTACAGGAATGGTCGCATGATGGGCAAATTCTTCGACGTTCTCCTGGGAAAAAGTTCTGATCATGATTCCATTTAAATAGCGGGACATCATCCGCGCGCTATCGACAATAATTTCACCGCGGCTTATTTGCGTATCGCGGGAATTTAAAAATAAGGCAATACCGCCTAGTTGATACATGCCGACTTCAAAGGAAATTCTTGTCCGGGTGGAAGATTTATCAAAAATCATCCCCAAAGTTTTTCCTTTTAACGACGCATGCGGCTTCCCTTCTTTTAAATCCTTTTTCAGTTTCTTGGATTTTTTCCAAATTTTTTCAAAGTCAGCCGGTTCCAGGTCGTAAATGTTTAACAAATCCTTTTTCATTTACCCTCCATCACTTCATCAAGTATGTTGATTGCTTGATCAACATCTTGGTATGTAATAATAAGTGGTGGCACAAATCGCAGTGTCTTGCCGCCGGTGCTATTGATGAGCAATCCTTTTTGCAGGCATTTATTCACGATATCGCCGGCTTCAATGCTAAGGACAGCCGCAAGCATCAAGCCCTTTCCCCTGACTTCATTAATAATCTTATGCTTTTGCTGCAACTTCTTTAATTGAGATAAAAAATAATCGCCCATCTTTTCGGCAGTTTTCTAATATACCTTCTTGCAGAATAGTTTTTAACGTGGCCTTGGCCGCAGCCATAGCCAAAGGATTACCGCCAAAAGTAGAAGCATGATTGCCGGGAATAAAAGCTTTAGCAATTTTATCCGTCGCCAGCATCGCACCTACCGGGAAACCGTTGCCCAAAGCTTTGGCCAAAGTCATTATATCCGGTTTTATTCCCGAATGTTCATACGCAAATAGTTTTCCCGTCCGGCCGATACCGGTTTGAACTTCATCAACGATTAACAAAATTCCATGCCGGTCGCAAATTTCCCGCACACTGGACCAAATAATTGTCATCAGGAATATTGACTCCGCCTTCACCCTGAATCGGCTCCACCATTATACCGCAGGTTTTGTCGGAAATAGCCGCTTCCAACGCCTGTAAATCATTAAAAGGCACATAAGTAAAACCTTCCAGCAGCGGTGTAAATCCAAACTGAAATTTTTCCTGTCCGGTGGCCGTAATTGTAGCCATGGTCCGGCCATGAAAAGAATCTTTCATGGTGATTAGTTCAAATTTATCCGCCTCCCAAATTTTCATGGGCGTATTTCCGTGCCAGTTTTATGGCCGCTTCGTTTGCTTCCGCTCCGCTGTTGCAGAAAAAAACTTTATCCGCAAAAGAATTATCAACCAGCAGATTTGCCAATTGCGCCTGTGGTTCGGTATAATACAAATTGGAAACATGCGTCAATTTTTCTAACTGTTTTTTTACAGCGGCAATCACCTGGGGATGAGAATGACCCAGATTGCAAACGGCAATCCCGGCAACAAAATCAAGATATTCTTTGCCGTTTACATCCCATACCTTTTGCACCTAAACCTTTTACAATGACTATGGGAAAGCGTTTGTAAGTATTCATTATATTTTTATCGGCCAAAACCATTATTTCTTTTTCTTTCATTCCTTAACCAATCTCTTCTTGTTTTTTAATTATAAAACTATTTCCGTTCCTATTCCTTTATCGGTAAATATTTCCAGCAAAATGGCATGTTTCAACCGGCCATCAATAATATGCGCTTTTTTCACCCCTGCCTTTAAGCGCTTTCAGACAGCATTTGACTTTGGGAAACATCCCACCTTCAACAATACCATCGTCAATTAACTTTAATGCTTTTTTACCGTTCATTGTATTAATCAGTTTTTTGTCTTTGTCCATTACACCCTGCACATCAGTTAAAAGTAAAAGCTTTTCCGCTTGCAGGGCTGCCGCGACTTCACCGGCAACAATATCGGCATTTATATTATAGGTCTCTCCTGCATCACCTATTCCCGTGGGTGCAATAACCGGAATAAAATTGTTTTGCGTCAAGAGATAGAATCAATTGCGAATTGATTGTCTTTACTTTGCCGACCAGACCGATATCAATAATTTCCGGCGGCGTATGTTTGGCTTTTTCCTCACTTAAATAGATATTTTTCCGCACTAATCAAATTGCCGTCTTTACCGCTTAGACCCACAGCATTGCCGCCATGCCTGTTAATCAAACCGACAATTTCTTTGTTGACCTTTCCGACCAGAACCATTTCCACGATATCCATGGTTTCTTTATCGGTAACCCGCATTCCCTGAACAAATTTGGATTCTTTGCCGAGTTTTTTAAAAAATTCCCTATTTGCGGACCGCCGCCATGGACGACAACAGGATTAATGCCGATATATTTCATCATAACAACGTCCTGGGCAAATTTATCCTTTAACTCATCATCAACCATGGCATGGCCGCCGTATTTAATGACAATTGTCTTATTATAAAATCGTCTGATGTAAGGCAGAGCTTCCAAAAGAATATCCGCCCTTTCCATTGAATTTAAAATATTATTCCATCATAAACTCCGCTTATAAAATGTACCTGCTCAAATCTTCATCTTCTATTATATCATTCAACTTTTCTTCCACATTTTTGGCATCAATTTTTATTTCTTTTTCTTTCATATCCGGTGCTTCAAAAGAAATATCATCCAACAATTTTTCCATTATCGTATAAAGCCTTCTAGCGCCAATATTTTCTGTTCTTTCGTTAACCAGCGTCGCAATTTCTGCAATAGAGGCTATAGCTTCTTCTGTAAAAAATAATTTTATTCCTTCCGTAGCCATCATTTCCGTATATTGTTTCACCAAAGCATTATTCGGTTCGGTCAGAATTCGGATAAATTCCTCTTTGCCCAGCGAATCAAGCTCCACGCGAATCGGAAAACGTCCCTGCAGCTCCGGAATCAAATCGGAAGGTTTGGAAGCGCTGAACGCTCCCGCGGCAATAAAAAGAATATGATCTGTTTTGACCATTCCATAACGGGTATTGACATTGGAACCTTCCACAATGGGCAGCAAATCTCTTTGCACACCTTCTCGCGATACATCCGGACCATGCGGCGAATCACTGCCTACAATCTTATCAATTTCATCCAGAAATATTATCCCCGACTGCTCAACCTTTTCTATGGCTGTTTTAGTCACTTTGTCCATATCAATCAATTTCTGCGCTTCTTCTTCCGCCAGAATTTCCAGAGCTTCCGGCACTTTTACAGTTCTTCTTTTCTTTTTTTGCGGGAATACATTTCCTAGCATATCCCTGATATTAAGCCCCATGTCTTCCATGCCTGCAGCGGAAAATATTTCAATCATCGGACCGCTTCTTGCTTCGGTAACTTCCAGTTCCACTATTCGATCATCCAGTTTGCCATCTTTGAGCAAGTGTCTTAATTTTTCCCGCGTGGCATCGAACTTCTGTGTCTGTTCATCGGCAATTTGAACATTTATCTGTTCCTGATCAGGATTAGTCAGCATATCGCTTACTTTTTTTTCCGCAGGCCTCGGCGGAAGCAACAGATCGAGCAATTTTTCCTCGGCAATTTCTGCGGCTTTAGCGCGAACATTTTCCTGCTCTTCCGATTTGATCATGTTTACGGAAAGCTCAACCAAATCGCGGATCATCGATTCAACATCGCGTCCCACATAACCAACTTCGGTAAATTTGGATGCTTCCACTTTTAAAAAAGGAGAATTATCCAGTTTGGCCAGCCTACGGGCAATTTCTGTTTTACCGACACCGGTAGGACCGATCATGATAATATTTTTCGGCGAAATTTCATCAGCCAATTCCGCCGATACATTTTGCCTGCGCCATCTGTTGCGCAGCGCAATGGCCACGGCCCTTTTGGCATCACCCTGACCGATAATATGCCGATCTAAGTTTTTCCACTATTTCGCGGGGTTTTAACCCATTATTAGACATATTTTACTTTTACCCCTTATCTTTACTATTTTTTTTCTCTTTTGTTTCAGCATCAACATCTATTTCTTCAATTGTTATATGATCATTAGTATAAATACAAATTTCCGCCGCTATTTTCATTGCTTCTTTCGCAATTTCTGTTGCAGACAAATTGGAATGACGCACCAGAGCGCGGGCCGCGCCTGAGCATAAGGTCCGCCGGAGCCGATGGCCATAACATCATCATCGGATTCAATCACATCGCCATTTCCGGAAATTATCAGAGAATTATCTTTACTTACGGCAATCATCAACGCTTCCAAATGCCTTAAAACACGGTCGGTGCGCCAATCTTTTGTCAATTCCACTGCCGCTCTCAATAAATTGCCGTTGTATTGCTCCAGTTTTTGATCAAAACGATCAAACAAAGTAAACGCGTCTGCCGTAGCTCCGGCAAAACCTACAATAACTTCATTATTGTAAAGCCGGCGCACTTTGCGTGCACCGTGTTTCAATATTGTCGTATCCAACGTAACCTGACCATCACCGGCTACGTTATTTTGCCATTACGTTTAACTGCCAATATTGTGGTACCTCTTATATTCATTTTTTCTCCTCAAATCTAAAATTCGGTTTAAATCAATCTCGTGTTCGATCCTTCAACTTGCATCAGCGGATAAATTTGACTTTGGCTTCTTTATCAGCGGCTTCGCCTTGAAAAAAGCCAAGTCTCATTTATTTTTTTGCTCGCGGATGAGCTTTATCGTAAACTTCCATCATGCGGTTAATATTTACCGCCGTATATTTTTGAGTCGTGGAAAGACTCTCATGCCCCAGCAATTCCTGAATCGAACGCAAATCAGCTCCGGCATTTAAAAGATGCGTGGCAAAACTGTGCCTCAAGGCATGCGGACTTATTTTGCGTCCAATACCGCTTTTGACGGTCGCTTCATCAACTATTCGGGCAATGCTTCTTGTCGTTATTCTTTTGCCCTGCGCATTTAAAAACAGAGGTTTTTTAAAAATATCCGCATCGATATTTTTTCTTAATTCACCGTCTTCTCCAAATATTCCTTAACAGCTTCCAGCGCCGGTTCTGCCAACGGGAACAATTCTTTCTTTTTTGCCTTTTCCCCGCACTTTAACCAACTCTTGATTAAAATCAATATCTATTACATCCAGACCGGCCAGTTCACTGAGGCGCAATCCGCGAAGAATAAAATAATTCCAGCATCGCCCGATTGCGCAAACCAGAAACTGAATTATCACCTTGGGCGTTTCAACAAGTTCAAACATTTCATCAACCGACAAGAAAAGTAGGCATGTATTTTTCTGTTTTCAGTGTTTGAATCATATTCGCCGGATTATTTTTAATCTTTACCGTTACGCAATAAATATTTATAAAAAGCTCTCAGCGATGATACTTTGCGATTAACTGTAACTTTTTTCACTTTTTGGCGATATAAGTAGCTTAAATATGCCCGAATAATTTCCGGCTCGACATCAATTATTTCATCCTGTTTTTTTATAAAATTGTTATCATTCAAGAAATCTGGTAAATTCCTGAACATCAGCAATATAAGCTTTTTGCGTATGCTCCGAAACATTTCTTTCCACTTCCAGATAAATTTGAAAATCTTGAATAATGTTTCCCATAATATCTACATTTTATACTTACCAAAATCTTCTGCAGAAAGATTTTCCAGAAATTCTTTGATTTTATCTTCTTTTAATTTATCCAGATCACTAAGTTTTAATCCCAAAATCAACACTGCGCGATTTTTCAATGACTATTTCATCGACAAATATAGGCGCATGCGCGCGCAGAGCCAGCGCAATAGCATCACTGGGACGAGCATCAATTGTAAAATTTTGCCCTTCCCTGCTTAAATAAATATTGGCAAAAAAAGTATTGTTGCGAATATCCACAATCTCAATTCTATTTACTGTCACATCTAAAGACTTTCAAACATTCATTAAACAAATCATGGGTCATCGGTCGGGAAAAAACAATTTTTTCCAGTTCCGTGGCAATAGCACTGGCTTCAAACAAACCTATCCAGATCGGAATGGCTTTATTTTCCTGCATGTCTTTTCAATATTACGATGGGCGTATTGGTAATAGGATCAATGGTTAATCCCGAAACCTTCATTTCAATTAACATTACCAACCTCCTTAATTCTCAATTATTTCTCCTCTTAAAGAATGCAAATAAGCTTTTGATATTTTTACATTCACCAGTTTGCCCATCAATTCCGGTTCACCTTTAAAATTAACAATTTTCCAGGAGCTGGTTCGTCCCATCAAATCATTTTCAGAATTTTTGCTTTTTCCTTCCACCAATAATTCCTGTCGGCTTCCTTCCAATGCTGTGTTTTTTTCCAGAGTATGTTTATCCTGCAGCACTTGCAATTGCTTCAGTCGTCTTAACTTTTCACATTCTTCAATTTTTCCCGTCAACTTTTGCGCCGCAGTCCCTTTTCTTTCAGAATACTTAAACGAAAACAAGGAATCAAACCTGATTTTTTCCATCATGTCAATTGTTTCTTGATAATCATTTTTTGTTTCTCCCGGAAAGCCGACAATGATGTCCGAGGTAATGCTTATCTGAGGACAAATCTTACGCAAACGATCAACTTTTTCTATGATATTCTTCAACGGTATATCCTCTATTCATTAATGCCAATACCCGGTTTGAACCTGATTGCACCGGAAGATGAATATGTTCGCATAATTTTTCTTCTTCGGCAAAGCAATTAATCAATTCTTCGGAAAGATCACGCGGATGTGATGTTGTAAACCGAATTCTTCAATGCCGTGATATCTTGCCTATTCTTTTAATTAATGACGGCGAAATTCAATCCATTATCTAAAGTATTTGCCATAAGAATTAACATTTTGTCCCAGCAAAGTAACTTCTTTAATACCGCAATCAGCCAGTTTTTTTATTTCTTCAATGATATCTTCCGGTGTCCGGCTCATTTCCGGTCCGCGCAAATAAGGAACAACACAATAAGCACAGAAATTATTACAGCCTTGCATAATTGTAACAAAAGCGCTGACCGCGCCTTTTTCAGGCGGAGCGAACACGCCAATCGAATTTAATAATTGTTGAAAATCAATTTGTGTAATCTTTTTTCTTTCTTTTTGCAGGACTTGGACTAAATTCGGGCAGACGATGAATGTTATGTGTACCGAAGACCAGGTCAACCTGCGCCACTTTTTTAAAAATCCTATCTCCTAAATGCTGCGCCAAACAACCGCCAACACCGATAATCAGCTCTGGATTTTGTTCTTTTAATTTAACCAGCCTTCCTAATTCACTGAAAACTTTTTGCGCCGCTTTTTCCCGGATCGAACAGGTATTGAGAAGGATTAAATCCGCTAATTTTTTATTATCGGTTGTCTTGTATCCAATACCGGCAAGCAAAGCCGCTATTTGTTCGGAATCATGAACATTCATTTGACAGCCAAATGTTTGAATATATAAGTATTTATTTTTCATTTTATTCCACTTATATTATTTGTGTTTAAGCTTAATATTTCAACAAAAGTTAGTCAACAGGTTTTTGATTAAATCATTGATGATGTATATAGTGATAGAACGAATTGCTTAACTTGCCGAATTCTGTAACGGAAAGTGTTTCCCCCTTCGTTTGCCGTCAATACCGGCGCAAGCCAGAACATCTCTTATTTTTCCCTCTTCAACATTCTCCAGTAATTTTGAATTCTTCAAATTATTAATCAGCATTTTTCTGCGCTGGGCAAAGGCAGCTTTAACCAGTCGGGTAAAAAAGTCTTCATCAGTCTAATTCCACTAAAGGCTTTTCCCGAAAAACACCCCTGATAACCGCGGATTCGACTTTTGGACGCGGATAAAAACAAGTCGCCGGAACATCAAATATTTTTTCGACAGAAGCAAACATTTGCAAAATCACCGAAGGCACTCCATAGCTTTTACTATCCGGGTAGCGATACCAAACGCTGCAACGACTTCTTTTTGCAGCATTAGAAGAAAATAATCAATAACCGCTCGGAAAGATAATAAATGAAAAATCAAAGGACTGGATATATTGTAAGGAACATTACCGATAACTTTAATTTTGGATTTATATCTTTTTGCTAGCGCCTTGAAATCAAATTTTAATATATCGCCGCAATAAATTTCCACATTACTATAGGCGGCAAGTTTTTCTTTTAATACTTCCACCAAGTCTCGGATCTATTTCTACAGCAATAACTTTGCCGGCTATCTGCGCTAAATCTTCGGTTAATACACCGATACCGGCTCCAATTTCAACGACGATATCGTCTGAGGAAATATTCGCTGCGGCGGCAATTTTCCTGAATAATATTGCCATCCAAAAGAAACGACTGTCCTAATTTTTTGCGCGGCTTGATTTCATATTGATTGATTATTTCTTTTGGTGATACGTCATAGTATATTTTCGACCTAGAACCAAGAAGTATTCGAGGAAGCTTTAAGCTAATCGGCCAGCGCGGATATGCGTTCAAATCCAGCGAATCGTCTACGGCCGTTTTTCAGCATAATCTCGCCGATTGCCGCAATCATTGCCGCATTATCCGTGCACAAAATAACCGGCGGAATAAATAATTCGATATTCTTTTTTGCCGCGGCTTCGGCAAACCTCTGACGCAGTCTGCTGTTGGCCGCCACTCCGCCGCAAACAACTATCTCTGTTAATATTATTCTCTTCTGCTGCTCGAATTGTTTTTTCTACCAGCACATCAACTATCGCTTCCTGATAGCTCGCTACAATATCCGGCAATTCTTCAGCGCTAAAATCACGGCCGCGTTTTTTCAGCATGGTCAAGAAGGATGTTTTCAAACCGCTGAAGCTGAAATCAGGCGAATCCTTCATCGCGCGAGGAAAAGCAGACTGCTTGTGGATTGCCGTTTTTAGCCATTTTATCAATTACCACTCCGCCCGGATAACCCAGATTAAGAAGCTTGGCCGCTTTATCAAAGGCCTCTCCGGCAGCATCATCGCGCGTCTGACCAATCAATTGAAAATCATGATAATTTTTTACCAGATAAATACTGGTATGACCGCCGGAAACAACTAAGGCAACAAAAGGAAAATACGGGGCTCTTTCGGTAAGAGAAATGCCGCCGCGATATGCCCTTCCAGATGATTGACGCCAACAAAAGGAATATCTAAGGCATAAGCAAGAGCCTTGGCGGTGGATAAACCAATTAAAAGCGATCCGACTAAGCCTGGACCGCGGGTTACAGCAATGCCTTCTATTTCCTTGAAGTGTGACATGGGCATCAGCCAATGCCTGTTGCAATAACCGGATTTATTGCCTCAATATGTTTGCGCGAAGCAATTTCCGGCACAACACCGCCATATTTGCTGTGATCTTTGATTTGTGAAGCAATGACATTGGAAAGTATTTTCCTGTTATCGACTACTGCCGCTGCTGTTTCATCACACGATGATTCAATTCCCAAAACTATCAAATATTTATTCCTTCCAATAATTTTCTTTGCTAAAAAGATAAAATCTTTATATAAAAGCAATGACGTATTTGTAAACAAACTTTTGATAACCATTATTTATCGGAAAACATCAATGGAATTTAAAACTGATTTTTTAATTTTAGGCAGCGGCATTGCGGGCTTGAGCCTGGCAATTAAAGCTTCAACTCTGGGCAGTGTTGCTATCGTCACCAAAAAAGAAAAGTCGGAATCCAATACCAATTACGCTCAGGGCGGAATCGCCGCTGTTACCGATAAAACCGACAGTTTTGAAGAACATATCAACGATACACTGGTCTGCGGCGCCGGTCTTTGCAACAAAGATGTAGTCGATTTTGTCGTTAGAGAAGCTCCTCCCCGGATTCAGGAACTGATTGAATGGGGAGTAAATTTCACAAAATCGGAAGCGCCGCCTCATCCTTATGATTTAGGTCAGGAAGGAGGCCACAACCGCCGACGCGTACTGCACGCCAAAGACCTTACCGGACGTGAAATCGAACGGGCGCTGCATGAAAAAGTCGCCGCAGTTGAAAAATGTCAACATTTATGAAAATCATATCGGCATTGATCTCATCATCAAAAGAGACGCCGCAGGTCGCACCATTAATTGCCTGGGAGCTTATGTTCTTGACATTAATAACGGAGAAATTCATACTTACCGGGCCAAATACACGATTTTATCCACCGGCGGAGCGGGCAAGGTTTATCTGATTACCACCAATCCGGATATTGCCACAGGCGACGGCATTGCCATGGCTTATCGTGCAGGAGCACAAATCGCCAATATGGAATTCATCCAGTTTCATCCGACCTGCCTTTATCATCCGGAGGCCAAAGCTTTTCTCATCAGCGAAGCCGTTCGCGGCGAAGGAGGCAATTCTCAAGATTAAAAAATGGTTCGACATTCATGGAAAAATATCACCCCATGAAAAGTCTCGCGCCGCGTGATATTGTCGCCAAAGCCATTGACACGGAAATAAAGAAATCAGGGGATGAATATGTTCTTCTGGATATCACTCACCGCGATCGTGATTTTTTAATTAACCGTTTTCCCAATATTTATGATAAATGTCTGGAATATCGGTCATTGATATAACCCTTGAGCCGATTCCCATCGCTCCGGCCGCTCATTATATCTGCGGCGGTGTTGCCGTTGATCATTACGGGAAAACATCCATTGATAATCTTTTTGCCTGCGGTGAAGTATCCTGCACCGGCTTGCATGGCGCAAACCGCCTGGCCAGCAATTCCTTACTGGAAGCACTTGTTTATTCTCATCGTGTTTATACAAAAATTGCGGAATTATTTGCTTCCGAACAACACAGTAATTATTCTATCGCTCCCTGGGATGCCAGCGGAACAACAGAAAGCGATGATAGTGTTGTTGTCACCAACAACTGGGATGAAATACGACGGTGTATGTGGAATTATGTCGGCATTGTCCGTTCGGACAAAAGACTGGAAAGAGCCGACCGCAGAATTGATCTCATTCAAAAAGAAATTAACGAATATTACTGGAATTTCAAAGTCACAAAGGATTTAATCGAATTACGCAATATTACCACTGTGGCCAAACTAATCGTTCAGAGCGCTTGCGCCAGAAAAGAAAGCCGCGGTCTCCATTATAATATTGATTATCCCGATACACTCCACAGAATTCAAGAAAGACACGACTATTTCAAAAGGATAAATTTCCGGAATATAAGACCGATCTTATTAAATATTTCACCTTGAAAAACCGGCAATAATTTCCCAGCTTTCTATTTATCGCTTCCAAATACACGGTTAAAAATAAAATCCAGATTCTTTAAAAAATTATTTACGTTGAAAATTTCCGCCAAATCTTTTTCCTGGAGATATTTTTTTACTGCTTCGTCTTTTTCCAGCAATTTCTTGAAATTCTATACCTTCATGCCAGGATTTCATCGCGTTTTTCTGAACAATTGCGTAAGCGTCTTCTCTGGTTATTCCTTTTTCAATAAGCGCCAGCAGCACCATTTGCGAGAAAATCACTCCATGGGTCATATTTAAATTGGAAAGCATTCTTTCGGGATAGACGATAAGCTTATCCATCATCCCGGTAAATCTTCCCAGCATAAAATCCAGAACAATTGTGGCATCCGGTCCGATAACTCTTTCTACGGAAGAATGACTGATATCCCTTTCATGCCAGAGAGCAACATTTTCCAGCGCGGCCACCGCATAGGATCGGACCAGCCTCGCTAAACCGGAAAGATTTTCCGAAAGGACGGGATTGCGTTTATGCGGCATAGCCGATGAACCCTTTTGCCCCGCGGAAAAATATTCTTCCGCCTCTCGAACCTCCGTCCTTTGAAGCAACCTTATCTCCTGCGCAAATTTATCCACTGAAGAGGCAATTATCGCCAGAGTGGTAAAAAATTCGGCGTGTCGATCACGCTGAACAATTTGCGATGATACCGGTGCCGGTTTCAAACCAAGTTTGCGGCAAACATATTCTTCCACAAACGGCTCCACAAAAGAAAAAGTGCCTACCGCTCCCGATATTTTCCCGTAGCTTACGGATTCTTTGGCTTGACCAGACGCCGATGATTTCGCTGCATTTCCTGATACCACAAGGCCATCTTCAAACCGAAAGTAATCGGCTCGGCGTGAATGCCGTGCGACCGGCCGATCATCAAGGTATTTTTATGTTCAAAAGCTTTCTTTTTTAAGACAACTAAAAGTTGATCAATATCTTCCAGCAAAATTTCCGCCGATTCTTTTAACAAGAACGGCGAGCGATGTATCCAAAATATCGGAAGAAGTAAGACCCATGTGAATGAAACGACCGTCTTCACCTACTTTTTCCGTTAAAGAGGTCAAAAAAGCTATTACATCGTGCTTTGTTGTTTTTTCAATTTCATCAATACGTTTGACGTTAATAGCAACTTTTTCTTTGATATTTTTCAGCGAATTTTCCGGAATTTTGCCCAGTTTGGCCATCGCTTCGCACGCCATAATTTCCACATCAAGCCATTTCTGATATTTATTTTCCGTACTCCAAATTTTTGTCATTTTTTCTCGGGAATATCTGGATATCACTTACGCCTCCTCAAGAATATTTATAGTTATCACACATTGTTTAACTTTCTTCTCTCCATTTTTTTATAGATTGATATTATTACGATTTTAAACAATACGTCAAGACCTATTAATAATCCGGCCGGTCAATTAAAGATTGACAAATTATACACGAAAACATATTTAAATATAATCAAATTGGAAGATGGGTAACTGCATGTCCGAAACTATAGCGGAAACTGGAAAATACAGTCTGATAGAAGAAATTTTTAATAGTATTATTCACGGGACCGGGATTCTAATCAGCCTGGCCGGACTTGTTCTTTTAATCGTTTTTTCCAGCTTGTACGGTAAGACCAGCCATATTGTCAGTTGTACAATTTTTGGTATTACGCTGGTTTTACTCTACACGGCTTCAACACTCTATCATAGCTTCCGAAAACCAAAAATTAAACACGTCTTTAGGATTATCGACCATTCTTGTATTTACGCTTTAATTGCGGGAACTTATACTCCTTTTATGCTGGTCACGGTTCGCGGGGTTTTGGGCTGGACTCTTTTTGCTATCGTTTGGTCTCTAACCATTTTAGGAATTTTATTTAAAGTTTTTTTTATTCATCGGTTTAAAATTTTTTCCACGCTTGCTTATATTCTAATGGGCTGGCTGGTTGTTTTTGCCATCAAGCCTATTTTTCAGACACTCCCCGGAGGCGCTATTGTCTGGCTTGTTTCCGGCGGACTAGCTTATACAGGGGGCACTATCTTTTATGCCTGGAATAGACTTCCCTTTAATCATGCCATCTGGCATTCATTTGTACTTACCGGCAGCGTGTGCCATTTTTTTGCTGTGCTTTTTTATGTCATACCATTGAAAACTTAAATAAAACATATACAAATGATTCTAAAAAGAAGTTACTTTTTTTACGCCGACGTTTTTTGCTAAAATAGAATCAAAGCTGAAAGTTTATAAAAGCTCCCTTATCCTAATTTAATAAAGACAGGAAGATATCGCTTATCGACTAACCTTCAACTTTTCGAAAGCTCAATCATTGCTTACCATTTTTATAAAGAACGAGTAACAAATTGAAATTGAACTTCCTAAATCATTCTTGTATTATCATATTTAAAATGTTAGAAGTTCGGCGGATTCAAACGTTAGCATTCCAAAAAGGGAGATAAATATGAGAAAATATTTACAATTAATATTTTGTTTGACAATCATTTTGCTGGCTACAGGCTCGCCTTGGGCAAAAGATAAGTACACGGTAACTGTTTTGCCTTTTTCCGTACATAGCGCGGAAAATATCGATTATTTAAAACAAGGAATCGGGGATATGCTCTCCACGCGTATTTCCGTGCCCAATAAAATTGAGGTCACCGGTAAAAATATTGTTTCCGAAGAACTAAAGAAAACCAAATCCAAGGAATTGACTTTAGGTGATGTATATAACCTCGGTAAAAAATTAAAGTCTGATTATGTAGTTTGGGGAAGCATTACCAAAATCGGCAAAAGTATCAGTATTGATGGAAAACTGGTGGATATAGCCGCCAACAAATCGGACATCGGCATTTTCGCTCAATCACAAAGCCTTGATGAAGTAATTCCTAAAATCAATGATTTTTCTCAAAGAATTGTCCAGCATATTCTGGGAATTACGGCGCCGGCAACGACACAGGGTACAGGTTCCGCCGCTTCCGCTCCCACTGCAAGCCCTAATGCGCCCCCATCCCCTCCGGGGTCTTCGCGTGAATCGCAAATAATTGCGGGCATGAAGACGGGCAAAGAGAGG
Organism: uncultured delta proteobacterium; assembly: GCA_963762595.1. GTDB lineage: Bacteria > Desulfobacterota > Syntrophia > Syntrophales > Smithellaceae > UBA4810. Next base: position 68,557 of record CAVXLI010000011.1, read on the forward strand.
CACTCTGACTTCTGCAATCAATGCTGAATTTATTAACGCTCCTGAACCCATTAATCGCAGGGGATTCTGGATGAGCCAAAAATTACCTACTGAATTTAAAGGTATGGATATAGGAGATGTAAATAATGACGGTTTAAATGAAGTAGTGGTTATCGACAGTCATAATGTTTACATATACCAAAAAACAGCCAATGAGTTGAAATTATTGGAGAAAATAGCCGGAAAAGCTTACGATAATTATATCGCGGTAGATGTGGCGGATATCAACAGAAACGGTGTAAAGGAAATAATCGTGACATCGCTTAACGACACTACGCTTAATTCCTTTGTCCTGGAATTCAAAGACGGTAAGTATGTCAAGATTGAATCGGGTATTCGTTGGTTTTTACGCGTAATTGATACTCCTTCTGGCATTCCTTTATTATTAGGACAGGGTTATGGTTTTGACAAACCTTTCGACACACAAATTTACGAAATTGTCTGGAGAGATGGCAAATACGTTCCCGATCAAAAAATGAAAATACCTCTGGGCTTATCTATCTATGGTCTGACCATTGATAATTTAGGCACGGGTGGCGGGGAAAAAATTATTGCTCTGGATGAATTGGATTATCTATGTATATTTGAAAAAACAAATAAAAATTTAACCCGGATTTTTACTTTCGGTTTTTCCAATGACGAGCTTATCTGGAGAAGCGATGATGAATATGGCGGAAGCAATAACTATTTCGAAAATATCGATAAAACGAAACCTGATGAAAACGAAAAAAGCGCTTTTGTCAATTTGCGCATTCTGACTTTTGATACGAACAAAGACGGCAAAAAAGAAATCATTATCGTTAAAAATTTGTCTTCCGTCGGCCGAGTGTTTAAACATTTAAAGCTTTTCACTTCCAGCGAAATATATAATCTGGAATGGGATGGTTTGGGAATGGCGGAAAATTGGCGGACAAAAAAGATCAACGGTTATGTCGCGGATTATTGTTTTAAAGATATAGATAACGACGGCAAACCGGAAATTGTACTGGCCTTGGTTTTATCTGTCGGCGCTTCGCTCCGGGATAAAAGTGTAATTGTTGTTTATGAGTTGGATACCGCTCAATAAGTTATTGACAAAACTTGTGCGCTTAGATATAGCGTCGCACAAATTTATTTTCCACTCACACAATGAATGAATTGTGATGAGCACTGAAGGCGGTGTAGCTCAGCTGGTTAGAGCATACGGCTCATATCCGTAGTGTCCGGGGTTCAATTCCCTGCACCGCCACCAAAAATTAGGGTTTGGGAATATACTCAAACCCTTTTTCGTTATTCGGAATATGATCGAAAAATTATCAAAATACGACAACATTGATTTTAAACCTTATTTTCTGGTCAGGAATCCGCACATACAATCTATTCTGGCCAGTTCACAACTGCGAATTCCCCGTAAAAATTACATGCTGGACAATTCTCAAGAGATAATTGTCACCACTTCTACCGGATCAAAGTTGCTTTCTTTTTATTCCAGTCAAAAAACCGGCAAAGGTTTGATTATTTTATTGCATGGTTGGGAAGGTTCTTCTTCATCTGCTTACATACTTGCGTCAGGAGCATTTTTTTATAATCTGGGTTTCTCCATTTGCCGCTTGAATTTAAGAGATCATGGTGATTCACATCATCTAAACGAAGGGCTTTTCCATGGAGCACTTTTAGATGAAACATTTGATGCAGTAAACCAACTGGCGCAACTGGAAAAGGATTTGCCTGTTTATATAATCGGTTTTTCTATGGGCGGTAATTTTGCTTTGCGCATCGCCATGAAGAATTCCCGAATCCCTATACAAAATTTAAAAAGTGTCTTTGCCATAAGCCCGCCACTTGACCCTTATAAAACAACACTGGCCATTGATAATGGTTATTTCTTTTATCGCAAATATTTTCTGAAGAAATGGAAACGTTCGTTAATCAAGAAGCAGCAGCTTTTTCCGCAAAAGTATGATTTCAGCAAAATGTTAAAGGCAAAAACCTGTATGGAATTGACGGAAGCTATTATGCCTTACTTTCCAGAGTTTCCATCATACCGGGACTATTTTAATTTATACACCTTGAAAAATGATTTCTTTCAAAACTTTACTTTACCTGTTAAAATATTTATTGCGGAAGATGATCCGGTGATTCCCCAAGAAGACTATTACAATTTACAGGAAAATAAATTCTTCCAAATATCCAGGCAAAAATTCGGCGGTCATTGCGGTTTTATCGATTTATTTCCTCTAGATTGTTGGCATCACAAAAGAATTGCCGAGATTATAAATTAATAGGATACATATATGGATTTATCTCTTTTCCACCAAAAAGATATATTCCCCTCTTTTGTGGCCGCTAAATTAGCGAAAGCACCTATTGATTATAAAGAAAAGCATATCTTAATTGAAAATACTAATAAAACAAACTCGCATCATCTTGAAGCCGGGGTCGTTCTTTTACTTAATTACAAATCAAATCAGGAAAAGCCCGAATATGTTTTTCAACTAATTAAACGTTCGGAAAAAGTTACACAAGCCGGCGACATCAGTTGTCCGGGTGGCATTTTGCATCCGAGCGTAGATAAAATTCTAAGCTTTTTTTTGAAAATAGGAATAATTCCTGCCATGCGGGAAAAAACTTTAAACTACGCGGCGTATAAGGACAAAGAAACAATTTCTTTAATTCGTCTTTTTTTAACTAACGCTCTAAGAGAAGCGTGGGAAGAAATTGGTTTAATTCCATTTAATATCTCATTTTTAGGCGCCCTGCCCTGCTATTCTTTAACTTCATTTGCCATAACAATTTATCCTCTGGTATGCCTTACTCCTAAGCCTTTTAAATATCGATTAAGCTCGGAAGTGGAGAAAATTTTGGAAATTCCACTTAGCTTTTTCTTTCAAAGCTCTAATTATGCTTCACTGGAAATCGAAACGCCTTTGGGAGATAACGCTTCCAGTCAGAACAATAAATTTCCCTGCCTGGTCATTCCTGATGACAGGGGAAACGTTGATATTCTTTGGGGCGCCACTTTTAATATTATTACCAATTTCTTACGCATCATTTCCGATGATAGTTTGCCGCTTTCTTCTCCTTCCAGAACAATCAAAAAAGTTTTGACCAACAGTTATATTTCAGGAAATCGCTGATCTTTATGGCTACATTAAAAATTAAAGGTATTTCCATAAAAACTATAATCTTCGACTTTGATGGAACATTGGCAAAATTAAATATTGATTTTAAACAGATGCGTGATGCTGTTTTGAAACTTATTTCTTCTTACGGCATCGAACGAAATTATCTGCAAACGGATTTTGTTTTAGAAATGATTAATACATCCAAAACGATGTTAAGTAATAGTTCTCCCCAAAAAGCTAAAGCGTTTATCTATAAAGCAACCAAGATTATTGAGACTATGGAAATAGAAGCAGCCACCAATGGCGAATTATTCCCCCAAACAAAAGAATTGTTCACCCGTCTTAAATTATCCGGAATTTCTACCGGAGTGATAACCAGAAATTGCGAGAAGGCCATAAAAACTGTATTCCCCGATATTTTATCTTATTGCGAGGTAGTTGTCTGTCGCGATGCAGTAAAAAAAGTAAAACCTCATCCCGAACATTTGAATAAAGCCCTGCAAATGTTAAACAGCAAGGCCGAGAATACATTGATGATAGGTGATCATCCTTTAGATATAGAAACTGGACGTAAAGCTGGAACCCTGACCGCAGGTGTACTCACCGGAAACTTTCAAAAGTCTGATTTTCTAAGCGCCGGAGCTGACCTAGTTTTATCCCAAGCCGGCGATCTATTGAATTTAATCAATTAATTTTCGCTTAAATACGGGTGATTTGAGCTTCTTAAACACTAATTCTCGTTAGTTTTATTTACCGCCAACTTACCATTATTTTTCGCATTATCTTTATTTGACAGAACGCATCATTTTAACCTATTATATCTATTATTAAATTAAACATATTGATTCTCGTCGGCAAACCTGCCGCAAAGAATCTCTTAAGTGTGGACATAATTTTATTTTTAGCCGAAATACTAATTGTCAATTGCACTGTAAACAATTAAGGTATGCATGGATTGCGCACATTATAATTTAATTAGACAGTTGAGATGATTTTATGAAATTAGAAGACCCTCAAAAATATCTTGCTGGCTGTCAAGAAAGCATATCCGGAAAAATTCGTTTCGGAAGATGAAATTTTTAATCATATTCGCCGCGGTGATCATATTTTTGTTGCCTCCGGTTGCGGCGAACCTCAATATCTTGTCCAGGCAATGATACGTTATGTCGAATCTCACCCCAAAGCTTTTTTTGACGCGGAAATTATCCATGTTTATTCATTAGGCCTTGCTCCTTATACCGACGCCAAATATAAAGCAAATTTTCGCCATAATTCTTTTTTCATCGGCAATAGTACACGGGATTCCATTAATAAGGGAATGGCTGATTATACGCCTATTTCCCTTTCACAGGTTCCCTCACTGTTATCCAGCGGGGTTATCCACATTGATGTAGCTCTGATACAAACTTCTCAATGCCGGATGATCATGATTACTTGAGCCTTGGGGTCAGTGTGGACATAGTAAAAGCCGCGACGGAAAAGGCAACAATTGTTATTGCCCAGATAAATCCCAATATGCCCCGAATTCACGGCGATGGTTTCATCCACATTAAAGATGTTGATTTTATTATTCCTTACGACGAACCGCTTTTGGAAGTAACAAGCGCAAAAACAAGTGAAGCTATTAAAACCATCGGGAAAAATGTAGCTCGCTTGGTGCAGGATGGCGATACCATTCAGGTCGGATGGGGCAGCCTGCCCAATGCCGTAATGGCTAATTTATTCAACAAAAAAAATCTGGGCGTTCATACCGAACTTTTAAGCGATGGTCTGGTGGATTTAATTAAAGCCGGTGTTATCGATAATTCCAGAAAAACCATTGACCACGGAAAAACTGTTGCCTCTTTCAGTATGGGAAACAAATCCACTTATGATTTTCTCAATAACAATCCTTCCATATCATTTCGGACACTTGACTACACGAATAATCCGTTAATTATTGCCCGAATAGAAAACATGGTCGCCATTAACAGCGCTTTGGAAATAGACTTAACCGGGCAGGCGACTTCGGAATCAATCGGCGGCGTTTTTTACAGCGGCATCGGCGGACATCAGGATTTCATGAGAGGAGCATTATTTTCCAAAAATGGCAAGACCATACTGGCGCTATAAATCTACTTCTCATAACGATACTATTTCCCGCATTGTTCCGGCTTTGAAGGAACAGGCCGGAGTAACTCTCAATCGCGCTGATGTCCGCTATGTAGTAACGGAATACGGCATTGCCTACCTGCATGGGAAAAACATCAGGGAACGAGCCATGGAATTAATTTCTATAGCTCATCCCAAATTCCGGCCATGGCTGATTGAAGAAGCCAAAAAACGCGGCTTGATTTTTAAAGACCAGGCCTTTATTCCCGGAAAACGCGGCGAATATCCCGAAGATTTGGAAACATACATTACAACCAAGACGGGACGCACAGATTTTTATCAGACCGGTTAAAATCAGCGATGAAACTCTTTTAAAAGATTTCTTCTATTCCCTTTCCGACACGAGCATCGAACAGACGATTCCTCTCATCTCGCAAAGACATGCCGCATGAAAGACTACAGGATTTTGTAGTTATTGATTACACAAAAGAAGTTGTTCTGGTAGTTATCATCGGAGATCAAAACAACCAGCTCATTGCCGCTGTTGGCCAATATGGAATAGACGAAACCACTCATACAGCCGAAGTTGCATTTGCCGTTCGTGACGATCAGCAAAATTCCGGTATCGGCTTTGAATTGTTAAAATATCTCACTTATCTTGCCAAAAGACAGGGATTACTTGGTTTCACTGCGGAAGTTCTTGTCGATAATAAGCCTATGCTTCATGTTTTCGAAAAAGGCGGATTCGATATAAAAAGAATATCTGACAGCGGCGTTTACGATTTAATGCTTAAATTTATAATATAACTTATCTTAGAAAGATTTATATTTGATGAATCCTAATGTATTTCGTGAATATGATGTAAGAGGTGTAGTTGACAAAGATTTAAACGAAGAATTCGTTTTCAACCTTGGACGGGCTATCGGCACTTATGCCGTCCGCCATAAAATAAAGAACATGACTGTCGGGCGAGATTGCCGTTTGAGCTCTGAAGCTTATGCACAATTTTTTAATTCAAGGCCTTAATCACTCCGGTATTGATACAATTGATATCGGTCTTTGCGCTACTCCCATGCTTTACTTCTCTATCCGCCATCTCAACATCGGCGGAGGGGTAATGGTCACGGGCAGCCATAATCCACCCGAATTTAATGGTTTCAAGATTTGCATCGGCCCTGACACTATTTACGGAAATCAAATTCAGGAATTAAGAAAAATCATGGAAAGTGGACAATATTCTACAGGCATTTCGTCTTCAGCGCTTCAAGATATTTCTGCTGCTTATGAAAATTACCTTTTTGACAATATCAAAATCGCTAGAAAAATCAAAGTCGTCGTTGATGCCGGCAACGGTGTGGGAGGTCATTTCGCCCTTCCTCTTTTAGAACGTTTTGGCTGTGAAGTTATTCCCATTAATTGCGAACCTGACGGCCATTTTCCTAACCATTTTCCTGATCCCACTGTGGAAGAAAATTTAGCCGCAACTGATTAAATTAGTTGGATAAAGAAAAGGCGGATTTAGGGAATAGCCTTTGATGGTGATGCCGATCGTCTCGGCGTCATCAGCGACAAGGGTGAAATTATCTGGGGAGATAAATTGCTGCTTCTTTTTTCCCGCTATATTCTCAAGGAAAAACCCTATGCTACTATCATCGGCGAAGTTAAGTGCTCTCAGGTTTTATTCGATGATATTAAAAAACATTCCGGCCGGGCGATTATGTGGAAAGCAGGACACTCGTTGATTAAGGCTAAAATGAAAGAAGAGAAGGCTGTTTTAGGTGGAGAAATGAGCGGGCATTTCTTTTTTGCCGATCGTTATTTCGGATATGACGACGCTATTTATGCGGCGGTCAGGTTATTGGAAATTCTCTCCAAAACAGGGGAAAAAATCAGCAATCTGCTTTCCGATATTCCGCAAACTTATTCTACTCCGGAAATCAGAATTGATTGCGCCGATAACAAAAAAGCGGAAGTTGTCGAAAAAGTAAAAAGACATTTCCGGAACAGGCCCGGCATTGTTGATATTGATGGAGTGCGTATCCCTTTTAAGGACGGATGGGCGCTTGTGCGTTCTTCCAATACCCAGCCGGTAATTGTTTTGCGTTTTGAAGCCTCTTCCGCGAAAAGTTTGCAAAAAATTCGCAAGGAAGTGGAAGACATCTTAACAGTTCAATAAACTCAAGCAAAACCGGTTTATCTAATTATTTTTTTATTGAATATTTTTCCTTATTGTGTAATTATTGTATAAATTGATTGGACAAACAACCTAGGTATTGTCGGGAGCAACTGTGGGACAAGGAGGGTTATTTATGAAGATTGTGCATCGCTTGTTACTCGTTTTGTTGATTAGTTTGTTTTTATTTGGTTGCGGTGGCAAGAAAGGTGGCACTACTGAAGGAAAGTTGGTTGATGGACAAGGGCAACCACTTTCAGGAATAAGTGTTATTTTTAAACAAGTTCTACCTGTAGCAGGCTATGAGCAACTCGAGGCAAAAACGGGCATCGATGGCGTATTCCGTGTATCCGGCCTAATGCCTGATTCTGAATACATTATTACACCGGTATCCGATAAATGGACTACAAAGGTAACCACGAAAATTACTGCCGGCAGAGAGGGGCAACCATTAGTTTTAAGTAGCCCTATTGTCGTCCGTTTTAATGTATTGGGAAATGGAACTATTATAGATACAAAAAGCGGCTTACAATGGCTAATTTATACGGCCACAGATATTAATGCCGGTAACGTATTAAATACGGTAAAAAACATCAGAGAAGGCGGCTTCAATGACTGGAGGCTTCCCACAAAAGCGGAGCTTTTAGCCTTACAGGACAAAACAACCTCTCCCGCAGAACAAGCGGAATCCCGGTCTGCTAATGAAGCTTGCTGCGCTTGGACAGCCGAGCGCAATTCAGAAAAAATTGAATGGGAATTTTATATTGATGATAGTAATGACATTTGGACATCCAGTAAAATGCCGTCAAACGACAGGATTGTTATCGTCAGGAATTACAGCGGAACCGCCGCAACTGCTCAGGCTCCAACTGTGGTAGCGCCTTCTCCTGTTGTTGTCCCTCAACCGCAAGCGGCAGCTTCCCCAGCGCCTGCAGCTGTTAGTCCACCTGCTGTATCAGAAAAGAAGGACGCAGCTGGTGCTGCTCAAACCGGCAATACTGTAATTGTTCGCTTCGATCCAAAGAAGGCAACAATAATTACCGAAGATCTAGCCGCATTAAAAGTCTTCTATACTAAAGTTAAAGATGCTTCTGGCAAAATACTTATTGAAGGTCATTCTGATGCCAGCGGAGGTGCAATGAACACCATGAAAAATTCTGTTGATCTTGCCCTTTCTACGTTGTCCCTCTTAAAGAAAATGGGTCTGAGCGACAAAGCAAAAGTGGAATTAAAGGGTATGGGGGATACAAAGCCGGTAGCCGATAATAAGACGCCTGAAGGCCGTCAGCAAAACCGCCGTGTGGAATTGACCTTTATTTCCGAATAAAAATAATTAACTTGTTATAGACGAATGCCCGCTGATTCAAGTTTCAGCGGGCTTTTTTATTAAGCATTATTAATACATTTTCCTCAGGGAGCAATATCATCCAAATATTTATTACCCTTTAAAGAAACAAGAAGAAACCATTCGCAAAATAAACCAATCCGGCGGCGCCCGTAGCCAGTCCGACTATCCAGACGGATTTCCTCTTCATTAAGGCGGCGATTGATGAAAGCAAGATTGCTATTTGTAAAAATATTACGGCCAGACCGAAAATTCCGGCGTACTTCTGGGCATTATCTCTTATAGTTTCCATTTTTTTCGCTTCTCTGGATATTTCTGCCTTTTCTTCATCGAACTTTTTTATTTTTTTTAAATAGAGTGCGATTTTCTTTTCATACTCGTCGTTCAGTGACTTAGCTGAGTTAGTTTTATTCTTTTTAAATTCTAACTCCAGCGCCTCTTTTTGAATCTCGTACAAATAACCTTTAATGCTTTTTGCCTGATAATACGCCCATTGGTTAGCGGCTTGCGTTTGGTAAAGCACCGAACGCGTGGAAAAGCCGGCCCCTTTAAAAGTGGAAAGGGTTGCGCAAACGGCAAGAATAACGGTTGTTAAGGCCAGGTAATTAAGCCATTTTTCTTTTGGTTCTTCTGCCATAAAAAATTATACCTCCGAAAATATTTTTTTTACCAAAAAGTCGGATCGAAAAAAATGCCATCGGCCAGATTTACATTAACCGGTATGATTTCATTCAGAGCCAACTGTTTCATAAAACCTAAAACCAATATCAAATTGGAAACTTCCGTATCAGCGTATTGCCCACCAATATCCTTATCAGTTAGATTAATTCTGTAATTCAATACGTCAACCAACTCTTCCCGCCTGTAAATATTTTTACTCCCGAGTTGTTTATTGATGCTTTGATTATGCACTCCGCCAATACCGATAATAAATGTATCCGGCTTTTGCAATTTTTGTTTTATTTCTTCCGGAACTTCAGCTGCCGCCAGCATGGCAATTTTCAATGCCCTTTCCAGATTGTCCTTACCGATAGGATTTGGTGAATTACCTTCTTGGATCAACTTTTTATTCTTGATTTCCGACAATATTTTCTTTTTGAAGGTAATGGAGGCAAGGTTTCCATGGTAAATTATATAGCGCTGATCGCTGCGACGGAAGACCATCTGCATGGAATTTCCTCCGATATCCCAAACTACGGCATTTTTTGCCTTTGATCCCAAGACGGATACCACAGCCAGATAGCCTAAGATAGCTTCCTCATCTGGAGAAATCAGTTTCACCGGAATCCCCGTCTGGGCTTTAATTTCTTGGAGAAACTCCGGAGTACTGAAAGTTTGCCGTAAAGCTTCGGTTGCTACTCCGGTAAATGTTTGAGCTCCTTTTTCGACAGCTTCTTTTTTTAAAGCCTTTAGAGCGATGATACCCTTGCTGCGTATATCGTCATTGAGCACACCTCTAACCAGATTTTCGGCATAAGGAACTTTTATATCTTTGCTATATATAAATCCTATATTTTTTTGCATGCATTTATCGATCTTAGATGCTTTCATCTTTGTAGTTTCAGAACCGACATCGAATACAGCCCTATACTCTATACATTTTATTTCAACCGGATTATATGCACACGCACTTAAATAAGGGGCACAGATTATTAAGCACAATAATGATGATAATATTTTGGGGAAACGATAAAATACGTACATTTTGATATTACGATTTTCTTCTACATTGAGAATACTGAAATTTGCAAGCGAAACCCGACTCCACGATTCTGAGTGATTAAAACCAGCGGAGCGAACAAGCAGCTAAATTTCTCGCAAAAACCGTTAAGTTTCGTATGGTCGGGGCGGCAGGATTTGAACCTGCGACATCCTGCTCCCAAAGCAGGCGCGCTACCAAGCTGCGCTACGCCCCGATATTTTAATTTTTCGATTTTTCCCGCAGGCTTTTTTTAAGCTGGGCAAAAGCCTGCCCACGATGGCTTACTTTATTTTTAATTTCCGCAGGCAATTCGGCTGCAGTCATTTTTAACTCCGGCACCATAAAAATAGGATCATAACCAAAACCGTTATTGCCCCGCGGCTCATCAATAATTTGTCCGCACCATTTACCTTCAAAACAATCATAACTGCCATCTATTCTGTAAAGCACCAGCACACAGCAAAAAAGAAGCGTCTCTTTTTTCCTGCGGAATATCTTTTAATTTGGCCAATAAGTTTAGCATTGTTTTCCTCGTCAGTGGCATTTTCTCCGGCATAACGCGAAGAATAAATTCCCGGTTCTCCTCCCAATACATCCACCTGCAATCCGGAATCATCCGCCAAAACAGTTTCGCCGGTAAATTCGGAAACTATTTTTGCTTTTTTCAATGCATTTTCCAAAAAGCTTTTTCCATCTTCAACAATTTCCGGCACGTTATCATAATTATTTAAGGAAACTAATTCAATATCCATTCCTTCAAGCATATCTCTAATTTCTTTTACTTTTCCTTCATTACGGGAAGCAAAAACTATTTTCATTGCGCCAGATCACCTACAATTTCTTTTTGCCGGGCAATGATCTTTTGAATGCCTCTTGCCGCCAGATCGGTCATCTTGTCCAATTGTTCTTTATTGAAAGGAACATGCTCTGCTGTGCCCTGCACTTCAATAAAAAGGCCGGAACCGGTCATGACAAAATTCATATCCACATCCGCTTTCGAATCTTCTTCATATTCCAAATCGAGAAGAATTTGATTATCAACTATTCCGACACTGATTGCTGATACAAAATCACTGACGGGAATTTCTTTTACCAGTCCATCTTGCTTCAATCTTTTAAATAAATCCACAAGCGCCACAAAAGCGCCGGTAATTGACGCGGTTCTGGTTCCGCCATCAGCCTGAATGACATCGCAATCCACATAAATGGTTTTTTCACCAAAAGCAGTTAAATCCGTCACTGCTCGCAGTGATCTGCCGATCAGCCTTTGGATTTCGTGCGTCCGGCCTCCCAAATGTCCGCGCGAAGATTCCCGCACTGTTCGCGTCTGCGTGGACATGGGCAACATCGAATATTCGGCCGTCAACCAGCCCTTCCCTGTATTTTTTAAAAAAGGCGCCGGTTTATCTTCCAAAGATGCCGCGCAAATTACCTTGGTATTGCCGAACTCCACCAAAACGGAACCGGCAGCATTTTTTAAATAATTATTGGTAATCCTTATGGGTCTTAGTTCATCAAATTTTCTACCTGAGTTTCTTTTATTCACGAATCACCTAAAAAATGATTTAATGCTCTTGGCCAGAGCTTGAGCAATTTCAACTTGCGTATCAGGAGAAAGCAATTTCTTTTTGTCTTCGGAATTAGTGGCAAAGCCCATTTCCACAACCAAAGCCGGCACGAATAAGTCCGTCGATTATCGGCAGATCAGCCTCTCGCAATCCTCTGCCTTTTCGCGGAAATAAAGTATTTAAGTTTCTTTGAATAAGATGGGCCATTTTAACGGAATCATTGAGATATTTATTTTTTGCCTGCTGTGCGTCAATCTTTACTGCCGTCTTTCTTTCCTCTGTATCCTTAAAACCCGGATAATATAGCTCAAATCCGGATGCAGTTCTTGCCAAATCCGGAATTAATATGAAGACTTAAAAAAAAGTCCGGTTTTATTTTCGCAATATTTTTTTTCCGCTCTTCCAGACTAAGCTCTTTATCAGAATCGCGGGTTAAAATAATCTGCTAAATTACTTTCTTTGGCAAGTTCTTTCTGCAAGGCTAAAGCAATGGCAAGTGTAATATCTTTTTCGTCAATCCTTATCTTTTATTTTAACACCCGTGTCTTCACCTCCATGCGCCGGATCAATGACAATAATATGCTTTCCCCCGGCTGCTAATACCGGTAAAAACATCCCCAAGAAAAAAAGCTAAGACTAAAATACTTATCAAGTAAATATTTTTTGATCTTATAAAACATAATTTCACCACGTTTAAATTTGCGCTTGCTTATAGCAGAGTAGATGTTGTTTGTCAACAACCAAATGAATAGTTACTGATTTCATGTTATTGGCGTATCCTTTCAATGGATTTAACAAATTTCAACTGCCTAATTGCCGAAAAGATTTGATTAAGCTGATGCAAATTATTTACATCAATTACAAAATTGCAGGTAGCGATCATATCGGTTGTTTCCACCTGCGCATAACTGATATTGATATCAAATGATGAAATAATGGAACTGACTTCCGTTAAAACACCCTTACGATCATTACAAACAACTTTAATATGAACGGGATAAGCATGCTTCTTCCTTGACATTCCATTCCACATCGACAATTCTTTCCGCATCCAATCTTTTAATATGAGGGCAATTTTGTGTATGAACTGTAATACCTCGTCCGCGTGAAATATATCCGGATATTTCATCTCCCGGAATCGGATTACAGCATTTAGCAAACTTAACCATGACATCATCAATACCCGGCTAAGTGATATACCCAGTGACGGCGAAACGGTCGTTGTTTTCTTCTTTATCTTGCTCTTTGACCTGTTCGGGACCGTTCGACTGATTCTTCTGCCAGAAAATGATTGACCACCTGCCTGGGTGAAATCCGCCCAAAACCGACTTGAGAAATTAAATCATCCAGAGTAATTTACAGAATATTCGGTAAATACTTTTTTAATTTCATCTGATTTAACATAATTGCTGAATTTTAAATTATGTCTTTTAAATTCCTTTTCCAATAAATCGCGCCCCAAGAGCCAGGCTGCTCTTTTTTTCTTCCAGATTAATCCAGTTTCTGATTTTGGAAATTGCTCTCGATGTTACTACATTTTTCAACCAGTCTTTACTGGGATGGTGACCGGCCTGTGTTATGATTTCCACCCGGTCACCATTTTGCAGTTTATACTTCAGAGGAACAATATTTCTATTAACTTTAGCGCCGATGCACTGATTCCCGACATCGGTATGAATGCTATACGCAAAATCAATGGGCGTCGCCCCTTTGGGAAAAGATTTGACATCGCCATTGGGCGTAAAAACATAAACTTCTTCCGGAAATAATGCCAGTTTCAAATTGGACATAAATTCCTTCGGATTTTTTATCTCCTGCTGAATTTCCAGCACTTCTCTGAGCTTTTTAATTTGATTTTCTTCATTATCTTTGTAAGCTCGTCCTTCTTTGTAACGCCAGTGAGCGGCAATGCCTTTTTCCGCCCATTCGTGCATTGCTTTTGTTCTTATTTGTATTTCCACTCTTTCCCCGTAAGGTCCGATAACCGTAGTGTGCAGGGATTGATAATTATTTGCTTTGGGCATGGCGATGTAATCTTTAAACCTGCCGGGAACAGGCTTCCACAAAGCATGCACGATACTTAGAGCTTCATAGCAGGTTTTTTCCTTATCCGAATCAAGTATTATGCGAAAAGCAATCAGATCATAAACTTCGTCAAAATTTATATGCTGTTCATGCATTTTTTTGTAAATGCCGTAAAGATGTTTTGCCCTTCCTTCCACTTCCCCTTTAATGTTAAATTTTTCCAGTTCAGCGTAAATGATATTTTTCACTTCTTCCGTATATCGATTGCGCGATTCATTTGATTTAACCAGCGCGCATGGATAATTCGTTATAGGCCTCGGGAGAAACATACTGAAAAGATAAATCTTCCAGTTCCATTTTCATCCAGTTAATTCCCAGACGATTGGCCAGAGGCGCATATACATCCATCGTTTCTCTGGCAATATAAATTCTTTTATCCGGCGTTTGATATTGTAATGTCCTCATATTATGAATACGGTCAGCCAGACGCACCAGCAAAATGCGAATATCGGCAGACATGGCCAAAATCATTTTGCGGAAATTTTCCGCTTGTCTTTCTTCCTGAGAACCAAAAGAAATACGACTGAGTTTTGTTAATCCGCTGACCAGAAAAGCCACATCTTTGCCGAATTCATTTTCTACTTGTTCCGCTGTGGTTAAAGTATCTTCAACCGTATCGTGCAATAATCCGCTGATGATCGTCGCGGCATCCATTTTCATATCGGCCAGAATACCCGCTACTTCCATCGGATGAGTAAGATATGGTTCACCGGATAATCTTACCTGTCCCTGATGCACCGTAGCAGAGTAGATATAAGCCTTCTCGATCATCTCCAAGTCTTCCGGCGGCAAGATACGATTGGGCTTTATCGAGAATATCAGTGATGCGTAACATTAAAGTTCCCAGTCTAATTTGACTTGCGGCTATTATGCGCCGTCTTTAATGATCTTAGCGATAAATGTTTTCACTTCCTGAACAATATCTTGCAGCGGATAAAGTTTATTTTCACCGGTTTTTCTGATTTTCAATTCAACATTTCCCTGCAGCAAGATTTTTCTGTCCGATAACAATTCTCAGAGGAATTCCGATTAAATCGGCATCCTTGAATTTCACACCGGCTCTTTCATCGCGATCATCGAAAATAACTTCAATTCCGTCGAGCCAGCATTGAATTATAAAGATTTTCTGCAGCATTCAAGACATCCTTTTCGTTCATATTCACCGGAGTTATAATCACGTGATATGGTGCCAGAGGCATCAGGCCAGATAATTCCATTTTCATCGTAATTTTGTTCAATGCAGGCGGCAACTGTTCTTCCAATTCCAATTCCATAGCAGCCCATGATCATGATTTTTTCCTGACCGTCTTTATCCAGATATACAGCCTTCATGGCTTTGCTGTACTTCGTTCCCAGTTTAAAAACATGACCTACTTCGATACCCCGGGCAAATTGAATATTGCCGCCACAACGGGGACAGAAATCACTTTTATCCGACAACACGCAAATCAGCAAAAGCTTCAACATTAAAATCCCTTCCAATATTGACATTCTTTAGATGATAATCTTCTTTATTGGCGCCGGTAACAAAATTGATCATGTTCATTATGGAATAATCGGCAATCACCCGCGTTTTAATTTTGACGGCTCCGGCAAATCCCCGCGGTGCGCCTGTCGCCTTTTTAATCATTTCATCATCGGCAAGTTCCAGCTCGGCCGCACCAAGATAATTTTTTACCTTTATTTCATTTACTTCCTGATCGCCGCGGATAAGCACAGCGCAAGGCTCGCCATCGGCATTGAAAATCAATGTTTTTACAATATCTTGAGGCCTAACATTCAAAAAAGAACTGACTTCTTCGATTGTCCGCACATTTGGTGTATGA
This sequence comes from uncultured delta proteobacterium, assembly GCA_963762595.1. Taxonomy (GTDB): domain Bacteria; phylum Desulfobacterota; class Syntrophia; order Syntrophales; family Smithellaceae; genus UBA4810. The sequence continues at coordinate 84,491 of CAVXLI010000011.1, forward strand.
ACATTTTCCAGCGGCAACCAGTCATTTTCTGTGTACACTTTTTTTTCCGGCTGGCTACTTCAGCTTTTTCCAGATTGGCCGCATATGAACATTTTTCGCAAAAAACCATGGCATCTTCACCGGATTCGGCCATGACCATAAATTCATGCGAATATTTACCGCCAATACTGCCGGAATCAGCTTCCACCGGACGGAATTTCAAACCGCAGCGTCGGAAAATATTATTATAAGCGGCAAACATCTTTTCGTAACTTTTTTCCGCGCCTGCTTCATCAGCATCAAAACTGTAGGCGTCTTTCATGCCGAATTCGCGGCAGCGCATTACACCAAAACGCGGACGCACTTCATCACGAAATTTTGTCTGAATTTGATAAAGATTACGCGGCAATTGACGATAGGTTTTGATATCATTGCGGACTAAATCGGTAATTACTTCTTCATGAGTCGGCCCCAGACAATATTCACGTTCATGACGGTCGCGAAATCTTAAAAGTTCCTTGCCATAATGCATCCAGCGTCCTGATTCCTGCCAAAGTTCCGCCGGCTGAACCATCGGCAGATGAACCTCCTGCGCTCCGGCTTTATTCATTTCCTCCCGGATAATTTGTTCCACTTTGCGAATAACCCGATAACCCAGCGGCAAATATGAATATATGCCGCTGGTTAATTTTCTGATCATTCCCGCCCTAATCATCAGTTGGTGACTGATAACCTCAGCATCGGAAGGAACTTCCCTTCCTGTGGGCAAGTACATTTCCGAATAACGCATTAAACCTTCTTTTTTTCGTCAAGCATCAAATTTATTTCTTCCAGTAAAACCGGCACAAAATCTTTTTCTTTAATTTTTTTTACGGCTTTACCCTTTTTTGAAAAGCATGCCGAAACCCTTGCCTCCGGCAATGCCGATATCCGCATCGGCAGCCTCACCCGGACCATTAACAACACATCCCATCAAGGCTACTTTTAAATAATCTTTTCTGCCGGCAAGCGCTTTTTCAATCTTTTGAGTCAATCCTAAAAGATCAATTTGACAACGTCCGCAAGTGGGACAGGAAACAATTTCCGGCCCGACTTTTCTAATTTTCAACGCACGCAAAATGCCGTAGGCCAGAGGAATTTCCAAAACAGGATTACCAGTAACGGAAACTCTGATTGTATCGCCAATGCCTTCATAAAGAAGCGTCCCTATACCCAGAGCTGATTTTATCGCGGCATCAACCAATGTTCCCGCTTCCGTCACACCCAGATGCAGCGGATAATCGGTTTTGGCGGCAATTAGCCGATACGCTTCAATCATAATCGGTACATCTGATGATTTCAGCGATAATTTTATTAAATCAAATCCTTCGATCTTCAAAAATCTCAATATTTCTCAAAGCGCTTACGACAAGGGCTTCTGCCGTCGCGCCTCCATATTCCAGCGATAAATCTTTCTGCAGAGAACCGGAATTAACACCGATGCGAATAACTATTCGCCGTTCTTTGGCCATTTTTACAATCTCGCGGATTTTTTCTTTAGCTATATTGCCGGGATTAATTCTAATACCATCCACTCCATGTTTTATGGCATCAATGGCTAATTGATAATGAAAATGAATATCGGCAATCAGAGGAATGTGTATTCTTTTTTTAATTGCCGGAATCGCCTGTACAGCTTCTTTATCGGGCACGGCAATACGGACAATTTCACAACCGGCTTCTTCCAGCGCGTTTATTTGGGCAGACAGTGGCTTCGACATCACGTGTATCCGTATTGGTCATGGATTGCACAACCACAGGCGCGTCCCCACCTATCGGCACACCTCCAAGATTAATCGTTCTTGCTTTTCTTCTCTTGATTAATGATGAATACTCCACATGTGCCAGCTTTCCGTTTATTTACTTGGGATCACGGGTATAATACCTTCCGCTTCGTCCCGCCATTGGCGGGATTCAACTTACCAATTCCGACGTGTAACCTTTAGGTTATACGCTTCGCTTTCGGAATTGGAATTTCACGAATAAATTTATAACACGCGGATTGATCTTCGGCAATGGGTAATTTGACTGGAAAACTGCCAAGGGAATAATATCGTTTAAAATAATAAATGTTTTTACCGATGCACAATGAAATATTATATTCAAAAATGGTGATGGAAGCTTACTTACCCTGCCAGCAATGCAGACATAATTGATCGGCCGGAAGGCCTATCGCGGCGATCATATCTTCAATAGCCAAATATTTCAGTGACGTAACATTTAAATCACGACGAATCCAATCAATCATTTTAGCGTGTTTCACGGAAGTTTTATCCAAATAGTCGGTAGGATTTACTATCTCTTTTCCCTCCAATGCGCGAATTGCTTTTCGGCAGGCCAGTTCTGCGGTTGTTCTTGTGGAAGATGCATAAATACAGGGAAACATTAATGGCGGACACGCCGGGCGAATGTGAATTTCTTTGGCTCCGTTATCCCATAATTTTTTTATCGTGTAATTCTTCAACTGTGTTCCGCGAACGATAGAATCGTCGCAAATAATCATGCGATTACCGTTAATTACATCACGCACTGCGCTTAGTTTCATCGTGGCCACAAGGTCTCTTATTTCCTGTGCCGGCGGCGTATAGCTGCGTCCATAACCCGGAGTATATTTTACCAGCGGCCGGCGATAGGGAATGCCCGATTCCATCGCATAGCCGATGGCATGACCGACACCGGAATCGGGAATGCCGGAGACAAAATCAGCCTGAACATTATCGCGCTTGGCTAAATAGCGCCCACAGCGCTCTCTTGCGCTCTCCACAGCGATGCCATCGTAGATCGAAGAAGGATAACCGGTATAAATCCATAAAAAAGAACAAATTTTCTTTTCTGCATCCTTCCGGCTTCATTTGCTTTACGCCTTCAGACGTCAGCAAAGCAATTTCTCCCGGACCCAAAAATTGCGCCAATTCATAGCCCAGATTTTCAAAAGAGCTTGCTTCGGTAGCCACGACATAAGACTTATCTTTCTTATCTTTCTTTTTGCCGATAGCCAGAGGAAATCTGCCGAATTTATCCCTGGCCGCGTATATTCCTTCTGTGGTTAAAACCAACGCGCAAATAGATCCCTCTATTGCGCCGCGCATGGAGGCAATGCCTTCCACAATATTATCACCGCGATTAATCAGGTAAGCGACAATCTCCGCGTTATTTACCGTACCACCGGACGTTTCACCGAAAGAAGCTCCCTCATTAAGAAGCTCATTTACCAATTTATTTTTATTTGTTATCAAGCCGGTAGCGGCAACGGCATAAACGCCAAATTTAGAACGGAAAATCAAAGGCTGGGGAGTTTCATCATCAATGGCACCTATCCCAAAATAGCCTTCCATTTTTTTGTAGTCATCGATAAAACGCGATTTAAATTGAGCCTGAGATATACTGTGAATAGCTTTCTAAAAACCTTTGGCACCTAATACCGCCATGCCCCCATTTTCTGTACCTAAATGGGAATGGTAATCAGTTCCGTAAAAAAGCGTTTGAACACAATCGTTTGACGATACTACTCCGAAAAGACCACCCATCTTTTTCCTTTTACACCTAGTCCAGCTTAGCTACGGCATGCTTAATACGTTTCATTCCTTCTTCAATATTTGCTAAAGAAGTAGCATAAGACAAACGAATATGGTCGTCGCTGCCGAAAGCGGCTCCGGGAACTGCCGCTACGTTGGCCTCATCAAGCAAGTAATCAATGAATTCGGCAGAATTTGTTATTTTTTTCCCCTTGTAAGAGCAGCCGTAAATATCAGATACATTGGGAAAGGCATAAAACGCACCTTCGGGAGAAAAGCATCTTACTCCGGGAATGTCGTTGAGAGCGTCAACAATAACATCCCTTCGTTTTTGGAATTCACGGACCATTTTTTCCACAACACTCTGGTCGCCGGAAATCGCTTCCAGAGCCGCTTTCTGCGAAATGGAAGTGGGATTAGAAGTGTTTTGACTTTGAATTTTATTTATCGCCGCTACTATTTCTTCCGGCCCTGCGGCATATCCGATTCTCCAGCCGGTCATAGCGTACGTTTTGGATACACCATTAACCACAATGGTCTTATCTTTCATTTTGCTTTCCACCGAAGCAATATCAGCGAAAGGGAAATTGGCGTAAAATATTTTTTCGTAAATATCATCCGAAATAACCAATATGTCTTTTTCCATCAAAACGGCAGCAATGGCTTTTAACTCTTCGGGGGAATAAGCCGCTCCAGTGGGATTGGAAGGACTATTAATGATTACGGCGCGGGTGCGCTTGGTTATGGCGGCTTTTAATTGCTCGGGCTTCATTTTAAAGGCGTCTTTTTCCTTAGTTCCGACAATCACTGGCCGGCCTCCGGCTAAAACGACGATATCCGGATAGGAAACCCAATAGGGAGCTGGAATAATGATTTCGTCGCCTTCATCAAAAAGAGCCTGAGCCAAATTATATAATGTATGCTTCGCGCCGCAGGAAACAACTATTTGCGAACGCTTATATTCCAGAGAGCTATCACGTTTTAATTTAGCGATAATAGCGTCTTTCAATTCATCAGTGCCGCCTACCGGCGTGTATTTGGTAAAACCGGATTCAATAGCTTTAATTGCCGCATTCTTAATATTAGCCGGTGTATCAAAATCCGGTTCACCCGCTCCAAAGCCGATTACATCCCTTCCCTCTGCTCTCAAGGCATTCGCTTTAGCGGTAATGGCTAAAGTTTCCGATGGTTTGATTTTTGCTATCCTTGCCGCTAATCGCACAAACTACCTCCTATTATTATTGTTGTTATGCTTTATGTTGAATTTTTTCAATAGCTTCTGATGGACATTATCCGGCACCAGAGCCTTTACCGATCCTCCCAAACTGACCACTTCCTTGATTATCTTGGAGCTCGTATAAAACCATTTAAAACCGCTCATGAGAAACACCGTTTCGATTTCTCTTGTTTGACGGCGGTTCATTAGGGCCATTTGAAATTCATATTCAAAATCGGAAAGGGCGCGCATCCCGCGTAATATTATGCTGGCACCGGAACTTTTCAAATAATCGACAAGCAATCCGGAATGGCAATCAACTCTGACACCTTTAATTTCCTTGCACATTTCCCGGATCATATCCATTCTTTCTTCTACCGTGAAAAGAGTGGCTTTATTGGGATTGTAAGCAACTAGAACGATGATTTCATCAAACATTCTAATTCCTCTTTTGATAATATCCACATGACCATTGGTAATGGGATCGAATGTGCCGGGATATATTGCAATACTGTTGGGGAATTTGTCCTGTGTCATTTTCACTCCATTTTAAAAAAAGTTAAGATGTTTTCGCCATATTTTCTCTGTTTTATCTGATAAATATTTTCATCCAATAATTCACTGCAATTTTCTTTAGTTGAATGCTGAATCACAACTACGCCGTCTTCTCTGAGGATACGATACTTATTCAGGGACTTCAATGTAGTCCCTGCTAAATTCCGGTTATAAGGCGGATCGGCAAATACAATATCAACTTCATATTTTTTTTTAAAAAGATCGCGTAACCCTACTGTTACATCCGCACCAATTACCCGGCACTTTTGTTCTAAAGAACATGTTTGGATATTGTTTTTAATAACCTCAACAAGATTTTTATTTTTTTCTATCAAATAAACTTCTTGGGCTCCGCGGCTGGCAGCCTCTAAACCAACACTGCCTGATCCGGCAAAGAGATCAAGAAATATTTTGCCTTGCAGGGAGCCCAATAAATTAAAAAGAGTTTCACGTAAAAAATCAGAAGTCGGCCTTTCTTTCGATCTGGAGGGAAAAGACAATATCCTTCCTTTAACCTCACCTCCGATAATTCGCATAATTTTTCACTAATAAATTAAACCCAAATTATTTATTCTGCTCCGTATATTATTGCACCGGCAAATTTTTTTTCTCTTTAACTTTTATGCGCGTTTGCTGGCTTACCTTTGCCAGCCACCATATCGGCCCGGAAATAGCGTAACCTAACATAGCCACAAAAGCCACAATTTGCGGTATAGCCACCACTATTATTAAAAGAAGAACTAATGAAAAAAAGGTCATGAACGGCTTTCGCGCTAAGAGCTTCAGGTCCTTGAAACTGTAATACTTGATGTTACTGACCATCAGAATAGAGAGAACCGCAACAAAAAAAATCATAGAGGGATCATGGAATTTGCCCTCAACTCCCGCGTAATCGAAAAAAATTACTGTTGTGGCCACAACCGAAGCAGCGGCTGGAATGGGCAAACCATTAAATACTTTACTTTCAATTATGCCGATTTGGATATTGTAACGAGCTAAACGCAACGCGCCGCAAAGAACAAATAAAAATGCGGCGAGCCAGCCCCATTTGCCGTAAAAAGACATAGCCCAATTATACGCAAGAAAAGACGGCGCCACGCCAAAGGCAATCACATCGGAAAGCGAATCATATTCCGCTCCAAATTTACTGGTCGTGTTGGTAAAACGGGCAATCCGGCCATCCAATCCATCAAAAACAACGGCCACCAAAATAGCGATGGATGCAGTAACAAAATGTTCTTTCAAGGAAGCAGATGATGGAATAAAATCCGCAAAATAAACTGGCCGATGTAAAAAGGTTGGGTAATACATAAATACCTTTTTTAATGCGAATTTTTTTAAAGGGAGTTTCTTTATTCATGATAAGATAGCCCAAAGGTGTCTGACCTGCTTTAACCTTGTCCTGAAGCTTTACTGAAATGCGGGAATCTTCGGGTAAATAAACATCCACGCGTGAACCAAAACGAATTATGCCGAAACGTTCACCCTTTTTAATTGTCATCCCGACATTCACCCAGCAAATAATCCTGCGGGCGATAAGACCGGCTATTTGCACCACCCAAATCGACCGACCGTCTTCGGTGCGTATCATAACTTCATTGCGTTCGTTATCCAGAGAAGCTTTATCCAAATTGGCGGAAAAAAATTTACCCTCATGATAATTAATCGCTTCGATTTTTCCGGCATAAGGGGCACGGTTAACATGAACATTAAAAACATTCATGAAAATACTTATTTTTTTAAATCTTCCGGAAATGCTGCCATTCAGCTCAACATCTTCTATTTTTATTACTTTGCCGTCAGCGGGAGAAATTAAAACTTTTTCTTCTTCCTGAAAATATCTTTCCGGATTACGGAAAAACCAAATAATAAAAAAAGTGATGAGAGCAAATAAAATTGTCAGCCAAATAATGCCAAAAAAAGCCACAAAAACAGTGATGACGAGTGAAAAGATTATAAAGGGATAACCTTCATGAGCGATTATGCTATCGTGTTTCATAAAGTATATTATCTTTCCTTAAAAATGGAGCTTTTTTTGATATATCAATTGGGTGCGCTTGTCAATAAATCTTTGAATTTCTTCCTGCGGCATTTCCAGGCAGAAGCCGGCTTTCAGATTAAATGGTTCTACACTCATGGTTGACTCTTGCCTGCCCCAACTATATAATAACCGACAAGCTGGTTATTAGCTTCTCGCAGGTTAAAATTTATGTTTAAAATCAGATGGGATTTCGCCTGGGGTATTTTTATTACTCTTGTTTTCCTCACCCTTTTAACAATTCGTCTCGAATTCTTTCAAAAAAGCCCGGAGACCGTCGCCATTGAGCAAATGCCGGAAGCTCCGAAAACGCAAGACACCTGGATGAATATCTACCAAAACAACAAAAAGATCGGTGTTGTGCACCGGCTTTTCACTGCCGGGGAGAAAGGCTCTACCTTCAGCGAAACCGTATTTATGCAAATCAATACCATGGGAGTAACGCAAGTGCTCAATATTCTGACAGAAGGCGATCTTAATCCCGATATGACCATTTCTTCATTTAATTTTGATTTGAATTCCAGCTTGTTTCGTTTTCAGGCTCGCGGCTTTGTTGTAAAAAACAAACTGATTTTATTCACCGGCCTGCCCGACGCACAGGAAAGAAGTGAAATCAAGCTCAAAGATATTCCTTATATGAGCGGAAGCATTTATGAAGCCGCATTCCGGGCTAACTTGGAAAAAGATGCCTCCCGCAGTTTCAGCATTTTTGATCCTTCCACACTGGGCAAGCGTTTTATCAAAGTTACCAGAAATGCAGATGAAGTTATTCCTCATAATGGGGAAACGGATTTTAACACAGAAATACTGCACTGATTTCATGGGCGCGAAAAATTGCGCCTGGCTGGACAAAGACGGAGATGTTTTAAAAGAAACAGGTATTTTAGGCCTTTCCATGGAAAAGGTAAGCCCCCAAAAAGCGCAGGAAGGAATATCAACCGACTCAACAATTGACCTAACTCAAATTGCGTCTGTTCCTTTTAATGTCAAAATTACTGAACCGGAGAAGCTGAACGAAATTAAAATCAAAATCAGCGGTATCAGCACAACGTCATTATTCCTTAATGGAGACAGACAAAGTTTGCGCCATGATGTTCTGACCATCACCAAAGAACAACTACCCGCGCCACAGACCTCCGGCAATATTCCGCCTGAAAAAATTTCCGTCTTTTTAACACCGTCGCCGCTTATACAATCCAATCATGCGCAAATAAAAACACAAGTGAAAAAAATTATTAAACCAACCGATACTGCCGTGCAAAAAGCAAAGAAAATTGTCAACTGGGTTTATCGTCATGTGGAGAAAAAACCAGTCTTATCCGTACCCAACGCTTTGGAAGTCTTGAAAAATAAAGTCGGCGATTGTAATGAGCACGCTGTATTGACGACGGCGATGTTTCGCGCCGCCGGAATTCCGGCACAAACAGAGGCGGGCTTGGTTTATCAGCGCGGTCGGTTTTATTATCATGCGTGGAACGTTGTTTACTTAGGCCAGTGGATTACCGCTGATGCTGTTTTCAATCAATTCCCCGCCGATGTAACCCATATCCGACTTGTCCGCGGTGAGGGAGGAGAACAACTGGACTTAATGGGTGTGATAGGCAAAATAAAACTGGAGGCATTAGAACAGGAAAAATGATTACCTTAAATGAACTAACCAAAGATTACGGCACCACAATAGCCGTAAATAAGCTATGCTTACATGCTGCTGCCGGCGAAATTTACGGTTTTATCGGCCCGAACGGCGCCGGCAAAACCACGACCATTCGCATGATGGGTGGTATTCTTGCGCCTACATCCGGCAATATTATCATTGGCGGAATGGATATAGCCCAAAATCCAGTAGCTGTAAAAAAAATGATCGGTTTTGTCCCGGACAGGCCTTTTCTTTATGAAAAGCTTACCGGTATGGAGTTCCTCCGTTTTTCAGCCGATTTATATGAAGTCAATCCCGCCGAATTCTCACAAAAAGCCGAACAACTTTTGCGACAGTTTGCTCTCTGGGATTGGGCAGATGAAATAATTGAAGCTTACTCCCACGGCATGAAACAAAGACTCATTATTGCCTCCGCTCTGCTGCATGATCCGAAAATACTGATAATCGATGAACCAATGGTCGGCCTTGATCCTGCCGCCGTGCGCATGGTGAAGGATATTTTTAAAGAACTGGCCGCAAAAGCAAACAACCATTTTTATTTCCACTCATACCTTGAGCATAGCTGAAGATTTATGCCATCGAATCGGTGTAATTCACAAGGGAACCTTGTTGGCAGCAAGGCATCAGTTGATGAATTAAAACATATTGCGAAACTTGGTGAAGCCAGGCTCGAAGAAGTTTTCTTAACCATAATTAAGGAAAACGCCTTTTTATGAATACAATTCTTTCTTTATTAAAACCGCGAATACTTTCCACGATCAATAACTTGCGCACCGATAATAAAAGAAACCACTGGATGCGTATTTTTATGTTCGGTGCGGCCGGCATTGTTTTTTGGATAGGCACCTTCATTATTCTCTACCGGGTTTTGTTTTATTTTCAAAGCGTGCAGGATTTCGGCGATATACTGGCAATGAAACTTCTCTCGATGATCATCATGACTTTTTTTGTACTTTTGCTTTTCAGCAGTATCATTAATTGTCTTTCCCATCTATATTTAAGCCAGGATTTACAGCTTTTACACTCTTTGCCGGTTTCGTCCAAAGATATATTTATTTCCCGATGGCTCATCAGTACATTTGACAGTTCCTGGATGGTCGTTGCTTTCAGTCTTCCCGCATTTTTATCTTACGGCCTCATATACAAAGCAGGCATCATTTTTTATATGATGTGTTTTAGTCGCAATAATTTTCATGTGCCTGATCGCTTCGGCTCTCAGCGGCATTTTAGTTTTATTCGGAGCTACGATACTGCCCGCAGGAAGAATCAGGACGATTCTTATCATCCTTGGGTTTATTCTGGTGTTGCTGCTTGTTTTCGTTTTGCGTTTAACAAGACCGGAACAACTGGTCAATCCGGATAGTTTTGCTTCCGTTGTGCTTTATTTGAATTCCATGCAAACACCCAACTCTCCTTTCCTGCCTACAACCTGGATTACCGATGCCGTTAAAGCCGCTCTCCGAGGTGAAATAAACAGTTCCCTGTTTAATATCGCCCTTACCGGGAGCTGTGCCTTCATGCTTATTTTCATCAGCGATGTTTTTGCCCGGACTGTGTACTTTATGGGTTTTTCTAAATCGCAAACAACGTCGCCACGCCTGTTTAAGCCTTTAAAATATAAAGGTCTAAGCTGGGAAAGTTTATTGAATTTTCTTCCGCGCGAATCAAAAGCTTTTGCCGTCAAAGAAATTAGAATATTCTTTCGCGATTCGACACAATGGCCGCAATTATTTCTGATGTCCGCATTAATCGCAATTTATCTTTATAATTTTTCCGTTTTGCCCCTGGACAAATCACCGATTAAAACGATTTACCTGCAAAATCTATTTTCTTTCTTGAATATGGGGCTGGCGGCTTTTGTGCTTTCGGCCATTGCCGCCCGCTTTGTTTTTCCGGCAGTAAGCATGGAAGGAGAAGCTTTCTGGATTGTTCAAGCGGCTCCGGTATCAATAAAAACATTCCTCTGGATTAAGTTTTTTCTTGTATTACGTACCTCTGATAATTATCGCGGAAATTCTGATTATTGTTTCCAACCTTCTGTTGCAAGTTTCTCCATTCATGATGATTCTATCGGTCTGTAACAATATTTTTTCTTGTTCCCGCGATTGTCGCTCTGGCCGTTGGATTAGGCGCTGTTTATCCTGATTTTAAATCGGAAAATCCGGCACAGGTTGTGACCAGTTTTGGCGGCCTTCTTTTTATGATTCTCTGCTTTTGGTTTAATTGCGCTGGTCATAATGCTGGAAGCCGGTCCCGTGTATTACGTGTTTATGGCTGATGTCCACGGAAAGCAGCTTTCTTTACTGCAAATAATCTGGCTGATTGTTTCTTTTGCTCTTGCTATTTTTCTTTGCTTCTTATCCGTATTTTACCCCATGCGTCTTGGCGAAAAAAATCTTCGCATCAGATGAACATTTTTTATTGCAATATTAAGCTGATCGGGCGTTCAGGGCGGCAACGATTCCCAAGCTTAAAGATGAAAATTGTCTTGATTTTACTTGCCGGATAAGCTAAACAAGCGCGCATTCAAATGAAATTGCTTTTTTTAGAGACAGCACTGAGATATTGAAAGGAGTTTTCATGGCAAAGTACGAATCCAAATCCCTTAGAAATTTAGCGGTAGTCGGACACGGCGGAACGGGCAAAACATCTCTTTGCGAATCTTTTTTATTTGTTTCCGGAAAAAACGAACGATTAGGAAGAGTCGATGATTCGACATCGTACTATGGATTTTGAGCCGGAAGAGCAAAAACGGCGCGTATCGATTAGTTCAGCGGCAAATTTTGTCGAATGGGAAAAACATAAAATCAACATTATTGACACACCGGGCGATTCCAATTTTGCCTATGATATAAAATGTTCAATGAGCGTTGTCGAAAACGCGGTCATTGTCATTGACGCTGTCGGCGGCGTTGAATTTCAAACACAAAAAGTTTGGGAATTGGCCGATGAATTCAAACTGCCCCGCATTATTTTCATCAACAGAATGGATCGTGAACGCGCCGACTTTCACCAAAGCGCTGGAAAGCATTAAAAGCAAATTCAAGAAAAAAGTAACACCGGTTTGCCTGCCTATCGGCGCTGAAGATAAATTCAACGGCATTGTTGATTTAATCGGCATGAAAGCTTATTTATTCAGCGATAACAAAGGAATAGGTAAAGCCGTAGATATCCCCGCGGAAATGATGGATGAAGTAAAAAACTTACGCGGCTCCATGGTGGAAGATATTGCTGAAGCTGATGACGAACTGATGAATAAATATCTGGAAGCCGGCGAACTCTCGCCGGAAGAACTCAAAACCGGATTGAAAAAAGGCGTTACGTCGGGAAGCTTGATTCCTGTAGTTTGCGGATCTGCCATAAAAGGCATCGGCATTTCCTTGCTGATGGATTTGATTGTCAGCTCTTTTGCTTCTCCTGTTGACCGCGGTCCGGTAAAAGGCAAAAAACCGAGAACAGACAATGTTGAAGAAAGACAGCCTTCAGAAGACGCTCCTTTTTCGGCAATAGTTTTCAAAACAATTGCCGATCCTTACGCCGGAAGATTGACTTTATTCCGTGTTTATTCCGGCACACTCAATTCCGATACCCGGTTTATAACTCTTCAAAAAAAATCACGGAAAAATTCGGACATATCTTCTTCCTGGAAGGCAAAAATCAGAAACAGGCGGAAGTTCTTATTCCCGGTGATATTGCCGGTGTGGCCAAACTGAAGGAAACAGTAACCGGCGATACTCTTATGCAATGAAAAATCTCCGATTATTTTTGAAAAAGTAGCCGTGCCGCCGCCGATCATGTCTTTCGCCATGGAACCAAAAACAAGAGGCGACGAAGACAAGATTGCCTCATCGATTCATCGTCTTACTGAAGAAGACCCGACCATCGTCTTTTCCCGCAATGTCCAGACCAAGGAAATGATTCTTTCCGGCATGGGTCAGGTGCATATCGAAGTCAACATCGAAAAGATGAAAAGAAAATTCGGCGTCGAAGTTAATTTGAATACGCCTAAGGTTCCCTATAAAGAAACCATTAAAGGAAAAACCAATGTTCAGGGCAAATACAAGAAACAATCCGGCGGACGCGGTCAGTTCGGCGATTGCTGGATTGATATTGAGCCGCTGCCGCGCGGCGGCGGTTTTGTGTTTGCAGGATAAAATTGTCGGCGGCGTTATTCCTGGATAACTATCGGCCGGCAGTAGAAAAAGGCATTGTGGAAGCGGCGGCAAAAGGCGTTATTGGCCGGTTATCCTGTGGTTGATTTCAAAATATCTCTGACGTTGACGGCTCTTACCACACAGTGGACTCATCGGAAATGGCTTTTAAAATTGCCGGTTCCATGGCCTTTCAAAAAGGCGTGATGGACTGTCAGCCGATTCTTCTGGAACCGATAGTGAATATCGATATAGAAATTCCCGAAGAATATATGGGCGACGTGATCGGCGATTTAAACAGCAGGCGCGGCCGGGTTCAGGGCATGGATGCCAATGGTTCCAACCAGATAATTAAAGGTCAGGTGCCTCTGGCGGAAATTTTAAAATACGCGCCTGATTTGCGTTCCATGACCAGCGGCAGGGGTAATTTCACCTATACTCATTCCCATTATGAGGAAGTTCCCGCGTATATCGCGGAAAAAATTATTGCCGAGTCGAAAAAAGAAAAAGAAGAAGAATAAAACCATGATCCGCGCCGGAATTATAACGGTAAGCGACCAAAGGCTCCCAGGGTATACGTGAAGATTCAAGCGGCCCCGCCCTTGCAGAAATGCTTGCGGATGCGGCAATTGAAGTATGCAAATCTCTCATCATTCCTGATGAAAAAGATCAAATAAAAGAAGCAATAATTAAATTGCGGATGTAGAAAATCTTGATTTGATTCTGACCACCGGCGGCACCGGTGTCAGTCCCCGCGATGTAACTCCTGATGCGACATTGGAAGTAATCGACAAACAAATCCCCGGCATGGCCGAAGCCATGCGTCATCAAAGTATGAATATCACTCCCCATGCCATGATTTCCCGTGCTATAGCGGGAATTCGCGGACGCTGTCTGATCGTCAATCTCCCCGGAAGCCCGAAAGGCGCCAAAGAAAATCTGGCTATAATTCTACCCGCGCTGAAACATGCCATCGAAAAAATTAAGGGAGATGATGCGAATGCGGCAGCCCCGTCTAATTTCATTTTGTACCGTAAAATTTGCCGGTAACTCTTACGTAAATCAGCAAGAATTTCTTTATAACCTGCCATGAAAAGTGGCCAAGTGTTTTTCCATAAACTGCAGAGCATTACGCTGATGTGTACCCGCCCAATAAATATTAAGGCAGGAAGGACATTGATTGTACTCGGTGCAATTTTCAAAGACATACGCGGCACTAAATTACGCACTTCTTCAGCAGGGATGGAATTAAGCTTTTTGTTGCATTTAAGGCAAATTCTAAACATTTTTTGCTTATCTATCTTAAGAGAAAATTTATAGATAACATCATTCAGTTGATAGCCAATATCATTATCGGCAATAAAGTATAAGCATCCGGAAAATTGACGATCCAACATATCCATTCTTCTTGTAAGCACAATTCTTCCTTCGGCAACGGCTAAACGCAGCATTTCCCTTCCGGCTTTTTTGGGAAACAATACTGTATCGTATCCTAAAAGCCGCAACCATTTAGCCAGTTTTCCCAGGGTAGCATCAGCAATGAATTTGGGATTGTCAAACATTAGCCGAAAAAAATTATTATTGCATTTTGGATTCATCAACTATTGGCGGCGGTTCGTTGACACGGAGTTCCTTGCGCAAATCGCGAATAGTCTTGTTCAAGCGGCTAATCGTGCGGTTCAGACGAAAACGCTCCACTATCCCCCATAAACCCGTAATTATTACTCCGGCCAGAAGAGAGGCAAAAATCAGCAGATAAGCCGGCACAACCACATCTAAATATTTAGTTTGCAAAAAATGATATTGCAGACGTACCGGCACCGAATTCATTTGGGAAAAAGTAACGATAAAAATAATAAATACTATAGTTAAGAATTAAATAAATTATTCTCATCGCATCATACCTCCTGATGATATTTTTTAAAGAGAGGAGCAAGATTAGCCGCTGTTGTAGCCACATCCTCCGGTATTACACGCACATTGCCAACCACACTCATAAAATTAGTATCGCCTTCCCAACGCGGAATTACATGAAGGTGAATATGTTCTTCAATACCGGCTCCGGCTGCCTTGCCGATATTCATGCCGATGTTGAATCCGTCCGGATTCATCGCTTCTCTAAGCGCCTTAACCGAGGTTTCCAAAAGATTGAATATTTCTTTTCTTTCTTCCTGAGACAAATCTTCGAATATTTGCCTGTATGCCGCTGGGGAATAATCATCAAATGACCGCTTACGTAAGGATATCTGTTCATCATCACAAAGCGTGTATTTACCTTCATAAAGGACATAATCATCGCATCTCACGGAACATTTACAGAAAACGCAACCTTCAGTCTTTTCGCTTTTAATATATTCCATGCGCCAGGGAGCAAAAATAGTTTCCATATTTTAAAAACCAACCACCTAGATGTTAATTATCCTACCTGCTACTTCTTTGTCAATTTCTAATATGCCGATAGTTCTGGAAGACGAAAAATGTCTATCCACCGCCGAACCGGGATTAAAGAATAGCACATTACCCTTTTTATGATTTGCCGGTTTATGCGTATGTCCATAAACAATACAATCCACATCATTAAATCTATCCAATATTTTTTCTTCAATACCCCAGGGAGACCCCCAGCCATGAATCACAACGAATTTAAATCCTTTTATTTCAAAAAGCAAATGTTCAGGCAATTTTTCTTTAACTGAAGGATTATCCATGTTACCGCATACTGCTTTGACTTCTTTCCCCTCGAAAATTTCCAAAACACGTAGATCAACCAGATCTCCGGCATGAAGAATCATATCTACATCGCTGAAATGTTCGACGATGCACCTTCTCACTTTATCATCATAACCTGTCAGATGAGTGTCGGAAATGACCCCAACTTTGATCTTCTTCTCTTCCATAATCAATGGCGAAATTATTAGCGACAAGAAATAAAAAAACAAGTCTTATTTATAATGAGACTCCAATATGACAAGCATAGCATAGTCAGATTGGCAAGCCGAATTATCCCGTGAGTGAAACGAAACGGAAATAAGATCCCAATTCCAAAAGCGAAGCGCATTGAAATTGGTTGGTCGAATTATCCCGCGAGCGTAGCGAAAAGGGATCATTAACCACTATATCCCATTAATAGAAAAGAGCTTTTAATTTGACTTTACTGATAAGTAAAGCTATATTTTAACTATGAATAGTATCGAAAAATCTCTGGATAAAATTGCCGAAAACATATTGAATTTGGACGAAGCTTCTCTTGCCCTTCTTTGGGATAAATACAAAAATAAAGCGGAACAGTTTTCTTTTTCTCCGGAGTGGGAAAAGGCTGTTATTATATTTTCCATAATCAATGCCGTTAGAGTTAAAAACGCGATTTTTAACGAGCAAATTTTAAACAAAAAAGAGCAGCAAGAAATGCCTTCCCGGAGGAAGCCTCAGGAGAAACCCCATTTAAAACTGGTGAAATAATGGAAAAAGATGCCGCTTCAAAAAGAATCAGTGATTTAAGAAAAATCATTGAGTATCACAATAAGCGCTACTACCAGCAGGACGACCCGGAAATATCCGATAGCGAATACGACCGCTTAATGCGGGAACTCCAGGAGTTGGAACTCCAATATCCTGATAAAGATATTGCTTCATCCCCTACCCAGCGGGTAGGCGCCGCTCCGCTCAGTAAATTTGCCGCTTTTATCCATCCGTCAGCAATGCTGAGTTTAGCCAACGCTTTTTCTAATGAGGAAATAATTGACTTCGACAGCCGCATCAAACGCCTGGCCCACGTGGATGATATTTCCTATGTCGCTGAACCGAAACTCGACGGCCTGGCCGTGAATCTGATTTATGAAAAAGGCTTTCTTATACGTGGTGCAACGCGCGGCGACGGCGCAACCGGAGAAGATGTTACCCAAAATCTCAAAACTATTTCTTCCCTACCCTTAAAAATGCGGACAAACACTGACAAACTTATTCCTTCCTTTATCGAAATACGCGGTGAAGTCTATATAGAAAGAGAGCCTTTCCAAAAATTAAACCGCCGCCGTATGGAAGAAGGAGAAGAACCTTTTGCCAATCCGCGCAATGCCGCCGCCGGTTCCCTGCGCCAGCTTGATTCCAAAATAACCGTACGCCGTCCCCTCAATATTTTTTTCTATGGCATCGGCAATGTCCGCGGTATTAATTTTTCGACTCACTGGGAAATATTGCAGGCTCTTTCCGGTTGGGGTTTTCCGGTTAATAAACTCATTGAGCAGACACAGGATATTAATGCCAGCATTCAATATTTTGAACGCATCGGTGCTATGCGAAAAAATTTGCCATATGAAATTGACGGTATTGTTCTGAAAGTAAACGATCTGGCACTGCAAAATGTCCTCGGCAACATATCGCGCAATCCCCGCTGGGCACTGGCCTGCAAATTTCCGGCGGCGCAGGAAACAACAACAATTGAAAAAATTGAAGTTCAAGTGGGACGTATGGGCACTTTGACACCTGTAGCCATCATGGAACCGGTTAACGTCGGCGGCGTAATGGTCAGCCGGGCGACTCTGCATAATGAAGATGAAATTATTAAAAAAGATATTCGAATCGGCGATACCGTCGTTATTCAGCGCGCTGGAGACGTTATTCCCGAAGTTGTTAAGGTTATTCCGGAAAAGAGAACCGGCAGCGAGAAAATATTTAAAATGCCCAAGCATTGTCCGGAATGCAATTCCGAAATCGTGCGTCTGGAAGGCGAAGTCGCGCACCGCTGTGTCAATATGTCCTGCCCGGCGCAACTAAAAGAACACATCCGTCACTTTGCCTCGCGCGGCGCCATGGATATTGAAGGCTTGGGAGAAAAAGTTTCCGCTCAGCTTTTTGACGCTAAATTAATTGCTGATCCGGCCGATCTTTATTTTTTGACCAAAGACAAATTATTGGAGCTAGACCGTCAGGCGGAAAAATCTGCGCAGAATCTAATTGACGCGATAAAGAGCTCCAAAACCCCATCGCTGGATAAATTTATCTACGCTCTGGGGATCAGGCATGTGGGTGAAAGCACCGCCAAACTTCTCGCTGAACATTTCGGCAGTATGGAAAATCTCATGAACGCAAAGGTTGAGGACTTAACTGCTATCAATGAAATCGGCCCGGAAATCGCCGCGAGCATCGTGGAATTTTTTCATGAACGTAAAAATATCGATGTCATGGCAAAATTTAGCAAAGCGGGTGTAACACCGCAAAAAAAAGAAGTAGCCGGAAACGCCCCTCTGCAGGGAAAATCATTCGTTTTCACGGGTACAATGGAAAGCATAGGCAGGAATGAAGCCAAAGCTCTTGTCGAAAATTTAGGCGGCACGGTTCATTCCAGCGTAACTAAAAATACAACTTATGTTGTCGCGGGAGCGGATCCCGGCTCTAAACTGGACAAAGCAAAGTCTTCGGGCATTAAAATTATCAGCGAGGGAGAATTTTTAAAACTCATCGGCAAGTAAGGTTTATGAAGAGAGTTCATGTTCATATCAGCGGCAGAGTACAGGGAGTATTTTTCCGCGCGGAAACACAACGTGCAGCTGTGGGTTTTAATGCCACCGGTTGGGTGCGTAATGTTCCCGATGGCCGTGTAGAAGCAGTTTTTGAAGGTGAAGACGAAAACGTGGATAAAATGCTTGCCTGGTGCCATATCGGCCCGCGCGCAGCTAGAGTCGAAAATGTTACAGTCAAAGAGGAACCTTACACCGGTGATTTTCAGGATTTCAGTATTAAATATTAATAAATACAATTTTGAAATTGCCTGTGTTACACGCCAATTGCGAAGATTAAAGATGCGACCCCTTCTCTTTTTTGCTCGATTATTGCTATCATCTACTAATCCACAGTATATGGCAGTCGACTGAATTGAGGATTACTGGTTGGAAGGTGCAACACACTGCGTTTACACGCCGGGACGCGTCGTGGTTGTCCGCCTATTCTCTTCTCTGCCGCATGAACATCACTAACGGTAGGCAAGAAATCTTTTATTGTCCCAGAACGCATTTCTGTAAATCCATATCCTCTTTGTAAGCTCCAGACCTTTCGTCACTACTGCTCCTCTAGGGTTTGGTCCCAAAATGGTTTCGATGTAGCCAGCTCCACTCCGGACGGCGCTTTATCTTAGGAAGATCGGGATATCCTTTTTGCTTGCCGACAAGCACAACAGCGGCCAGTCTGTAATTCTCCGGCACACCGAGCAGTTTTTCCACTGCAGCCCGATCTTCTTTCCATAACTCGGAAGGTACAATTCCCAGGCCTTCTGCCGTGGCAGCTAAATACATGTTTTGTATACACATCCAGGCGGCCCAAATGTTTTGTTGACCTTGCTCGGAACACAGAGCGACGACACAGCAGTTTTTGTAAGCGTTTTTCTGTCCCGCTCCTGATCCTTTAAATATTTTCTCATTCTGGAGATATTTGTGTCGGGCGATTTCTTCTATAAGTTTGGGGTCATCGACAATAATAAACTCCCAGGCCTGAAAATTCATGGGTGATGCCGCCATGGTTCCGGCCATTATAATCCTCTTCAGGGCCTCTTCCGTTGCGGGTTCAGTAAAACTGCGAATAGTTCTTCTCTTCGCAATTGCTTCATACACATCCATAAAATTTCTCCTTTACCTTCTTTATTATTAGACTACTCCTCTATTTTCCAATGGGTTAAATATCATAATAGCATTATTCATTGTTTTTAAAAGAGGAAAATAGCCTTATTGATTACGAAGTGAAATATTGCATTTTCGTAAAGGTTGACGATTTGTGGATAACAGGAAAAAGTGCTTACTGAAAATACCTACAACTGTTCAGTAGTGGTAATTAATCAGAATTGAGGATTACGGATCGAAAGAGAATAACATCTGAGCTAAGCGGTGGCCCCGCGTGCAGGACGTCCGTTTGAACGAATGGTTAGGTCGTGGCTTTCTTCGGTGTGAAGATCACATAGTTTCCGTTCGCTTGAGCAACTAACAATTGCTCTAAGAATACGCGCGACTCAAGGTTCGCAACTGTTTTGCCACGGTTCACGATCTCGGTCGTGCAAGTGAGGCGACCTGCAACTATTGGCTTGAAGTAATTGATCTTGATTTCTATGGTGGCGCATAATTCGCCTTCAGCAAGCGTTGGGTAGAGGGCTGCGCCCATTCCTGTATCGGCCATCGCGTAGATCACTGCGCCATGGACGACATGGTGTGGATTGAGGTGATCCTTCGTCACGACGAGGCTTAGATTGCTGAAGCCGGCGCGCTGCTCATCGACTCTCAGATCGATCAAATCGGCGAATGGATGGGTCATAGTTTCCGAGACCTAACAATTTATATATGAACTTCGCTCTTTCCGATAATTTGAGCAGCATAATAGCACTATTTATTTATTTTAAAAGAGAATAATACGCCGTCTCATCTATTATGGATTGAAGTATAGCACTCTCTTCAAGGTTGACTACTTGAGCATTACAGGAAGAAGTCGTTAAAAACAATTTGTTGCTTCCTACAAATCTCGACGTGCTACGCTAGAGGCATTCTTTGATCCCACGTCGCTACGCTCCTGGGATCAATTCCACTAACGCTTCAAACTTCACTACGCTCGTTTTACCACGGCGCTACGCCTGGTATAATTCGTCCAGCAAACTTCAGTGCACTTTGTTTCTGAAGCTTGGGTCTCATTATCAGCGAGTGTCATTGATTGCTTCGGCAAATCCCTCCATTGAATTGATTATCGTCGCATCATCAACGCAATAGGCGATGCGGAAGTAGCCCGGACCGCCGAAGCCGCTGCCGGGGACAACAAGAATGTTCTTCTTCAAAAGCATTTTGACGAATTCTACATCATCCGGAATCGGGCTCTGGACAAATAAATAAAACGCCCCCTGCGGTTTTTCGAATTTGTATCCTGCTTTGGCTAATCCCTCGCAAAGAATGTCGCGTTTTTTTTGATACACTTTCACATCGACTGCTGCATCCTGTAATTTGGCAACAATCCTTTGCATCAACGCCGGTGCGTGGACATAGCCTAATATTCGCGTGCAGAGAACTAAAGCGTTAAGCAGATCAGTGCCATGCTCAATTTCCGGATTGACGGCAATATAACCGATTCTTTCTCCCGGCAGTGACAGAGTTTTGGAATAAGAATAAGCAATAATACTGTTTTTGTAAGCTTTCAAAATACTGGGCACAGTAATACCATCATAAACGATTTCGACATACGGTTCATCGGAAACAAGATAAATGGTTTTATTCAGCTCCTTGCCCTTCTCCGTCAAGAGTCGGGCAAGATCGTCGATATTTTGCTGGCTATAAACTTTTCCCGTAGGATTATTGGGTGAATTGATCAAAACGGCTTTTGTGTTATCGCTGACTGTCGCAGCAATTGTCTTTATATCTAGAGAAAAATCAGCGTTGGTCTTGGCAAATTTTACGACACCTCTATAATTATCAACATAAAAAGGGTATTCGACAAAATAAGGCGTCGGCACTATTACTTCATCTTCCGGATCAAGCAGAGATTTGAAAATCACATTCAATGCTCCGGCAGCGCCGCAGGACATAATCACATGATCGGAGTTGAGTTTCAGGCCATGAGTTTTATTTATTTTTTCGGCAATTGCCTGTCGCGTCTGTATAAAACCGGCATTAGGCGCATAACCGTGCTTCATGGGAATTTCCTCGCCGGCAAGCTCTATCAGTTCTTTTTTAAATTCATCCGGCGGCTCTACATTGGGATTGCCCAAACTGAAATCATAAACTTTATCGGCGCCATATTTCTTTTTCATAACGGCGCCTTCTTCAAACATTTTTCTGATCATCGATGATTTCGAAATGGATGATTTAATTTTTCGGGCAATAGACATAAATGCTAAGCTCCCTGGAAACAGTTACGAGAATATTAAGAGTCGTGTTTACGGCGTCTCACCAAAATATAAACGCCAATCAAAACCAGAATGGCCGGCAATATATACTGGGAATACTTATAAAGCTCAAACCCATAAAATTCGGTAATCAGAAACAATACACCGACAATAGTGATAAACCAGCCGCCAACATCTTTGACTCTCTGAATCAGCGTGCAGATACCGACGACAATGAGCAATATCGGCCAGGTCTGCTTGAAGGAATAAATTTCCGCTTTGGCCAAATAAATCAAAACGCCTAAAGTAATTAAAATCATGCCGCCGGTAAGAACATTATGCTTCGATTTTGCCATAAAAATAATCTCCTTTTTCTGTTATCTTTAAGCGGCCGGATTTTACTCCGGCTGCATTGGTTGTTGAAACTCCAATTTCAAAAACGTAGTGCATAACCTAAAGGTCACGTTACCGCTGAAGCTTGCAGGTCGAATTAATGAAACTCAGATATTATCCCTTTACGGGATGTCGTGTCTTTGAAAATAGCCTTCGGCTCTTTCCAGAGGTGCTCCACAAACGCAGTGCAATAATATCTGTTAGCTGAATTAATCCCATAGCCAAAGGCTATTGGAGCTATCCCGCAAAGCGGAGGGAATGAACTACAAAGCGTACTTTGTAGTTCATTCCCGTGGCTTATAATTTTTCCGCTAACTTCAGAAAGGGTTTAAACAAATCAATGGGTATGGGAAATAACGTCGTGGAATTGTTTTCCGCAGCAATCTGATTCAACGTCTGCAGGTAACGCAGTTGCAGCGACATCGGCTGTGTTTCCATCAAAGCGGCGGCTTCAATGAGTTTCTGTGCGGCCTGGAATTCGCCTTCAGCATTGATGACCTTGGCTCGTCGTTCTCTTTCCGCTTCTGCCTGTTTGGCAATGGCCCGTTTCATCTCTTCGGGCAGATCTATCTGTTTCACTTCCACCAGTGATACTTTAATACCCCAGGGCTCGGTACTGCGATCCAGGATTTCCTGCAATTGCATATTGATCTTTTCCCGCTCCGAAAGAATTTCATCCAACTCCACCTGACCGCAGACACTCCGCAGCGTGGTCTGAGCAAGCTGCGATGTGGCGTAGAGATAATTTTCGACATTGATCACCGCGGCATTGGCATCCATAACACGGAAATAAACAACGGCGTTGACTTTAATGGAAACGTTGTCTTTGGTAATAACATCCTGCGGAGGAACATCCATCGTGATTGTCCGCATATCTACTTTAACCACTTTATCAATTACGGGAATGATAATGATCAGGCCGGGGCCTTTGACGTCCCGAACTACGCCCCAGACGAAAAACAACAGCCCTTTCATATTCATTCAATACTCGAATCGCCGATGCCAAAAACATTACCACCAATACAACAACAACTATTGTCGGCAAAGAAAAAGCTCCAAACATTTTACTTTCCTCCTTTTATTTATTTCTAAAATTTTTATTCTTTCTTTATTTCTTCCACGATCAAGTTCAGTCCTTCAACTTTGACAATTTTTACTTTTGCTCCCTTTTTTATCGGCTTTTCACTTGTCGCCTTCCAGTATTCTCCTTTAAAAACACTTTCCCTTCATTGGCAATGTCCGTCAGCGCTTCAGCTTCCGCACCAATCATTGCTTCTGCGCCTGTTGAATTCTTTCTCATTTGCGCTTTAATCGCCATCCAAATAACAACAATAAAAAAACCGGAAACCAATAATACCGCGGGAATCAATACCTGCAAAGAAATACGCAATGCCGGCTCCGGCGTATCAAACAATAAGCAATGATCCCAAAACCAATGAAATTACACCTCCAACAGTAAGCATACCATGACTCATAACTTTTATCTCCGCAATAAATAAAATAACGCCGAAAATTATCAGCAAAATTCCCGTATAATTTACCGGCAATGTGGACAGACCGAAAAACGCCAGCAGCAGCGATATGCCGCCGATTACTCCGGGTAAAATCGCGCCCGGCGTGGAGAGTTCAAAATACAGACCCGCCAGACCGATCAATAAAAGAATATAAGAAATATTGGGATCGGAAATAGCCGCCAGTATTCCCTGCCGCGTTCCCATCTTCTTTATTATTGATTACGCGCATTTTTTGTCGATATTTTCTTTTTGCCGCTGGCCAGAGTTACTTCTTTCTGATCAATTGCCGCCAAAAGTTTATCGACATCCGGAGCGACAAAATCAATGACATTTAGTTTGAGCGCTTCTTCGGCGGTTATGGATTCGCTTTTGCGCACCGCTTTTTCCACCCATTCTTCAGAGCGGCCTCTTGTTTTGGCAATGCTGCGGGCGTAAGCGGCGGCATCATTTTCCACTTTTTTGGACATGGTTTTATCCATTGTCTCCCGCCGCCGATGCCAATAGCCACGGGATGAGCAGCGCCGATATTCGTGCCGGGAGCCATGGCCGCTATATGGGCGGCAGACGCGATAATTACACCGGCAGACGCGGCGCGCGCACCGGAAGGATAAACAAAAACAATTACCGGCAAGGGAGCATTAAGAATGCTTTTGGCAATATCACGCATCGCTGTATCCATTCCCCCGGGCGTATCCAGCAAAATAATCATTCCTTCGGCACCGGCTTTTTGCGCCTCTTCAATGCTGTTGGCTATATATTTTGCCGTTGGCGACGTAATAACACCTTCAACTTTAATCACATTAAATACAGGTTTCTTCTCTTGCGCCAAACCGCCAGCGTTCAGTAAATATTATTAATAATATAAATATATAAATTATTTTTTTGAACATTTTTCCCACCTTTTGTTTTATTCTTATGAATCTAAGCCTGAATTTCTTTCATTATCATTTGGACATCTTCCCAGACAAGTTTTTTTGCCGATGGATTTCTTAAGAGATACGCCGGATGATACGTCGGCATTAATTTTATTCCTTCGTAAGAATGAAAACGGCCGCGCAACGCGGTTATCGGAATTTCGGTTTTTAAAAGTGTCTGCGCGGCAAAAGTTCCCAAAGCGCAGATTACCTGGGGTGAAATAATCTGCAGTTGCTTTTTTAAAAATGGCTCGCATAACCCGATCTCATCGGGCAAGGGGTTGCGATTTCCGGGTGGACGGCATTTAAGTATATTGCAGATATAGACATCTTTGCGTTTCAAGCCCATAGCCTCTATAATTTTCGTTAAAAGCTGACCGGCTCTCCCGACAAAGGGCAAACCCTGTTCATCTTCATCGGCCCCGGGAGCTTCGCCGACAAAAACAATTTGTGCGGAAGGATTTCCGTCGCCAAATACCAAATTGTGTCTTGTCTTCCCCAGCGGACAAAGCTGACAAGTTTTCATCTCCTGATATACTTTTTCTAAATCTGCCTCTTTATTCCCCGGTAAGATTTTCAATTTTGGGGTGCGGTGGCGATTTTTTCCCCATTCCAGTCCGACAGATAAACTTTCCTGATTGACTACATATCCCTTGATCGCTTTAACTACAGACAGCAATTCTTCCTGCAGTTGACTGTTTGACGATAACAAAAATAATTCCGCCATTACTTTTTGCCGCCGCCTTTCTTCTTGATTAAGTTTTTGACGCGATCCAGAATTTCTTCCGCTGCTTCGATTTTGGTCATTTTGTTCAAAGATTCAGCTTTGCCTTTATTGTCAATTATCGTAATTACATTGGTATCGGTTTGAAAACCGGCGCCTTCTTCCCGTAAGTCGTTGGCGACAATCAAATCCATATTTTTCTTTTTCAGTTTTTCCTTGGCATTGGCTAAAAGATTTTGCGTTTCCATGGCAAATCCGACCAAAATGCGTTTGCCTTTATTTTTTCCAATTTCCGCAATTATATCCGGATTTTTTTCCAGCTCCAAAGAAAGAGATTTTTTATCTTTTTTTATTTTATCCTTGGAAAATACATTCGGTCTGTAATCAGCAACAGCGGCAGCCTTGATAATAATTGTGGCGTTTTTGTAATTTTCCGATACGGCTTTATGCATCTCTCGCGCCGTGCGCACCTTGATTATTTTTTCTGCTTTGGGAAAAGGCAAAGAGGTTCGTCCGGTAATCAAAGTTACTTGAGCGCCGCGCCTGCCGGCAACTTTGGCCAAGGCGTAACCCATCTTCCCCGAGGACATATTGGTAATAAACCGTACCGGATCCAGCGGTTCTTCCGTGGGTCCCGCAGTAATTAAAACTCTTTCCCCGGCAAAATCCTTAGGAGTTAATAGCGATTCAATTTCTTCGACAATTTCCGGGACGTCAGGCAGACGGCCGGCGCCTTCGGTTTTGCAGGCCAATTCTCCCACGCCGCTGTCCATAACGACATAACCATTATTTTTCAGTTTGCTGATATTTTCCTGCACAATGGGATTTTCCAGCATCTTGTCGTTCATTGCCGGACAAATCAAAGTCGGTTTAGCGGCAGCCATAATTGTTGTCGAGAGCAGATCATCGGCGATGCCCGAGGCAATTTTTCCGATTATATTGCCGGTTGCCGGCGCTATAACAAACGCATCGGCAAATTGTGCCAGAGCGATATGAGCCATATCGTATTTATCGGTCGGCGCAAACATTTCCGTATAAACCATGCCGCCGGAAAGAGTTTGCAGGGTTAAGGGAGAAATAAATGCTGTTGCGCTTTTCGTCATGATGACTTTTACCTGCGCTCCTTCTTTAATCAGCGCGCGTGTTAATTCCGCCGATTTATAAGCAGCAATTCCTCCCGTAATTCCCAAAACAATTTTCTTTCCTTTAAGCATAATATTGCCTTTGCGGTTGATTACTATAAGAATATAACAGCGTTTGATCACAAGATCAAGGCATAACTGCCTGGAAAATAGTGCTGAGCGAAAAGTTTTATCTTTTAATTTTACTTTGAATATCAACCGGTTTACCCTGTAAAAAGAAAGAAGCGGCGCCGGATTATCACGTGTTTCTGCCGAGAAACCTTCCCCTATTTTTTCCAGCTGTTAAAAAAGGAAAATTTCCTTGCAAAAGAAGATAAAAGTCATTATTAAACCCGCGCACATCGAATCCCCGGATTAATCAGGAGCAACTATGAAAAGGTTTGGTTTCTATCTCGCAATTTTCCTGGCTGTATTCATCATCGGCTCTCTTTACTGGCTTTATTTTGCCGATTATCTGGAAAGAGAAAAACCGGCAATTACATTAAATCAGGAAATTATTGCCATCGGAAAGCAAAAGAACATCGGCATTACTTTTTCCGACCGGAAAAGCGGTCTTTCCAATTTAAAGATAGAAATTATTCAGGATAACAAAGGCCAAATCCTGGCCGACGAGAATATTCCCTCCCGGGCAACGAAAGAAAAGGTTTTGCAGTTGACCATAGACACAGCCCTCCTCAAACTCCACGATGGTCCGGCAACGATCAATGTTGCGGCCGACAGATTTCGCCCTTTTTAAAAATCAAACGTCTCTCTCTATCGCGGTAAGAATCGATACGGTACCTCCGCAGATATCGATACTCAATACGGCCAATTACGTAAATCAGGGCGGTACCGGCTTCATTGCCTATCGGATTTCCAAACCCGCTGTCGCGGGCGGAGTCTATGTCAATGACTATTTTACTCCCGGCTATGCGCTAATGATTGACAACAAGCCGACCTATGTTGCCTACTTTGCAGTGCCGCTGGACGCATCTAAAGCAAAAACAAGTTTCACGATATTTGCCCGCGACGATGCTGGAAACGAAGCAAAGGCAACGCTTCCCTGTGTAATTAGAGAAAAAACATTTCGTACGGATAAAATGTACTCTAAACGAAAACTTTCTGCAGCAAAAAATGCCGGAATTTCAAACAGATGACGTCCCGCACTGAAAGGTAAGACTCTTTTCGAAGTATTTATTTATGTCAATTCTCAAATGCGCAATGATAATTTTCAGACAATTCAGACTATTTGCCAAAAATCAGCATCTAAAAGGCTTTGGAAAGGCACTTTCTTACGAATGCGTAATGCCTCTACCATGTCTCTTTTTGGCGACAAGAGATATTATATGGTTGACGGTAAAGTCGTTGGCAAATCTCTGCACATTGGAGTCGATCTGGCCTCCAACGCTAACGCTGCTATTGAAGCAGCTAATAACGGAATTGTTGTTTTCGCGGGACCTTTAGGCATTTACGGAAACACCGTTATTATTGATCATGGTCTAGGGACTATTCAGCCTGTATGGGCATTTATCTTCTATTGAAACTACCGTCGGCAAAAACGTAAAAAAGGAAGAGCTAATCGGTCATTCCGGCTTATCGGGACTGGCGGGAGGAGATCATTTACATTTCAGCATTATTGTCGGCGGACAATTTGTTAATCCCCTGGAATGGTGGGATCCGCACTGGATTGAAGATAATATCAATAGAAAAATGCGCCTCTAGTGTCAGCTTTTATTGATGTCGCGATGATTTAAATTAACCATATATTTCATCGCGGAAAAA
Source organism: uncultured delta proteobacterium (assembly GCA_963762595.1). GTDB lineage: Bacteria > Desulfobacterota > Syntrophia > Syntrophales > Smithellaceae > UBA4810. Next base: position 112,934 of record CAVXLI010000011.1, read on the forward strand.
TAAGAGCTCAATTCATTGGCCATAACTACAGAACGATGTTTTCCGCCGGTGCAGCCCAGGGCAATATTTAAACGAACCTTTCCTTCTTTTTCATAAAGAGGAATCAGTAAGGTCATTAAATCCAATATTTTTTTCAAAAATTCTTTGCTTTCTTTGTTTTTCAAAACATAGTCTTTCACGGCGGCATGATGACCGTCGATAGTTTTTTAAATTTTCAACAAAGTAAGGATTGGGCAAAAACCTTACGTCGAAAACAAGATCGGCATCGGCGGGCAATCCATAGCGATAGCCGAAGGAAGTAACATTAATGACCATTTTTTTATATCCGGAAGATGGAAGAAAATGTCGTCTGTACTATATCTTTTAGCTGATGAACATTACTGGAAGTTGTATCGATAATTTTATCCGCCATTTGTTTCAATGATAATAATTTTTCTCTCTCCAATCGGATGCCCTCCATGATGGGACCTTTTTCAGAAAGAGGATGAATACGTCTTGTTTCGCTAAACCGGTGCAAAAGAGAATCGTCACTGGATTCGAGGAAGAGAATGTCGATTTTGTAACCCTTGTCTTTCAGGCGCGTAAATATTCGCTGGTACTTATCGAGAAAACTTCTTTCGCGCAGGTCCATGACCATTGCTACTCGATCTATTTCCGGTGATGAAAGAGTGGTTATATCAAGGAATTTCGGCAGCAGAACAACCGGCAGGTTATCCACACAGAAAAAACCGATATCTTCCAATGCCCGCAGGGCTGTACTTTTACCGGAGCCGGAAAGGCCTGTGATAATTACAACTCGCAGATTTTTCATTCAACTGTCCTTTTTAAACTGCTGAATGACTTTTTTAGCAGATTTTTATCAAAATAGCCAGAAGATGGAATTCTTACCTGCACACAAGGTAATTTAGTTCCCAGAATTTCCGTCTCTCTGCTATTTAAAGAGAATCTGGATACGCCGGCCTTTCTAACTTCTATAATTCCCGCAAGAGCTGTCTGTTTTTTAATCCTATTAGAATCCAATATTTTTTTTACAGGAACGATTCCTGTTTCTTTTGTATGCAACAGATTTTTGATTTTCGCATGGCCGCGGGCAATCAATTCCCCTCTTTGATTTCTTTTAACAACGGCTATATCATCGGCAATCCAGTAATTACCTTCTTTAACCAGCACTAAGGCTGATGTTGTTTTTCCGATTCCACTGGCCCCTGTAATTAATATGCCTTTACCCTGACATTCAAAAACAACGCCATGAAAATTCGCAATTCCTTGCATTTTTTGGCTAATTTAACCTCTCCACAAGTTTTGTAAACAATGCTCATTAAAAACGGATAATTCCTAAACGATGTTATTATTTGAGGCGAAATATATTAGATTAGAGGAGACAGGATTCATCCTGATCAATAATTATTTTATACAAGTCGCCACGGGACTTTGCTTCCAACAGCTTTTTGCGAAAATTAGGCGCTTTCAACATTTTGGATATTTTGGCCAAAGCTTTTAAATGCTGACCGGCCGAATTTTCCGGCGCCAAAAGCAGAAAAAAAAGATGGACGGGCTTGCCGTCTATGGAATCAAAGGCAATGCCTTCTTTGCTGCGTCCGAAAGCGACAACAAGTTCTTCCAGGGCGGGTACTTTACCGTGAGGAATGGCAATACCGTCACCTATTCCCGTGGAACCAAGATTTTCTCTCTGTTTTAAAACTTCTATAACCGCGGAAGAATCTAGTTTAAGCCCTCCCTGGATTATTGTGTTAACCAACTCTTGCAAGGCTTCGGTTTTGCTTTTAGCCGACAAGTTATCATTAATAAATCCACTCTTAAAAATCTGATCCAGCTGCATTTTACACACCTAAATTTGCGATTTTCTGAAAAATTTTAGTACTTCATTTTCTCCGTTTACAATTAAAGCTCTCCGCGGCAAGCTGCGGAGAAGCTTCGATTCTTAAGGAACAATATCATTCAATATGCGCTCGCTACCGAATTCAAAGAAACTATAAATATTCCCGGCAAACATTTAATATATTTATGATTCTTTCCATACTTGAAATCTTTGATGTTTTTCATTTTTATACTTTAGTTAGGATTTTATAATATAAGATTAATTTATATAATGACCGGTCAGCTGTTTGTCTCGATCAGGGCATAATTCCCATCATCGCGACGGTAGACCAAACTTACTTTTTCCGAAGAAGAATCTCGATAGATTATAAAACGGTCTTTGGTTCCTTCTATTTCCATCACCGCTTCATCAAGCGACATGGGTTTTAATACTATTTTACGCGTTTCCACAATTCTGTTTGTTGCTGATTCTTCATTTTCCGCTCTTTCATTTACTTTCTCCATGCCGCGGCGAATACTTTTAGGTTTATGTTCTCTGATTTTCTCTTTTTGTTTTTTTAGCTGCTTTTCAATTTTCTCTATACAGTTATCAATAGCCAGATGCATGTCTTTGGCTTCTTCTTTCGCGTTTACATTCCACCCATTGGCGCTCAGATTTATTTCCACAAAATTCCTGAATTTTTCCATAGAAAGGATAATATGGGCTTCGGCCGGCGCATCTACATATTTATTTAGCTTCCGAATTCTTTCTTCCGCATAAACTTTTTGCCATTTCTCACCTTCACTGTTTCTGAAAGTTACCGAAATTTTCATTATTTTTCCTCCCTCTTTATACTCATCTCCCTGGCATCACATTGTGACAGTTTAACACCGGGGTGACAATAAAGGTCAGTCATATAGTGATGTAAAAGCCAAAAGTCAATCGTTTTTTATTTTTTCTTTTATAAAATAATTACTTATAACTAATTTTAAAAATATTTTTTCCTTTTCGAAGACGGTAAAATACCCATCATCTCCCTGTATTTGGCAACAGTGCGGCGGGCGATATCAATGCCTTTGTCTTTCAGCAAATCAACTATTTCGCAATCACTATATGGTTTTTTAGGCTTTTCTTTGCCGATTAGCTTCTTAATTTCCTCTTTAACGCTTTTCGAGGCAATATTTTCCCCGGATACTCTTTGAATGGAACTGCCAAAGAAGTACTTCATTTCAAAGATTCCTCGAGGCGAATGCATATATTTATTGGTTACAACACGGCTGATGGTAGATTCGTGCATTTCCACATCATCGGCAATATCACGCAACACCAGCGGTTTGAGAAAATTGATGCCCTTATCAAAAAAATCTCTTTGAAATTTGACGATGCTTTCCGCTACTTTATAGATTGTTTTTTGCCGCTGCTGAATGCTTTTAATCAACCAGGTGGCCGACTGCACCTTTTCTCGGATATATTTTTTCCCGTTTTCTTCATCATTATGGCCATGACGAGCCAAGTCCGGCCATAATTTCACGGTAAAAATTACTGATGCGCAGACGCGGCAACCCATCATCATTGAGAATTATTTTATATTCATCTCCGGATTTGACAACATAAACATCGGGAATGATTGCTTGAATTTTTTCTTCGGAATAAACACTGCCCGGCCTGGGATCCATACTGCTGATCAATAATACCGCCATTTCCACTTCACGCAGAGGCACTTTTAATTTACGGGCAATATGAACATAATTTTTCAGTTCCAAATCTTTAAGATAGTCCCTAATGATAACTTCGACAATCGGATTTTTCTTCACACCCGGCATTCGCGCTTGAATTAACAGACATTCCTGCAAATTGCGGGCGGCTATGCCGGGCGGATCAAATTCCTGAATCTTTTTCAGAACAGTTTCCACGAATTCTTCACTAACATTTTCCAGAAGGGCAATTTCCGGCACAGTCGCGCATAGATAGCCGTTTGCGATCAAGATTGCCGATAATTTGGGTGCCGATACGCATTTCATCTTCAGTCAAAGGCGAAAGCTTCATTTGCCACATCAAATATTTTGTCAGCGATTGACTTTCGGTAAGAACATTATCCCAGGAAGGCGCTTCCGTATCTTTGCGGCCATATGTTACCCCAACCGGTCCATAATCTTCCAGATAGTTATTCCAGTCAAATTCTTCACGTCCGTCTCCTTCGCCGGTAATCTCCTCCGTACGCTCATCTGTTTTACATCTACATCTTCACGTTCAATAGATTGAACATCATCTTCGACCTGGGCGTGAACTTCCTCCTCATTTCCTTCGTCCGGGGAAACTTCTTCCAGGAGGGGATTTTCTTCCATTTCCTGATTGATTGTATCGACAAGTTCCAATCTGGATAACTGCAGCAATTTTATGGCCTGCTGCAGTTGCGGTGTCATAATTAACTGTTGGGAAAGTTTTAAATTTTGTTTTAATTCAAATGCCATAACAAATAATCATAATTCACGGATTTTTTATAAATTGAAATTTTCACCAAAATAGAATTTTCGGGCAAGTTCACTGTGAGCAATTTTTTCCGGTTTGCCTTCAACAAGTATCTCCCCTTCATTGACAATATAAGCCCGGTCACAACAGGAAAGGGTTTCGCGCACATTATGGTCGGAAACGATGATACCGATTCCTTTGTTTTTTAACTTTTCGATAATTTTTTGGATATCGGCAACAGCGAGCGGATCAATGCCGGCAAAAGGTTCGTCCAAAAGAATATACTTGGGAGATGTAACCAGTGCCCGCGTTATCTCCACTCTTCTTCTTTCACCTCCGGACAGAGAATAAGCATAGTTTTTCGCCAAGGAGGTCAGATCAAGTTCTCCCAGAAGTTCCTGAAGTTTTTCCTTTCTCTCTTCTTCCTGCATATCAAGTGTTTCCAATATGGCCAAAATATTTTCTTCGACAGTAAGCTTGCGGAAAACAGATGGTTCCTGCGGCAGATAATTCAAACCTTTGCGCGCCCTCTTATACATCGGATACAAGCTAATATCTTCACCGTCTAAAAATATTTCTCCGTCATCCGGCTTAATCAATCCGACAATCATATAAAAAGTGGTTGTTTTCCCGGCACCATTGGGACCAAGTAAACCAACTACTTCACCCGGCGAAATCGATAAATCAATCTCGATTGACTACTTTTCGCTTGTTGTAAATTTTGGTTAGTCCTTTTGCCGATAAATTACTCATAATTTCACATTGCCCAATGATTCCTGCTTATTTTACTCCTCCTTTTTTTTTCCTGCGGATAGATTACAGCTTTGACTCTTTCTTTTTTCTCCGTATCACATATCTTCAACTTTTCCCGTATTTTCATTCAGGTAAACAATTACTTTGCATCCTTTTATTAGAATTTTTGCCTTCGCGCAATACCGCATTGCCGGTCAAAATAATCTGACCGCTATCATGATAATATACAGCCTCATCACCGGTGGCGATTCTTTCTCCCTGCGTTACCGAAACATTTCCCTTTGCTTCAATTTTTTCCAGATCGCCTGTTCCTTCAATCTCCATTGTTCCGATCTGATCTTTTTTATCAGGCTCTTTTTTATAATATAAAAGAAGCTGATCCGCTTTCAATACCCTGTCTCCCTGTTTGGCCATTGCGTTACCGGTAAACATTATCAGCTTCTTTTCATTAAAAGCTTCCATGCGATCGGAAACAATTTCCATAGGTTCGTTTTTTTTAACTATCTCTTCCGTAACGACATTGCTATTCTGAGCATAAAGGCGGGAGGAAACCAAAAGAGCAATCAACAAGATGAACAAGTATATTTTTCTATCAATCATTTTCTTTCTCAACTATTTTATTTTTGCTTTTACCATGGAGGAAAGCTTTAATTCTCCTTTCTTAATGAAAAGAGTGAGTCCCACACCTTTTATTTTCATGCGCTTATTTTCCATGGTTACCGGCGCGTCGGTAAAGAATTTTTTTTCTTCATCATTATAATTCAAATAATCGGTGCAAAACTTATCGCCCGTATCGGACGTGATTACCACGTTACCTTTTATTTCAACATCCTTTTTATCCGTAAACATCTCGCCTTTATCCGCCGTCATTATAAATGACTTTACCGTCAGACATATTTATTTTTATTTGAACCCGGTCAAACAAAGCAAGATTTTGTTTTTCTGTAATAAGTGGCGGTATCGGCTTTCACTTCCCATTGGGAATTGGCTTCGCCGACTTCCGTATAGACGAAACCTTTAATTTGCAAATCGATCTGCTCCGGCAATGCTTTTAACAGCTCCTTCGATCTGATATCTTTAATTTTAAATATCACCGCAACAATAATCACCAACAACCACACAGGCGATTACTATTGACGATATAATTATTGTTTTTTTGTTTAATTTCATTATCTCACCAAACTCCGATTTCCCCTTTATTGCAAAAAGCAGTTTTTGTTATATCACTCAGGATGTCGCCTGTAAAGATATAAGGACAATTAGCGGAAATACCGAAGAAATGCTGTTATCTTTTTATATAAAATATTCTAATGTTAGCGCCTTTTCAATCATGTTGGGCAAACTCATACCTGGCGGCGATTTCCGGCCATTTGCCCTGGGCTTGCAAAATCAGTTCGCAAATCTCGCTCACCGCGCCATGTCCGCCCCTGTGCTTCGTTATATAATCAACCGATTTTTTCACGACATCGAGGGCATCAGCCACTGCCGCGGAAAATCCCACCCTTCTTAATACCGGTATATCCACTATATCGTCACCTAAAAAAGCTACCGCGGTTGCCGGCAAATTATGTTTTTGTAAAATTTTTTCGAAGACATCCTTTTTGTTCAATGCGCCCTGATAAACATCATCAATATCCAAATCACGCGCCCGATGCTCTGACAACTTCCGATTCCCGCCCTGTCAATAACGCCACCTTAACTCCATAACGCTGGATTATCTTCACGCCGTGTCCGTCACGAACATCAAAATTTTTCATCTCGCGTCCTTCATTATCCATTATTATCCGGCCGTCAGTCATGACGCCGTCCACATCCAGAATAAGCAGTTTTATGCCTTTGAGCTTTTCTTTAATATTTTTTTTCATTTTATCATTTTCCCTTTAACCAAATTATCCAACTTCTTCAGAAGCATCAGCAGTTCTTCCAGCGAATCCAGATAAAGCGAATTAGCGCCATCGCAAAGCGCTTTTTCCGGATCCCGGTGGACTTCCAAAAATATTCCGTCCACGCCCGCGGCTACCGCCGCCCGCGCCAGATAAGGCACCATATCCCGCTCGCCGCCTGACGCCGTACCTTCTCCTCCGGGCAATTGCACGGCATGGGTCGCATCAAAAATTACCGGATATCCCATATTTCTTATAATGGGCAAGGAACGCACATCAAAAATAAGGTTATTGTAGCCAAACGACGCGCCCCGTTCGGTAATCATGATATTTTCGTTGCCGGCCGCTTTGGCCTTGGCTATTATGTTGGCAACATCCCAGGGCGCCAGAAACTGTCCTTTTTTAATATTGATTACCCGCGCTTTTTTGGCGATTTCCGTCACAAAATCAGTCTGACGGCACAGAAATGCCGGTACCTGCAGGATATCCAGCACTTGCGCGGCGGCATCAATTTCTTCAAAACGATGCACATCGGAAAGAAGCGGCACACCCAGCTTTTCTTTAATTCTCTGGAGAATCGCCAATCCCTCTTTTATTCCCGGGCCGCGGTAAGATTTAATCGAAGTCCTGTTGGCCTTATCGTAAGAAGCCTTGAAAATAAAAGGAATCTTCAATTTTGCCGTAAGTTTTTGCAGATACTGAGCAACATCCAAAGCCGCTTTTTCATTTTCCAGGACGCAGGGACCCGCGATTAAAACGAATCCGGCTTTATCTCCTATAACAAAATCTCCTATCTTAATTTGCTTCATGATTTATTACTCTCCTTGGTTTGTTTCTGTCTCTTTTTCTGCAAAAGTAAAATTTTAAGCTTGGGAATTCTTTTGGCGGCTTTTACCGATTCAGGATTGAGTTCGTAGGCGTTGGTGTATGCTTTCAACGCCTCCGGATACAGCCCTTTTTTCTCGTAAGCTTCTCCCAGGTTAGCGTAAAGCTCATCATCCTCCCGGTCGTATTTCAGCGCAATCAAGTAATTCTCAATAGCCTTATTCCAATCGCCGCGAGCGGCATAAGCATAACCTAAGCTGGAATAAGACGCAGCTTTTTTCGGTTCCAGAGCAACTATTTTCTGGTAATATTTTATTGCCGTTTCGTATTTTTTTTCTTTCAAGTAATACTGGGCAATAATACTTAATACTTCCTTGGTCGGGGGAGATATTTTTTCATACTGGGCAATGGCTTCCTTTTCCTTGCCCAGTTTGCCGTATGTATAGGCCAAATTATAATACACGTTGGAACTTTTAGCGCCGTTTTTAATCGCTTTTTCGTAATTTTCGGCTGATACCGCATATTTCTTCAATTCGCCGTAGGCAAAACCAAGGTTGACATAAATCGAAGCTTTCTGGGGAAATTTTGCCGCTAATTTTTCGAAGTGTTTTACGGCCTGGTCGAATTTCTTGTTTCTAAATGCCAGATCAGCAAGCCTCTCCAGAGCGTCCGTATCTTCCGGATTAATTTTCAAGACCTGTTCGTATTCGTTGACCGCTTCAGCGTCCATTTTTCTTTTTTCGTAAGCCACTCCCAGATTGAAGCGTATTACGGGATCGTCAGGACTAAGTGAAACCGCCTTCTTTAAATTCTCCAGTTCTTCCTTCCATTTACCGCGGCCGGCATAGGCCGAAGCAAGATTGGCGTAAGCGGCGGCCATATTGGGCTGATTTTTGATAATTTCCTTATAATACTTAATGGCCTGATCATATTTTTTGAGCTTCAAATAAACATCGCCCAAAGCAATCAAGGCCGCATCCGCTTCTTTCTCCTTCGAATGCTCGACGATATATTTGTATTGTTCGACGGCTAGACTCATCATTTTATTTTTTGTGTAAGCCTCGCCCAATTTAAATCTTAGCGGATAGTTTTCCGGTTCCAGCCGCACCGCTTCACGATAATTTTCTATAGCTTTATCCCACAGCCCTTTTCCCGCCAGAGCAAGGCCGAGACTGATATAAGCCTGCGCTTCCTTCGGACTTATTTTGATAAGTTTTTTCGATACCTCGATGGCATGGTCAAATTCATCTTTCTTGATATAACATTTAGCCAATTCGGCAAGTGCCGCGGTATCGTCGGGCTTGATCTCCAATATATCTTTGTATTGACTTATGGCATCATCCAGCCTTCCCTGCCGCAAATAAACACCCGCCAGAATCTTGCGCACTCCGATATCCTGCTTATTCATAGCTATAGCTTTTTTCAAATATTCGATTTGGTCTTTAACATTGCCCGAATCTTTGGCAAACCTGAGCCAATCTTGCGGCATAATCACAACTTTTAGCGGAACAACTGCTATCATTTCATTTTGATAATTTACGCGAATTTTGTAATCGGTTATGGCGCTGGAATCCTGGGGCATAGAGCCGCTTTTCATTATTTTGTTGACCAGATCAACTCCCTGCAATAGGACACCGATATCATTGTCGCCCTTGCTTAATCCTTCGACATTCACCGTTGTGTATTTGCCCATTAAATCGTCACTCGCCACTGCTTTTACCACAAATTCGTCCCGGTAAGTCACCTCCAGCATTTCATCCTCAGCAACGCGGATATTTTTGCCGTTTTTTTCCACTTCCAGATAATAGAAATGCGGCTTTCCCTTCAATATATAATAGGAAAAAGTATTTTTTATTCTCATCGCGTTGTAACTAAAATTGCGAATGGCTTGAGGATAAAAATAATTGATAGAGGCAAAAACCGCGATAAGGATAACCGTAAAAATCAGTATTCTTCCGATGGGAATCCGCGTTTTCTTTTTCTCATTTCTGTTATCTATATACCGATCAATCATTTATCCCTCAATAGTATGATTTGCCCCGCTGCAGAAAGCCCCGTCTCCCGCCGGGGTTGAATGCTTTCTGCAAACCGCGGGATGTCGCGTTCAGGAAATGTCCCTCCGGCACCTGCCGGAGGGACTCCACTTTTTTTAATTGCGCCTCGGGCTGAAATTTGCCGGCAGTCAGCTCCGGGGATGATATTTATGATGTATTTCTCTTAACCTTTCCCGTGTTATGTGCGTGTAAATTTGCGTTGTGGAAATGTCGGCATGTCCCAGCATCACCTGCACGATGCGCAAATCCGCGCCGCCTTCCAACAGATGCGAAGCAAAAGAATGGCGAAACGTGTGCGGATAAACCTTCTTTTGCATTCCGGCTTTTTTAGCATAACGAACGACTATTTTCCAAAAACCCTGCCGGGTAAATTTTCCTCCAAAGCGGTTTAAAAACAATACATCCGTGCTTTTTTTTTGCATCAATTGCGGCCGGGCCTTATCTATATAAACTCTTACGCAGTCGTAAGCGGTTTTGCCGATAGGAACGATTCGTTCCTTATTGCCTTTGCCCATAACAGTCAAAAAGCCCACCTGCCAATTAATACTGTTCATCGTCAAATTAATCAACTCCGAAACGCGAATTCCCGTCGCGTAGAGAAGCTCCAGCATGGCGCTATCCCGCATCGCCGAAGGCTGTCTCTCCTCCCGGCTGGGCTAAAATAACGTTCATTTCTTCCTTACTTATCGTATCGGGAAGCCGCATCCATACTTTGGCCAGTTCAATATTGGCCAGTGGCGTTTGTTCGATTTTCTTTTCCATGAGCAGATATTTATAAAACCCTCTCAGGGCCGCAAGCGACCGGTTCATGGAATTGGCCGATAATCCCTCTCTTTTAATCTGCGTTAAATATTCAATAATTACCTCCGGCGTAACTTCCGGCAATTGAGTTAATCCTTTTTGCCCCTGGACAAATACAAAGAAACCGGCGCAAATCACGGCCATAGGCTTCCAGTGTATTTTGGGCGACGCCCCGTTCAATTAAAAGATAATTGAAATACTTCGCCAGTAATTCCTGCATGGAACTTTTTAACGCAAATATGCCTGTGAAGCAAAGTTTTTTTATTGACTTATTTGGAAAATCTCGTAAAAATGAGAATGGAGAAACTAAGGAAAATAGCTCTGGGGGAAATATCTCATGAAAAAAATCATTATTGCCTCCGATCACGGCGCCGTAGCCCTGAAAAGCGAAATTATATCCTTTTTAAAAACAAAAAATTGCGCGGTAAAAGACATGGGTGTAAACAGTGAGGATTCGGTGGATTATCCCGATATTGCCGTCTCCGCCTGCAACGAATTTAAGAAAGGCGGGTATGATTTCGGCATTTTGCTTTGCGGCACGGGAATCGGTATGTCTATAGCCGCCAACAAAATCAAGGGCATCCGGTGCGCGCAGATTTTCGACCTTTTTACCGCCGAGATGGCCAAAGCCCACAATGACGCCAATTTTATCGCTTTTGGCGGCAGGGTAAAATATAATGTTCCGGTTACGGAAATGATTGAAAAATTCATGAATACAACTTTCGCGGGTGACAGGCATCAAAGAAGAGTAACTAAAATAATGGATTTAGATAAAAAACGTTAAGACACCGCTTTTTTGATTCGGGTAATTGATATGGCGGAAGTTTTAAACAAAAAAAAGATTCGCCAGGTTTTTCGCGATGTACAAAAACATCTGCTTATCGGGCAATTAATCCGCCGCTTTTCCACCAACAAAGATGATATCAGACAAACCGCATTAAGCCAGGTTACCCTGGCGAATTGCCGGAATGTCTTGGAATTAGGCTGTGCTTTCGGCGCTTTTACCGAAGCCCTGCAAGGCAAGCTTCATCCCGCGGCAAAAATCACCGGCCTGGATATTGTCCCCGAATATGAGCCTTTTTTTCTGGAAGCATGTAAACGCGCGGGCTACGCGGGAACATTTTCCGCCTCCGGTGTCGAACAAATTAAAAAATATCCCGCCGACTCATTTGATCTGGTTATTTGCAGTTACGCTTTATACTTTTTTGCCGATACCATTCCCGAAATTGCCCGCGTCCTCACAAAAGACGGAATTTTCATTACCATCACCCATTCCGTCTGCGATATGCGAGGAGCTGGTAGAGATCACCAAAAATATTCTGAAGCAAAATAATTTACTCGGCGATAAACAATCCCTGCCGATAGAAATCCTTGTGGACCGGTTTTCCGCCGAAAACGGCGATAAGATTCTGGCGCCATTCTTCGGTGAGATACAGGCAATCGACTACAAAAATAAGCTGATTTTTCAGCCGCAGGAAATTGACTATTTTCTGGAATATTTTCACTTTAAAAAATCTTTTTTCCTGATGGTAGCTGATGATCACAAAAAAAATATCGCTGACCAGCTTGTGCGCGAACTGAAAAATACAGCAATAAAGGAAAAAAATATCAGCATGTGCAAGGATGATAAGATTTTTATTGCGTCTCAACCTTTGCTGCCGAAGGAACTATCATGAAGAAACAGCGCAAGCATTGTCTTTACTGCGGTGAAACCACTATCAAGAAATATGAAGACGGAGTTCAGCGTGATTATTGCCCCTCGTGCCAGTGCTTTTTTTATGAAAACCCCCTGCCGGTGGTTTCCGCGATTCTCGAATCTTCACGCCGGATACTTTTAGTCAAGCGCAGCCGGCCCCCTTTCAAGGGTATGTGGTGCTTACCGACAGGCTTTGCCGAAGCCGGGGAAAGCATTGAAGACGCAACTTTACGCGAACTGGAAGAAGAAACCGGCATCAAAGGCCGGATAGTAAAACTGCTGGATGTTGATTCTTACAAGAGCCGCTTTTACGGCGATTTGCTTTTTTTGACCTTTGTGGTGGAACAAAACGGCGGAAAACTTGCCGCCGGCGGTGATTGCGCCGAAGCCCGGTTTTGGCCGGTGAACAAACTGCCGCCTATGGCCTTCCCTCCCAATAAACGCGCTTTGGATGCCTATATAAAAAGCAAAAGGGACTACTGGGCGATATTCGATTCAATCGAACACGCGGACGAAAAAGCAGTTTCACCCAAGATAGCAAAAAATCCTTTAACGCGCCGTCTGGTCAACGTAATACTTAAAAATAAGGAAGAAATAATCAATCAATGGATGGAAGATATAGCGGTGAATCCTTCCACCGTCGAATACCACAGTGTGGAGAGCCGCATACTATATAATATCTGCGATAAGATACTTTCCCAGATAACTCTCTGGCTGGGCGGCTTGCACGATGTTGATAGGGTTAGGAGTTTCTACATCAAGCTGGGCCAGGAAAGAAAAATAGAAGGTTTTAAAATCAGCGAAGCCCTTAGCGCGCTGAGCCTCATCCGCAAACACATCTGGACGTTCGCCCTCGCGCAGGATGCTCTGCAGAAAAATCTGGAGCTTTACATGACTTTTGAACTGCAAAGGCAAATGACCATCTTCTTCGATCTGGCCACTTTTTATTTAACGCGCGGGTATGAGGAAAAACAATAAAGTTATGCTATGCGCAATTTAACCGATTTGTTTTTAATTAAGCATTCTGTCTACGATAAAAATGCATCGCGCAAGAAAGGATACGAGTTATGAAAACAATTAAGGTGACCAAGATAGTTACCTCTATTTTTTTAGTGATTTTGGCATTTTCTCTTATAGGATGTAGCCCTAACTTGACCTCTCTTGTCCCATACCGGCGTGCTCCGGGAGAAGTTCTTTTAATCAAAGGGGAAAACTTTGGAAACACGCAGGGAAGTCTAATACCCTGTATCAGCAGATGTCGCTTCTCCTGTCTCTACGAGGTTCTTTCATGGACACCCACAGACGTTGAGGTCCGCCTCCCTTCTGATCTGCCGTCTGGCAATTATAAAGTTCTTATTTATGACGATAGTGATCACACCGGCAGCAATTCTCTTGATCTTTGGGTTACTGCGGCATCAGTGCCATTAGCGATCATAGACCCTTACGAAGTGCAGGTTAAAAGCTTCAGAGCACGTTATGGCAAAAGTATTGAATGGGAAAGGTGGATGTTAGACAATCGAGGCCGCTATGAAGCTGCATTTTTGAAGGCCAAAGAGGCTCCGTGTACGCGTAATATAGCGTTTAGATATGATACCGATCCGATTGCCTACAATCCTCCATGGGTCAACGAGGATCAGCATATGGCCGCGCTGAAAACATTATCAGATCTTACTTATCCAGGTTATGATTTTCGCTTCCTCTTTGATGGGGACACTGATTACTCTTACGCCAACGCCATAGCTGGTATTCCAACGAATGAATCATATGCGTCCGGTAAGGATGTTTATCTCTATTATGAAACTGTTTTTCGTCACGAGTTTGCTCATATTATATGTGTTCCGCATCATTACGATACCGATGCAGAAACAGGCATGGGAAGACATATGCCTCCAGGAGAATCCCGGTGTTTGATGGATCGAAGTAGCAATCAGTTTTGCTCTGCTTGTCGAACTGCGTTGAATATTCCGCTCGATGTTGATAATGATGAGGCCATCAATGCAGCTAATGAAGAGATCAGGAGGAGATACCCTTATTGATGGTCGAATGTTTATCCGTAACGACAAAAATTACCGGGGCAGTATGCTTAGTGAGGGTATCTACAGTAATTGTTCATCCCCGTGGTTCAATTTCGCCACTTTTTATCTGACGCGGGGGTACGAGGAAAAATAGTGAGACTCAAGTTTCAGAAATGTAGTGAACTGAAACTTGTAAGCCGAACTATCCCGCGAGCGAAGCGTAGCGGGATAATGAAAGCGCAAATGGAATTGATCCCGCTAGCGCAGCATGTCGGGGTAAGGTTATGCTATGCCAAATCAAGCTGATTCAATTTGCCGGACTAGTATTACTTATGACGATATTATAATTATGTATCCTATCCTTAGAAATGGAACTCAACTCAAAGCGGAATAGAATATGACAACGATAATTTGTCCAATTGTATTTAAAGATTTTAAAGAAAGTATAATATTATCGAAACAAGTGATAATTCGCGCCCTTACAAAAGAATAAAAAGAATATATTTTTAAGGGCTACAGGATAGGTTATAAGTTTATCAATAAAGGCCCTTTCACAGATAGAATTCAAATTGAATCCGGCGCAGAACCTTACTCGCGGGGCTACTCTGTAATGAATACTAATTTGCAGTATTTTTTGGCAGCTAATCACTGTGTAGAATTGATGACTCCGGCTCGTTTTCATGATGAAGCTTTAAAAATAAACATTGCTTTAAAACTCTTTAAGCTAACTTCAAGCGGAATCTTTATTTGGTTTAACAGTGGCAAGCATTCAGAAGGAAGAAATGACGAATATCTTAATCCTTTTAATGGACCTTTTGGCTATTTGACTCTCGGCACATCCGATGGCAATGGATTAAGAAGGATCTACGAAAAAATTGATCTCTCAGATAACCATTTATCCTTAATTACTTTTTTATTTTTAAGATCTTTGCAAGGAGGAGATGAGCATTATGATATTAGATTCTTGCAACTAGCTACAATCTTAGAAATGCTTTTCGCTAAAGACAGTCCCGATAATCTCACATATAAACTATCCATTAGGTCATCTAAATTACTTGGACAAAAATTTAAGGAAGATGGTTATCTCTTATTTAATAAAATCAAAAATATTTATAAAATGAGAAGCAAAATTGTTCACGCTGCTGATTATAATAAATTCGATATAAACATGTTTTGTGAATTAGCTGAAATAATCAGAAAATGTTTAAATATTTATCTCGAAAATAAAGATTCATTTGAACCAGAAGAACTTGATAAATTATTAGTGAAATAACCAGATATTCCGGGAACAGTATATTTATTTATTGACAGACGCAAATTACCTGAAAGGATTATTTAAAATGAAGCTTCTCACGATATTTTACATACTCAATGCTACATTGCTATTATTGCATGAAATTGAATCTGCATATGAAAAAGAATGGGAAATACTAAAAATTCCAGGCAAGATAACTGTATTTCTAATTCTACATATACCGATAATCCTTTTACTCTTTTATGGATTATTAGAAATTGAAAATCAATCTCCACGCGGTTTAAGACTTGGAATAATTACAGGAATTGCAGGAGTAATTCCATATCTAGTTCATAAGGTATTCGTGAGACGTGAAGACTGTTTCAATTTACTGATTTCAAATATTTTAATATATTTAAATGTTGTAACCGGAATCGGGACTATTATTTCATCAGCACTCCTGATCTTTTGACACGTTGCCACATATATGAATGACCTAATCATTACGAAAGCCGTAAAAGAAGATTTGCCCATCATTCTTGATGTACAAAGAAAAGCATTTCTGGAAGTGGCTAGAACTTTTCATTTGAAATCCATGCCGCAGATAGAACAAACACTGGAAAGCTTAACGGATGAATTTAATAATTGCACCATTTTAAAAGCTTCTCTCTGCCAATACAATAGTTGGCTCAGTGCGCGCATACCATGAAAAACGATACCTGCTATCATCAGCAGATTAGTAGTTCTTCCGGAATATCAAAATCGAGGAATCGGCAAGGCCTTAATGAATGAAATCGAAAATCAATTCAAAAATATTGTAAAGAGATATGAATTATTTACCGGCTCCCGGGATCAAAGAAACCTCTACCTTTATAATAAACTGGGATACAAATCATTTAAAACCGAATATCTTAATAGTGAAATAACTTTTGTATTTATGGAAAAAAGCGCTCGATAATTACGTGTTCCCCTTCGGGCCGAGCCACGGTCTTGTGTTATCCAAAAGATAATCATCGCTGTGATCTATCATGCATTCCGGACAAAGGTGAACCATCATGTTGCTTTCAATATGCCGGACAATCAGCAACCTCGGCGCATTTTGATTGCAGCAAAAGCATTTGTCCGCAATATCATTTTTATGAAAACGATAACTTTCTTCATCGTAGTATTTCATAGAGATTCACTTGCCCACTTTTTCCGAATATACCTGAAATGCAAAATTCTTCAAATGGATTTAGGAAATTGCCCCGGATGCTTTTTGTGCCGCATTTATCGGGGCGGGAAACGTCAGCATAAATGTCGTTCCCTTTCCTTCCCTTGACGAAACTTCGATTCCGCCATTGTGCGATTCCATGATTTTTTTGCAGAAAGTAAGTCCCAGGCCGGAACCTCTGATTTTTTCGTCTTTTCCCTTGCATCTGAAAAAAGGCTCGAAAATTAACGGAAGCTTATCCTGGGGAATGCCAATCCCCGTATCCGCTATGCTGGCGATGGTATAATATTCGTCGTTTTTAACGGTGACGGTTATTTTGCCGCCCTCCGGAGTATATTTTGTCGCGTTGCCGATGATGTTGGTAAATACCCTTACCAGGCTTTCCTCATCTCCTGTTATCTGGGGTAACTTTTTGGGAATATTTGTTTCCAGAGAAATTCCCTTCTTCCGGCAGATAGGAGTCATTTCCTCCACGCTCCGGGAAATGATGGAAGTCAAGCTTAAAGAGACTTTCTGCTGTGCAAGTGTTCCATTCTCAATCCGGCTGATGTCCAGCCAGTGTTCGACCATTTCCTCGAGACTCTGGATGCGTTTTCTGCATCGTTCAATGATTTCTTTGACATCTTTATCGAAGCGGTCTCCCGCTATTTCGTTGAGCGCCTCAATGTATTGCCGGATAACGACAAGCGGAGAACGCATTTCGTGGCTTACAAAGGTGATGAAGTTCTTTTCCATCTGTTCTTTTTCTTCTCTCAGCTTCCTTGTTTCGATTTTGAGGTTGCGGTGTTCTAACCCCCGCTTTGTCAGACGCTCTTAATTGATCGGGGTTGAATGGTTTGGGAAGGTAGTCATAAGCGCCTTTTTGCATGGCCTCCACTGCCGAGACAATGGTCGCAAATCCTGTGATCATGACAAGAACAGTATCGGGTATGTCCCGGGAAAGGATTTCGATGATTTCCATCCCCGATATATTAGGCATTTTAAGATCAATAAAGGCCATATCAGGCATGTGTTCCCGTGCCAGCTTGATACCCTCGACTCCCTGCTCGGCCGTAAGTACGGCGTAGCCGCATTTTTCCAGGACCTGCCTGCACCCGTCCCGCAGGGCTTCTTCATCATCGATAATCAGAATCAGAGGTTTTTCAGATTGTTCGTCATGGCTATTTGCCGCCCAGTTCCTGAGCAATGTACCGGAGAAGATCATCCGCCTTTATAGGCTTATGCAATACTTTGTTGACTTTGGGAAATTCCGGAGGAGGTTCAAAGGAATTATAAGGACCTTGAAGATCGACAGCGCTCAGCATAAAAAGAGGTGTATCTTTTCCTGTGTCGGTGGCGCGGATTTTGTTCAATACCGAGAATCCTTCACCCCATGTTTCCATCATCATATCGATAATGGCCAGATCCGGAGATATGGATTTCCACATCTCCACGCCGGTTTTTCCATCTTCCGCCATAAATACCTCGTATCCGCCCTTTTCCAGAATAAGTTTGGTGGCGAATAAGAAGTCTTTGTCATCATCTATTAGGAGTATTTTCTTTTTAACCGTCATGATCAAACACCTCCATAATACTTTTGTACCTTATATAGAGCAAGGATAATGCCAGATTGTAACATATTGATTTATTTGATTAATATTATAAAAGGTGAGCTGTGAAAATTCACTTTAAGGGGTAAAATACCCCTTATATCAGTGCTCTGTCTTTATACTGTAGTTACGCATTTTGATCCTCAGAGTCTTTCTGTCGATACCAAGGAATTTTGCCGTTTTGTTGATCTGAAAATGGAAGTGGTTGAGCGCTTTTTCGATGTGTTCTTTTTCGACATCGACCAGGGTTACCCTGCCTGATGAAGAATCCACTACCGGCGCCTTTGCTCCTTCGCCCTGACCATAGTAAAAGATATCGGATAAATTTACTGTTTCATGGTCACTCAGGACGCACAGACGTTCGATCGTGTTTTTCAGTTCTCTGACGTTTCCGGGCCATTTGTATGACAGCAGAGATTTTTTTGCTTCTTCGGAAAGGCAGCGCACTTTGCTTTTATATTTCTTTGTGTAAAAGTCGAGATAATGCTCGGCAATGGGAAGGATATCGGCCTTGTGTTCTCTCAAGGGTTTTATATCCAAAGGCACAACGGAAATCCGGTAAAACAGGTCTTCCCGGAATTTTCCCGCTTCGATTTCAGCCCGGATATCCTTGTTGGTCGCCGCGATGAGTCTGACGTCCACCTTCTCTGGTGATGATTTGCCGACCCGCGGCACTTCCTGCTCCTGAATGACCCGCAATAACTTTGCCTGAATATTGAGACTGATGTTGGAAATTTCGTCAAGGAACAAGGTTCCTTTATCCGCCATCTGGAAACGGCCGTCACGCGATTCCGTGGCGCCGCTGAAGGCCCCTTTGACATGACCGAACAGTTCGCTTTCCATCAGACTTTCAGCGAGCGAAGAACAATCAACCGGGATGAACGGCCTGTCGGCCCGTTTGCTTAATTGATGAATGGTACGTGCAACAAGTTCTTTTCCCGTGCCGCTTACCCCTGTGATGAGAACGGTGCTTTCAGTCTGCGCAATCCGCCTGATCGAATCTTTAAGCTCTTTCATATATTCGCTGGACCCGATCAGCACGGAAAGATCTTTTTCGCCGTTAGACAGTTCATCCGTTTTAAGAGCATTGTTGACCGCGTCCTTGAGTTCAGCCGCGGAGTATGGTTTTGCGAGAAAATTGAAAGCACCCTGACGCATGGCCTCAACAGCCAGCGGTATGGTCCCGTATCCGGTGATAATGATAACCTTCGCCGAAACGTTATTTTCCTCTTTGAGTTTTTTCAGGATATCCAGTCCGCTCATTTTGGGCATTCTGATATCCAGCAGAATCAAGTCATAGGCATCCTTCAGCGCCATCTCCAGGCCGCGAACAGCCTCTCCCGTACTCTCGACATGATGGCCTTTCCGAGAAAGTATCTGATAACATCCGTCCCGGATGGATTCTTCATCGTCGATAATAAGAATTTTACTGCGTTTCTTTGCCGCTTCTTTCACTTTACCCCTTAAATACAATTATCGGAAGACCCAAAAGTCATCCCGTTTCCTTAATCGCCAAACCGATATCCGGGAAAAATGCTATGATATTTCATGGGATTATGCAAGAGAAAGCTTCGAGGCACGGCAAGAACTTCCGGATGACCGTTTCTTACGGTTCAAGTGCAGACAGCATCGTTACCTGTTGAATTGTTTTTCCCCTTGTATGCGGGTAAAGATATAATGAAAGTCGTTCCAGTGCCTGGGTTGCATTCCGCATCGATGGTGCCGTTGTGTTTTTGGATGATTCCGTACACGATGGAAAGTCCCAGTCCCGTTCCCTGGCCTGGTTCCTTCGTCGTGAAGAATGGTTCAAAGATGTGGGAAAGGTGTTCTTTGTCTATCCCTTTACCCGTGTCTGATATTAAAATCCTAATGGAATTGTTTCGTACTCAGCCCAGTGGCGATCGTCAGCTTTCCGCCGCCCTTCATGGCGTCCGCCGCATTGATGAACAGATTTAGGAAAACTTCTTCCAATCTTGACCTGTCGCCTGTCACTTCGGGAAGATTTTCCGCAAGCTTGGTTTCGATTTCTATCCCGTGAAACATGGATTGGTCTCTTACCAGTTTGAGAGAGGTATTGATGATCTGGTTTATCTGCAGGGGAAGCATTTCGCCTGTCGGCGTTCTCGCAAAATCCAGCAGGCTCTGTACGATTTCTTTACAGCGGTTCGTCTGATAGATGATCTTCTGCATGTTTTCCCGTGCGGGGCTATCCTCCGGGATATCTTCCAGGACGATGTTGCTGTACAGAAGGATTCCACCCAGAGGATTGTTGATTTCATGGGCGACGCCCGCCGCCATCTCACCCAGGGCGGTCAATTTTTCGGTTTTTGCGAGCTGTTGATGCATCTTCTGCAATTGATCATTGTGGTCTTTCAGGGATCTGGACATATAATTGAAGGCTTCGTCCAGCATGTCGAAACCCGATATTTTATCGGGTGATAGTTTGTAGTCCAGGTTGCCGGAGGCAATAGCTTCTGTAGCCTTTTTCAGTATGCGTATTCTTTTGATAATGGTGTTGCCCAAATAAAGGGAAATGATAAACGCGATGATCATTCCCAGTGTGGTTATACCCAGATTTATCCAGATCATTTCCCGTTGTATGTCTCGGTATTTGGCTTCCAGTATCCCCGTGTAGAGAACGCCGATGAGCTTTTTATCCATGTTAAAAATAGGGGTATAAGTGGTAATATACCAGTCTTTCACAACGAAAGCCCTGCCCACCCAGTCCTTCCCTTCTTTGATGACCCGATCATAAACTTCTTTGGAAAGAATAGTGCCGATGGCCCTTTTGTTATCCTTCGTCATGACATTGGTGGATATGCGCACGCCTCCCTGAAATATCGTGGCCACTCCCATTTCCTGACCTTTGTATTTTTCTCCGTGATATACGGTCTCTTTTATCTTATCCACTATTTCGTTGTCCTTATTAATAAGAACGCCTCCGACCAGAACACCCACCAACAGGTTTGTAGTTTCTATCCATTATCGGATAGGCAACTCTCATGACCATACCTTCCGAAAGTTTATCTTCCCTGATTTCGGCGGACAAAGGCGTTTTTACAATATCCGTTTTCGCCCGGTCTGAAAGCGCAGGATTTTCCCTTAAAATATCTTTAATGGACATGAGTTCGGTTGAGGAGAGCGGGATCTTTTTCTCTATGCAGTTTCTGACAACGGGATCCTTCAGGAGGTTGTCCCCGCTGATTGCCGGATTAGACGCCCTGTACAATACCTTTCCCTCTGGCGTCCACAAGCGTGAGCATATCGAGAAAAATATTGTCATTCCCAGACTGTGTTCCCGTTCCTCTGCGAATGAGTCCTTTCATATATGCCATGCTGTAGATATCATTCCTGTTGATAAGCTCTTGCAGATCGGACCTTTCGGCGGTGAACTGAATCAGAGACGTAATTTTCTCGATCTTATTGTTATAGATCAACTTGGCCGTATTGATATCCATGACGCACCCTGTTCTGTACTTCGGCAATGGTGTTCCTGTTAATCGTCCATATACTGACAATGGTGGCAAAGATACCTGTAAGGCAGGTGGCAATCAGAAATCCAAACGCAAGACGGCTTTGCAAGTCTAACTTAAAAAGCCGCTGTATTCGTTTATTATTGATTTTCATTGCGTCAGCCCGATGTTAGAAATTGATTTGAATACTATCACGGATAACATAGCATTATCAAACATTCTTTAGAAGAGCCGGGCGGGAGGATATACAGAGTTTCAGCCAATCAGTTTTTTCACCCGCAGGAGAAGTTCGGAAGCCGGAATGGGCTTGGCCACATAATCGTCTGCCTGCAGGTATTCACCGTCTGTTTCCGGAGAAAATTTAAATCCTGTTTTGCCGGTAACGGCGGTTACCATCAGAATGGGTATATTTTTGTATGCTTTCATCGTGTTTCAGATTGTAGCACAAATCGAATCCATCCGTGTGCTTGTCCATCATCACATCCAGGATAATCAATTCCGGTCTGTCTGCTTCAATGGATTTGCGGCCGTCCTGAACGTTCAGAACATGATGAACTTTAAAGCCGTTATTCTCCAGAACAATTTTAAGCGCCTCGCCATAGTCTTTATCGTCATCAATTATCAGTATCTTTTTTTTCTCAGACATTAGGACCTCCGATATTGGGATTAGTTACCAAGCAGTTATATTATTCAGCGATTGCTTTCACAACCTCCAGCGTTCCTATATGCACCGGACAGTAATCGGAACAGCGTCCGCAACCGACACAGCCGCATAAACTTCCCTGAATATCGATACTGTTAAAATCAAGAAGTTTGTGCTCGTGACGTCTTTTGAGCCTCAAAGCCTGGCTGGCTCTGGGATTATGGCCTGATGCCTCACGGGTAAAACCGCCGTAAAGACAAGCATCCCATGTCCGTGCGCGAAGACCGTTTCCCGGAGACGACTGATGATCATATACATTGAAGCAGGTGCAGGTGGGACACACAAAGGCACAACCGCCGCAGGTGATGCACTTCTGCGCCGAAACTCATCCCAGACTTTTTCATCGGCTTTGTTATCCTTGAGTTTGTTCATGGCTTTAACAACCGATTTCACCTCAGGTATGCTGCTGAATCGCCTTTTGTTTGAATTCCTCTATTTGCCGTTTAGCCAGGGTGTCATCTACATCGGCAAGCGGTATGACCGATAACAATTCTTCGCCCCTGGGAGTGCCTGTTTCAATGAGAAAGACGTCACCTGTATCGTAGAACTGCAAATCGAAACCCTTTTGTGCGATAGGACCACTGCGTGTCGTGGTGCAGAAACAGGTTTCGTTCTGCGGGCCGGGACAGGCCATGACAATTGTCGCCGCGGCATTTCGCCTTGCATTATAATAAACATCCTTCTTATCACGAGACATAAAGCTTGAGGCCTGAAGAATTCCCATCATGTCGCAGGCGCGTATTCCAAATATAAGCATCTTTTTTGCCGATACGACTTCCCGGTATTCATTTTTTTCAACCTTAAAGATCACCTCGGTGTGGGGAAAAAACACGGCTTTTGGCGAAAGCGGAGGCTTTTTATAGTCGAGGGTAAATGTATTTTCCTGGAACGTATCGAATATACAGTCGCCATTCGCTAGTTTTGGTCGGGAGACAGTACATCGTGTTTTTGAGCCCAGATATTAATTGCCTTTATGAGGTCTTTTTTGGCCAGTGTTTTCATGCGCATCTCCTGATTTTTACTGCACACCCTTTATATTCGGGAATTTTGGCAATGGGATCATATGCCGAATTGGTCAACATGTTCACGGGTGCTTCGTGAAAATGGAATGTGGAAAATACAACATTTTGCGGAACTCTTTTCGTAATCTCCGCCTTTAATTTTATGGAACCGCGGCGTGAAGTTAGTTCAACTATGTCATTGTTCTTTATGCCCAGCTTTTTTGCATCCTCGGGATTGATTTCCACCAGCGCCGCCGGCGCCTCTCTATCCAGAATGCTGATGCGACGGGTCATGGTGCCGGTGTGGTAATGATAATAGATACGTCCTGTGGTCAGCATAAAATCGTACTCCTCATCGGGCATCTCCGCAACCGGTTTGAATTCACACGGCATAAATGTTCCCTTGCCCTTGCTGAATCTGTCCTTATGCAGGAAGGATGTGCCCGGATGCTCCTCATTGAGACAGGGCCACTGGAGTCCATGGCCGCGTTTCAATCGCTCATAGGTGATGCCCGCGTAGGAGGGCGTCAGGGCATTGATCTCCTTGAGCACATCGGCCGGCGATTCATAATTCATCGGGTAGCCGGCAAGCGTGCTCAGTTCGCAAATGATTTGCCAGTCAGGACGGGCAAGTCCCGGAGGAGATACGGCCTTTGCCCGATAGCTGAACCCTTCTTTCCGTGTTGGTGTAAGTGCCATCTTTTTCGGCAAACGACGCGGCAGGAAGGACGACATCGGCTTTCGCCGCCGTTTCGGAAAGAAAGATATCCTGCACGACGAGAAAATCAAGATTGGATAGGGCATGCTCGATATGCGACGTATCAGGATCGCTCATCAAGGGATTTTCTCCCATAACATAGAGAGCTTTTAGCTCCCCTTTTTGCGCCGCCGTCATCATATCGGTGATGGTCAGCCCGGCCTTGTCGTCCAGCGCTTGCAACACCCCAGGCGTCTTCAAATTTCTTTTTTACTGCCGCATCGATCACCGGTTGATAACCACTGTATACGTTCGGCAAGCGCGCCCATATCGCAGGCACCCTGGACATTATTCTGACCTCTCAGGGGATTTACTCCCGTCGAAGGCCTGCCCAGATTACCGGTAAGCATGGCCAGATTTGCGCAGGTTTTTACATTGTCGACACCGGTAGTATGCTGGGTAATGCCCATGGCATAGGCAAGCATCGCCTTATCCGCTTTGGCGTACATGCGCGCCGCTTTCTTAAGATCGCTGCTATTGATGCCGGAAATTTTTTCCACGACTTGCGGTGGATATTTGCTGACGACCTCCTTCAATTGATCGAATCCTTCCGTTCTTGTTTCGACGAATTCCTTGTCGTAGAGACCTTCTTCAATAATGACGTTCATGATGCCCGTTTAACACAGCCACATCCGTACCGATATTTTGCCTCAGATGTAAATCGGCAAACTCGGCCAGCTGTATTTCTCTGGGATCAATAAGCAGTAATTGTGCTCCTCTTTTTACGGCATTGATGATGCGCGATCCGATCAAGGGATGCTGTGCCGTTGTGTTGGAACCGGTCACGAGGAACAGATCGGCATCGTCGAAATCGTTAATCGAGTTTGTCATGGCTCCGGAACCGAATGTCGCGGCCAGACCGACCACGGTGGAGCTGTGTCAGAGCCGGGCACAGTGATCGACATTGTTTGTTCCAAATGCCGCCCGCGCCATTTTCATAAAGAGATAGTTTTCTTCATTTGTTACTTTGGCGGAACTGAGAAAGGCCAGAGCGCGGGGGCCAAATTGCTTCTTTATATCCAAGCAGCCTGTCCGCAACAACCTTCAATGCTTCTTCCCATGTGCTTTCAACAAGCTCTCCGTGCTTCCTTATCAGCGGCTTGGTCAGCCTTTCGGGAGAATGAATAAATTCGTGCGCATTCCAACCCTTTACACATAACATGCCTTTATTTACCGGGTTTGAGGGGCTGGGCTCTATACCTATCACCCTGTCTCCCTCCGACAAAAGATAGAAGCTGCATCCACATCCGCAAAATGGGCATACGGTTCGTGTCCTTTTCATGATCAGATTGCCTCCTTAATCTTTTCGATCTCCGTATAGGGGAAAACAGGTCCTTCAATACAGCAATACTTATCTCCGAAAGCGCAGTGACCGCACTTTCCGACACCGCATTTCATCATTCTCTCCAAAGACATGAAGATATGTTCCTTGGGAAAATCCCAGACTCAGGAGTTTCTGCAAAACAAAACGATACATGATCGGGGGACCGCACATCACGGCATGGGTTTCCTTGGGAAAAAGAACGGCGCGGTCGAACAAACCGGTCACCACACCCACATATTGTTTCCAGATACCTTCATCGTCCCTGTCCACGCTGTAGTGATAATTGATGTCATTGCGGTCAAAAAAACTCAGCAGTTCATATTTAAAAAGAACATTTTCGGGATTATTTGTTCCGTACATCAGGATGATGTCGTCAAACTCTTTCCTTTTGTCCAGAGAATAGAGCAGAAGCGAGCGCAGCGGGGCAAGCCCCAGACCGCCGGCGATAAGAAGTAGTTTGTGACCCTTGAGTTGCTCTACGGGGAAGCCTCTTCCGTATGGGCCCCGAATATGAAAAGTAGAACCTTTGCCCATTTCAAAAAGGGCTTCTGTTACTTTGCCCGCGCGTCTTACGCAAATCTCGAGAGTATCAGGCCTGGTTGGCGGCGAGGATATGCTGATGGGCGCCTCTCCCTTGCCGAAGATGGAGACTTCAATAAACTGTCCCGGTTGATGACCAAAACTTTCCCATGTTGTTCCATCTTCCAACTTCAACTGGAATAATCGGTGATCTTTGATTTGTGGCAAAGTT
Organism: uncultured delta proteobacterium; assembly: GCA_963762595.1. GTDB lineage: Bacteria > Desulfobacterota > Syntrophia > Syntrophales > Smithellaceae > UBA4810. The sequence continues at coordinate 139,294 of CAVXLI010000011.1, forward strand.
CTGATAATAGAAACAGGTCGAAGCTCATATATATTGCCGCAATCACCTCCCATAGCACTACCTCCTTCATCCTGAGGATTCTTCAGATGGTTACCCGATAACAGCAATTTTAATACCAAATGGTTATATGTTTGATATAACAGCGATATTGGGGATACTGCATGGTGCCGTAAAAAGTAACGGGGTAAGTTACCCCGACTTCGGGGAGTTATTACCCTTGCCAGATTTCGCACGGATTTCGCCCAGACTTTCCACTAATGATGGTCAGGCAGGTTTGAGCTATTCCATCCAGCGTGAATGATCGCTGCAATTCGCGAAGCATCGAAACGGGAAAGGGTGACCTGATCAATCTTTCCTTAGCAAATATAAGGTAAAACTCATAAGGACATTGCGTTCAGAAAGTTACTTAATTTTATTTCTTGATTTTCTTTATCTCTTCCTCAATACTTAATAAGTTTTCAATCAAATCGTCAGTATGATGATTACGCAAATCTTGTCTTTATGGAGGAAAAATGGCTTACTCAACACTCTTGTTAAATATCGACGGAGGCGTCGCGACAATAACTTTCAACAGACCCGAAGCTATGAACAGCTGGACGCAGGCAACAGCCCGTGAGCTGGGCGATGTCATGGCCTCACTGGACAGAAACGATTCAGTTCGTGCCGTTGTCGTAACCGGAACCGGTTCGGCATTTTGCGCCGGCGCAGATTTAAGCGGAGCAACCGCCTTTAAGCTTGGAGATACCGAAGATGAAGAAACACGGAGGGATTCTCTTGCTTTTCCTGCCGTGATGCCCTGGCAGATCAGAAAGCCCGTGATTGCGGCAATCAACGGACACGCCATCGGTGTCGGTATTACCTATGCCATGAATTGCGATATTCGGTTTGTCGCGGAAGATGCCAAGATACAATTCGCTTTCGTGCGCCGGGGAATCACTCCCGAGCTTTCTTCCCATGTAATCGTTGCCCGGGTGGCCGGACTTTCCCGCGCGGCCGACCTGATGCTGACCGGAAGGATGATAAAGGGACGAGAACTTGCTGAAATGGGTCTTGCCTCACAGGCCCTGCCCGCAGATAAAGTCCTTCCCGCCGCTCTGGAGAGGGCACGCGAATTTCACAAGGCGGCGCCGGTATCCGTGGCTATCTCCAAACGCCTCCTCTGGGAGGGGCTCACATCTTCAGTTGCCGAAATTGATGCGAAAGAATTCCGGATTTTCGAGTGGGTATGCACACAACCTGACGCAATCGAGGGGATTGATTCCTTCCTGAAAAAACGCAATCCTCAATGGAAAATGTCTGTCAGCCGAGATTTTCCTGTTTTTTTGAAATAGGATAAAGAAAAAAACAATCACTAGTTAATATATTCTGCAATTTGGGGAATAATTTTATTGACAGTGAAGTTTATTATATGGTAGCCAAGCGGCCAAGAAAGCACCGTATAAAATTGTTACTTTATTTAATAAAATCAAATTTTTTCGGTATTTCCAATAAAAATCACCGGATATGTTTTTATATGAGGAGTTGCCCTTGAAATTGCGAGATGTGAAAGAGATACTCGATGCCGATGTAATCGTCGGCGAAGAAAAATTAGATATGGAAGTCAAAACAGCGTTTGGCGCTGATTTGATGAGCGATGTTATAGCCTTTGCTAAAGCGGGCAGTCTTTTATTGACCGGCCTGACCAACGCCCAGGTCGTCAAAACCGCCACTTCCCTCAATATTGCTGCCATTATCTTAGTGAGAGGGAAAAAACCTTCAACCGAAGCTATTAACCTGGCTAAACAACTTCAAATTCCCATTCTAACTACGAGATATATTTTATTTGAAACAGCGGGTCGTCTTTACGCTGAAGGCATAGTTGGTTGCCTGACAAAAGTTGAAAAACAATAATGCACGCAATGGATTTACATTCGTCGGAATCAACAACAGAAATAAAATATACGGTAGCGCTTTGGATTTGGAACCCACAGCAGGAAAAACGCAGCCGTTAATTTAATCTATTGTTCAATTCCAGCAATAATTTCATTGACAGTAAAGTTTGATATATGATAGTCAAATAGCCAAGAAAGAGTCATTTGAAATTATAATTTCAACTAATAATATCAAACACTTTCTTCACTTTAGGAAATGCTGTATTTGTTTTTGATGAGGAGTGGACATTGAAACTGCGTGAAGTACAAGAAATACTAAAAGCCGATGTTATTGTGGGCAAAGAAAAACTAGATATGGAAGTCAAAACAGCGTTTGGAGCCGATTTGATGAGCGATGTTCTGGCCTTCGCGAAAGCGGGCAGTCTTTTGCTGACCGGCCTGACCAATACCCAGGTCATCAGAATCGCCAATGTTCTGGACATTGCCGCTATAATTTTAGTTCGAGGAAAAAAACCGTCAGCAGAAACTATCGGTCTGGCCAAAGAACTTCAAATTCCCATTTTAACGACAAAATATATTTTATTTGAAACAGCGGGTCGTCTTTATGCTAAAGGTATAGTTGGTTGCCTGGAAAAAGTTGAAAATAACAGTGTACGCAACTGAAAATATTTTATATAAGAATAGTTTTGATGTTGAAGGCGGTAATTTTAGTAACGCGGGAACTGTTTCCACGCGTATAAAATCGATCCTCAAACAAATAGGGTTACCCGATGACGTCGTTAGGAAATCAGCCATTGTCTGTTATGAATCAGAAATTAATATCGTCTCTTACGCTAGAAAAGGAATTATCAATCTTACCGTCACCCCAAAGACTGTCGAGATTGAGGTAATTGATGAAGGACCCGGAATACCCAATATTGAATTAGCAATGGAGCAAGGTTATTCCACCGCAAATCAGCAGATAAGAGAAATGGGTTTTGGCGCCGGTATGGGACTCTATAATATCAAATGCTATTCCGACAAATTCGACATCTCATCGGAAGTGGACAAAGGAACTTTCTTGAAAATGATTATTAACAGCCCATAACTCCTCAAGGATTTATCATGGATATCGAAACTATTGCCAAAAAATTAAATTTAAAAGTAAGGTCTGCATCAGACAGACTTAAGAATAATGTTACAGGAGGTTACACGGGAGATCTCTTAAGCGATGTAATGGCAAATTCTCACGAGGGAGATATCTGGATAACAAGACAGGTGCACCAAAATATAGTTGCCGTAGCCACTTTGAAAGAACATGCTGGTATAATTCTGGTTAATTCCTGCGAACCGGCCAAGGACACGCTGGAAAAAGCCGTTAAGGAAAACGTGCCAATCATGGTTTCAAATTTGCCCGCATTTGAGTTAACGGGCAAAATTTATAATTTACTGGCAGCAAAAAAATAATTACCGTACGGCATCTTTATCAGAGCCGCCTGCCTATGGCCATTTTTGGTTAATTCCGGAAAAAGACGATGCTTAAAGTTTTTAATTGTGATTTTCATATTCACACTTGCCTGTCACCTTGCGCCGAATCTGGATATGCATCCCAAAGCTCTGGTAGAAAAAGCCCTCGAAGCAAAACTCGATATCATTGCTATCTGCGATCACAATTCTTCCGAAAACGTTCCTTATGTTATTAAGGCCGCGCGAAGGAAAAAATTTAAAAATATTTCCGGGAATGGAAATAACAACAAGCGAAGAAGTGCATCTTTTAGCCCTTTTTGATTCCTTGTCCGATCTCGCCAGAACTGCAAGATATTGTTGTATCAGCATCTGGCAGGAATAAATGATGAAGAACATTTCGGCGTCCAGGCAATTGTCAACGAAAATGGCGAAGTGGAAGGAATAAACAATAAATTATTAATCGGCGCGACTGATCTTCCGTTGAATGAATTATTGAATTATTTACATCAACTGAACGGATTAGCCATAGCCGCGCACATTGACAGGGAAAGCTTCAGTGTTTTGAGCCAGCTGGGATTTATTGATGAAAAGATGCATTTTGACGCTTTGGAAATAACGCCATCTAACAGGATTTGCGCAAGCGAGGATCAAATATCGGGAACTTGAGCAATTATTCATTTATAATTTCGTCCGATGCCCATTATTTAAAAGACATCGGAACGGCGGCAACAAGAATTATCCTTGCAGGAACCATCTTTCGCGGAATTGAAAATGGCTTTCGCCGGACAAAACGGCCGTCACATTCTGGAGCAATAATGCTGGAGCTTGCCGCACATATTCTCGACATCGCTGAAAATTCCATTCGCGCGGGCGCCGAAACTAGTGGAAATTGCTATTAACGAAGATTCGGCAAAAGATTTGCTCTCCATAGAAATTAACGATGACGGCAGCGGAATGACAAAAGAAGAAATTAAAAAAGTTGAAGATCCGTTTTATACGACAAAAACCGTGCGGCGGGTGGGATTGGGAATTCCACTTCTGGCCAACGCCGCCCAAATGGCCGGCGGCAATCTTGAGACTGAAATCCGCAAAAGGAAAGGGAACAAAACTTACAGCAACCTTTGCACTCAGCCATTTGGACAGGCAACCCATGGGAAATATTACAACGACAATGCTGATTCTTATTGCCGGAAATTCAGATGTTGATTTTATTTACAAACATAGGCATAATGACCGGCAGTTCACATTGGACACGCGTCAGATACGTAAAGAAATCGATGATGTACCCATTAATCATCCTGAAATAATTAAAGTATATTCGGGGCGTTATTGACGAAGGACTTCGCGAAATAAAACCTACGGCTTAACTTACCCCGAAGATCGAGGAGGAATTTGATGAAAGCGGAAGATACATGAACTTTTAAAAGAATTTACACCGGAACAGATAGCCAAGCTCAACAAAATTATTAAAAAACACAAAGGCAAACCCGGCGGATTGATTCCGGTGCTGGAAGAAGCGCAAGTGGCTCTGGAATATCTGCCTATGTCCGTGCAAAAAAAGATTGCCACAGAATTAAATTTGCCTTTGAGCCGTGTTTACGGCGTTGTCACCTTTTACTCATTTTTCACCATGACGCCGCGCGGTAAACACACTGTTCGTGTTTGTCTGGGCACAGCCTGTTATGTCCGCGGCGGCAAAGCCATTGCTGAAACTCTGCGAAAAAGAATTCGGCATTAAAGAAGGCGAAACCACTCCGGATAGAATGTTCACTCTGGAAACGATCCGTTGTTTGGGCGCCTGCGGCTTGGGACCTGTGGTTGTTGTGGATGAAGATGTGCATGGCCGCGTAAAGCCAGCCAAAATCAAGGAAATATTGAGTCAATATAGATAATACATTTTTTGCAAGCAAAAAAATGGAGGAAACGCCAATGGCGAAATTGACTATAGATGATTTAAAAAAAATAAAAGAAAAAGTGCATAAGGAAATGTCTCTGCGGGATGGCGACCGCCGCGTCAAAGTTACCGTTCATATGGGAACTTGCGGTATCGCTTCCGGCGCCAAAGAAGTTATGGATACATTGCTTGCAGGAAATTGAAGCCGCCGGCGCCAATGACGTTGTCGTAACCACATCGGGTTGTATGGGATTATGCAGCCGCGAACCTTTGGTTACCGTGGAAATATTAAATCAGGAACCGATAAAATATGAATATATGAATCCCAACAAAATGAGACAGGTTTTTAAAAGACATATTTTGGCGGGAGAAATTCAGACGCCCTTTGTTTTGGCGAAAGGCTCTGAAGTAATCAAATAATTTTTTCGCCTATCATGCGTTCATATATTGAAAGCATGATAATTTCTTAAGGAGGATGTTGGCTAAATGAAGGTTTTTCGTTCACACTTATTAATCTGCGGAGGCACCGGTTGTCAATCTTCCGGCAGTCTTGCCGTAAAAAAAGCTTTATTGGAAGAGATTGATAAAAGAGAATTGGCTGAAGAAATAAAAGTTGTGGAAACAGGCTGTAATGGATTTTGCGCTTTAGGCCCGATTATGGTCGTTTATCCCGAAGGCGTCATTTACGTATCTTTAAAACCGGCAGATATCCCGGAACTGGTTGAAGAACATTTAATCAAAGGAAGAATCTGTAGAACGACTTTTATACCGAGAACCCGTTACCGATCAAATTATTCCCACCATGCAGGATATTCCCTTTTTTGCTCATCAGGAATTGCGGGTATTGAGGAATCGCGGATTAATTGATCCTGAAAAAATCGAAGAATATATCGCCCGTGACGGTTATGCCGGCATGGCCAAAGCTCTTACGGAAATGACGCCGGAACAAATCGTTCAGGAAATTCTTGATTCCGGTTTACGCGGACGCGGCGGAGCCGGATTTCCCACAGGTTTGAAATGGAAATTTGCCGCCCAGTCCAAAGGTGATGTTAAATATGTTTTGTGCAACGCCGATGAAGGCGATCCGGGCGCTTTCATGGATAGAAGCGTGCTGGAAGCCGATCCTCACGCCGTTCTGGAAGGAATGGTCATCGCGGCCAAAGCTATCGGTTCTCATCATGGTTATATTTACTGCCGCGCTGAATATCCGCTGGCCATTCACCGTTTGAATGTCGCCATCGCCCAGGCCAAAGAAGCCGGTTTGCTGGGCAAAGATATTCTGGGCACGGGTTTTAATTTTGATCTGGAAATTTATCAGGGCGCCGGCGCGTTTGTCTGCGGCGAAGAAACAGCGCTGATGACTTCCATTGAAGGAAAAAGAGGCATGCCGCGTCCAAGACCGCCCTTCCCCGCTGTCGCCGGTCTTTGGCAAAAACCCAGCATCCTGAATAACGTGGAAACTCTGGCCAATGTCGGACAGATTATTTTGCGCGGCGCCAAATGGTATGCTTCCATCGGCACGGAAAAAAGCAAAGGAACAAAAGTTTTTGCTCTTACCGGAGATGTCACCAACGTCGGTTTGGTGGAAGTTCCCATGGGAACAAAACTGGGCACCATCGTTTACGATATCGGCGGCGGAATTCCCAAAGGCAAAAAATTCAAAGCCGCCCAGTTGGGCGGCCCGTCCGGCGGTTGTATTCCCATTCAGCATTTAAACGCTCCCGTTGATTATGAAAAAGTCGTCGAACTCGGCGCCATTATGGGTTCCGGCGGCTTGATCGTCATGAACGAAGACAAGTGCGCGGTGGATATGGCCAGATTCTTCATGGATTTCTGCCAGGATGAATCCTGCGGCAAATGTACTCCCTGCCGCGAAGGCACAAAACGCATGCTGGATATTTTAACCAATATCACCCAGGGAAAAGGCAAAGAAGGAGATATCGAACTTCTGGAAGAAATGGCCGGCGTTATTAAAAACGCGGCCTTATGCGGACTGGGACAAACAGCTCCCAATCCGGTTTTGAGCACCATCCGTTATTTCCGCAAAGAATATGAGGAACATATCCGTAACCATCGCTGCCGTGCTGCTGTTTGTTCGGCAATGTTTAAATCTCCCTGTCAGCACACCTGTCCGATTGAAATGGATATACCTTCTTATATCGCTCTGGTCAGAGCGGAAAGATTTGAAGACGCTTATAAAATACTTCTGCAGACCAATCCCTTCCCGTCTGTCTGCGGAAGAGTTTGCGATCATAAATGCCAGACCAAATGCCGCCGCGGCAATATGGATGAACCTATCGCCATCAAATTCCTGAAACGATTTATTACCGATAATGCTCCGCGTCCGAAAATTGAACCGGTGCCGGTAACCCGAAAAGAAAAAATCGCCGTTGTCGGCGGAGGCCCGGCCGGACTTACCGCCGCGCGCGATCTTGGCTTTACGCGGTTATAAAGTAACGGTTTTTGAAGAACTTCCCAAACCGGGCGGAATGCTTTACTGGGGCATTCCTTCTTACCGTCTGCCCCGCAATATATCTGGATAAAGAAATTGACGATATTCGGACGCTGGGTGTGGAAATCCGTTTGAACACACGTGTGGGCAAGGATATTACTTTTGCCAAACTGGAAAAAGATTTTGATTATATTTATCTTGCTACCGGCGCGCATAAGAGCCAGAAAATGGGCGTGCCCGGTGAAGATATGAAAAATGTTTTCGGCGGCGTGGAATTCCTGCGCGATTTCAATGCCAATGAAGAAAAATGGTTAAAAGGCAAAAACAACTCTGGGCAAAAAAGTTGCCGTTATCGGCGGCGGTAATTCCGCCATTGACGCTGCCCGTGTTGCGCTGCGTCTGGGAGCTGATGTCACCATTCTTTATCGCCGCTTAAGACAGGATATGCCCGCGGCCGCAAGAGGAAATTAAAGCCGCCGAAGAAGAAGGAATCAAGATTGAATATCTGGTTGCCCCGTTGAAAATTGAAGGCACAAAAGGAAAGGTCAGCTCCATTACCTGCCAGCGCATGACGCTGGGCGATTTTGACTCACAGCGGTCGTAAGAAACCGGTTGCTGTTGCCGGTTCCGAATTCACTTTAAAGGTCGATGCCGTTATCGCCGCCATCGGCCAGGTTCCGGATATGAGTTTTATCGATAAAAAAAGCGGCGTGGAAATCAACAAATGGGATTGTTTCAATGTCGGCAAAGTCTATAAATCCCGCACGCCGAATCCCCGCTACTTTGCCGGTGGCGACGCTGTAACCGGCCCGGACACCGTAATTGCCGCAATTGCCGCCGGACATCAGGCCGCCGACGATATCGATGCGGCTATCCGCAAGGCCAACAATGAACCGGCTTATGAAAAACCGGCATGCAGAAAAAATTGATGTGCCTTTGGTTATCGATGAAGAAACCGTCGAAGCACCGCAAATGGCTATGCCGGAAATGAATCACGGCACTACACGCAAAATGAGTTTTGCGGAAGTGGAATTGGGTTTCAAGACCGCGAAGACGCAATTAAAGAAGCATGCCGTTGTCTGCGTTGTGACGCTGAATTATAAACCTTATGTGAGCTTATTAAATATTTTGCAAGGAGCAGGAAATGGAGAAAAAAGTACCTTTAACAATAGATGGAAAAAATGTGGAAGCTTCTGCAGGCCAAACCATCTTGGAATGTGCCAGTGAAAACGGCATTTTTATCCCCACCCTTTGCCACTATGGCAAAACAACCAATGTCGGCGCTTGCCGTGTTTGCGTCGTCGAAGTGGAAAACGCCAGATCGCTCGTTGCCTCATGCTGTATGCCGGTAAGCCCCGGGCATGGTTATCCGCACCAACACAGAAGCGGTGCGCAACGCCCAAAAGATGATTATCGAACTTCTCTGGTCGTCGGGAGATCATAATTGTCTTACCTGCGAACAAAACGGCCAGTGTGAGTTGCAAAATTTGATTTACTGGTTAAAAATCGAAAAGCCCCGTTTCGAAATCGAACCTCCGGGTTACGCTCTGGAAGACAACAACACCATGATCCAGCGCGATCTTAACAAATGCATCCTTTGCGGACGCTGTGTTCGCGCCTGCAACGAAATTCAGGTCAATGAAGTGCTGGATTTTTCCATGCGCGGTTCACATGCCAAAGTAGGCCCGGCATTTGATGCCGATTACATCAATTCCTCCTGCGTTTTCTGCGGCGAGTGCCTGCAGGTATGCCCCACCGGAGCCATAACCTTACAAACAGGCGAAATTTGCCGGCCGTCCCTGGGAACTGGAAAAAGTCCGCACCACCTGCACTTATTGCGGTGTCGGCTGTCAGATGGATCTTTTTGTTAAAGACGGTCAAATTGTCAAGGTATCGGGAAATCGTGATTACGGAAAACCAAACGAAGGCAGTCTTTGTGTCAAAGGACGCTTCGGCATGGATTTCATCCAGCATCCTGACCGTCTGAAAAAACCTTTAATCCGGCACAATAAAAATGAGGATTTAAAAGAAGCCACCTGGGATGAAGCCTACACCTTCATTGCGGATAAACTTTCCTCGATTAAAAAAACAAGCGGCGCCGACAGCATCGCCGGACTTTCTTCGGCCCGCTGCACCAACGAAGAAAATTATCTTTTCCAGAAATTCATGCGGGCGGTAATCGGCACCAACAATGTCGATCACTGTGCCCGGCTCTGACACTCCGTAACGGTGGCCGGTCTGGCCGCAACATTCGGCAGTGGAGCAATGACCAATTCCATCGATGAATTGGAATATACCGATTTAATTTTGGCAACAGGCACCAATACCACGGAAAATCATCCGGTAATCGGCATGAAAGTCAAACGGGCGGTACGTCAAGCAAGGGACAAAGCTGATCGTCATCGATCCCCGGGAAATTGATTTGGTCAAATACGCCGATATCTGGCTGCGCCAGAAACCTGGAACAGATGTTGCTGTTTTCAACGGCCTGATGAATGTTATTATCTCCGAAGATCTTTATGCCAAAGAATACGTGGCAGAACGAACCGAAGGATTTGATGCTCTGAAAGCAGCCGTGGAAAAATATACACCGGAATATGTTGAAAAAATTTCCGGCATTCCGGCGGAAGATTTGAAAAAAGCGGCCGGTATGTATGCCAAGGCAAAAAGAGCCAGCATTATTTACGCGATGGGCATTACCCAGCATATCAGCGGCACGGATAACGTTAAAACCATGCGCCAATCTGTCCATGCTTTGCGGCAATGTCGGCATCGAAGGCGGCGGCGTAAATCCTCTGCGCGGTCAGAACAATGTTCAGGGCGCCTGCGATATGGGCGGACTGCCCAATGTTTTCCCGGCTTATCAGCAGGTGGCCAATGAAGATGCCCGCAAGAAATTTGAAACGGCCTGGAATGCTAGCTTTATCGGCAAAGCCCGGCTTGACCATTGGTCGAAATGATGAACGCGGCCGGTAACGGCGAGATTAAAGCGCTTTATATCATGGGTGAAAATCCGCTTCTTTCCGATCCTGATTTGCATCATGCTAAAGAAGAACTCAAAAAGCTGGATTTGCTTGATTGTCCAGGATATTTTCATGACCGAAACAGCTCAATTAGCCGATGTTGTTTTGCCGTCGGCCAGTTTTGCCGAAAAGGACGGCACATTCACCAATACGGAACGCCGCGTTCAGCGAATCAGAAAAGTTGTAAACGCTCCGGGAGAAGCCAAAGCCGGATTGGGAGATCATTGCGGGAATCTCCACGAAAATGGGATATCCGATGAAATATTCTTCGGCGAAGGAAATTTTTGAAGAAATCGCGAAGGTCACACCGAGCTACGCGGGAATCAGTTATGAACGTATCGAAAAAGAAGGCATTCAATGGCCTTGTCCCACGGCCGAACATCAGGGAACTAAATTCTTGCATAAAGACAGATTTTCGCGAGGGTCTGGGACTCTTCCACGCCATTGAATACATCCCGCCCGCGGAACTTCCCGATAAAGAATATCCCTTCATTCTTTCCACCGGCCGTGTGCTTTATCACTATCATACAGGCACAATGACCCGCCGCGCTCAAGGACCTAGCGAACGCTATCCGGAGAGTCTGGTAGAAATGAATCCGGCTGATGCCGACAAATTCGGCATAAGCGAAGGACAAATGATTAAGATAACTTCGCGACGCGGCACGCTGAAAGCCAAAACACATATAACCGAAAAAAGTCCGCGGGGAACGATTTTCATGAATTTCCATTTTGCCGAATCGCCGGTTAACATGCTGACCAATCCGGCGCTGGATCCGATAGGCAAGATTCCCGAATACAAAGTCTGCGCTGTTAAGCTGGAAGCAGCTTAATGATATAGTTTTAATAAATCTCAATTAAGAAAGGGAAGAAATTTATGGTAAATGAAAATTTGGAAAGCAAGAGATGGTGGCTTGCTATCGCGGCGGTCGTAATGCAATTGTGCTTGGGAACCGTCTATGCGTGGTCGGTTTTTAAAAAGCCGTTGATGACGACGCACGGTTGGGCGGAAACACCCACACAACTGGCATTCATAATTTTTATGTTTGTTGTCGGAACATCAGCTGCTTTTGGCGGAACTCTTGTCGATAAAAAAGGCCCCCGTTTTGTGGCTACAATCGGCGGTATTCTTTTCGGTATCGGCACCCTTCTTTCCGGCTTAGCTGATCAAATGGGAAACGTTTATATTCTTTATCTAGGCTATGGATTAATCGGCGGCATCGGTAATGGCTTTTGTTACGTGACGCCTATTGCCACGTTGATTCGCTGGTTTCCCGATAAACGAGGCTTGGTCACCGGTCTCGCGGTTATGGGCTTCGGCTTCGGCGCTTTTTTCATGGGACAAATTGCCCCCAAAATGATTATCGCTTATAAGGGCGGATTGACTGCCTCCGGCGTGGCCATGACCTTCTATATTTGGGGCATTATTTTCCTCATACTCGTAACCGCTGCCGCACAGCTCTACAAAAATCCGCCGCAAGGTTGGCTTCCGGCCGGGTTCAAACCATCGGCTACTACGGTATCCGCAGCCGACTCCTGTAATTTTGATGTGGCCTGCAAAACCCCTCAGTGGTGGATGCTCTGGTCTATGCTGTTCCTAAATATCTCGGCTGGTCTTGGTCTGATCTCTCAGATGTCACCCATCGCGCAAGATTTATTTAAACCTATCGCCGACGCCAGCTTAAGTCCTGAAGATCTGGTCAAAGCGCTGGCTGTCGCCGGCGGCAGTGTTGTCGCCTACTCGGCCATCTTCAACGGACTGGGCCGTCTTTTCTGGGCTAGAGTTTCCGATACAATCGGCAGAAAATCAGTGTTTGCCATCATGTTCGCTTCACAGGCTGTAATCTACGCGTTGGTCGCGATGGGAATTATTAACGGCTACTATCTGTTCCTTGTGTCCGCTTGCTATCTTTTGGCCTGCTACGGCGGCGGCTTTGCCACTATGCCTGCCTTTTGCGCCGATTCATTTGGTCCCGGCTACATCGGAAAGTGCTACGGCTTTATGCTTACGGCATGGGCCTGCGCCGGCATTGCCGGTCCGCTTGTATTCGCGCAGCTCAACAGATCCATCGCTCTTTATGTTGCCGCGGGGCTACTTGTTGTTGGTTTCTTCATCGCTCTTGCTTATAAGAGCCCGGATTTAAAGAAAGTCAAGGCAAAGTAAATTATTTTTTAGTTATTGAAGCTCTCCGCGGTAAGCCGCGGAGAAGCTTCGATTCTTAAGGAATAATATTATTCAGTATGCGCTCGCTTACCCCGCCACGCCGTCGGCGTGACTACGGGGAATGCACTCGCTACCGAATTCCAAATCAAAAGCCCCTTCAGCCTAAAAAGCTGAAGGGGCTTTTATATTTTATAAAAATCATGCCGAAAAAGAAATCAGTCGTAACAGCAATTATAGGGCCGACCTTTTATTTTTTGTAAAGTTTCAAAAATATTTTTATGATGCGCTGACTACTGACCTGCTTTTCTGATTGGTCAGTAGTCAGCGCATTATAAAAAATACAGACCACTAAAGGAGAGACGTATGAAAAAGAATATTATCATTATTTTATCGGTATTAGCTGTAACATTTGTAGTGGGCGCGGCTGTAGTGCAGAGTCAGCCCGGCAGAGGCAGCTATGGTGGCTACGGCATGGGACCGGGAATGATGGGGGGATATGATTGGGTCGATGTCCCTTCAAAACTACCCGCACCCAAAAGCACAGAATGGGTCCAGAAACTCAGCGAGATTCTAACTCTGGAGAAAGAATCTTTAGCTCAATATCAGGCCGATCAGGAAAAATTCAATGCTTATATGCCTTACATGATGGTCATTCCCCAGGAAGAGAACCATATCGCCTGGATTGAGCAGCTTTTTGCCGCTTATGGTCTGCCTGCCGATGGGAAGGTGCCCCCGGTTGTGGAGAATAAGACATTGACGGAGGCCTACGAACTGAGCAGAAAAATGGAAAGCGACTTACTGCCCCGTTATGAATGGCTCGTAAAGAAGGCCGAGGATCGTGATTCGGCTCAAGTGCTGAATACCATTCTCATTCAGAGCCGCTGGCATCTGGTAATGTTTGAGCATGCCTTGAGAATGGGCGGTTATGGACCTGGTATGATGGGGGGATATGGACCCGGATATGGCAGGGGATCTGGCATGATGGGAGGATATGGCGGCTATGGTATGGGACCTGGTATGATGGGCGGCTATTATGGTTATGGCTCAGGCCGCGGCTATGGACGGCAATATTCCCCAACTGGCAAGACCGTAGATAAGAAGGAAGCCGAGGCCATGATGAAAGATTATTTGAGATCTTCGAGAAACCCTAATTTGAAGCTGGGCAAAATAAAAGATGCGGGAAATGCCTTTGAGGCTGAGATACTAACGAAGAAGAACGACATAGTCGATAGGGTTCTCATTGACAAGGCAACGGGTTACATTAGATCAGCTTACTAAGAACACCACAGATCTCCGGATTGACCTTCAACCTTGTTCCAAATTGTTATGTTATCCCGGGGGCAGAGTATAATCGCTGCCTCCGGGATAAAAACGTTTTAAAATATGTATGATCCGTTATGGCTTCAGTAAGGAGTTGGATATCTCTTACGAATATAAACATGGTGTGAATACCATCGTGTTGCCACTTTAATCAACGAGGAGAGGTAAGTTAGATGAAAAACTTAAGCGCGAAGAAAATGATTGCATTGTCACTCATATTGTCGCTCTTATCATTATCCGTAGTCTATTCCAATGAAAATCCGCCATCCATAAACAAAAGCAATGACCAACAGTTAAAAGAAAAACTAATAGGAATTGACGGGAAAACAGCAATGGTAATTGCGAACCAGTGGCGGATGCGTAAAATTGACGTTGTAACTTTTGTTACACCGGATAAGGTAAATTTCAAGTTTAAAGATGGGCGGATTATAAGCGTACCGCTGCCTGATGGTGAAATGATAGTTTCAATCGCGCCGTATATCAATAAAACTCACACGTGTGCAACACATTACATGTCGAGTTGTGATGCGGAATTGAAGAACACAAAGATAAAAGTAGAAGCCGTTACTGCCGATGGTAAAATCCTGATTAACAAAACCATGAAACAGCGCCGACCGGTTTTCTGGATCTTTGGCTGCCCAGAAATGAAGACATTGATTTAACAGTGAGCGCCAAAGGCAAAAGTGCAACCGGAAAAATTTTTACCTATAGAGACAGCAAAACATGCGAAACAACTCTTAAGCTGGAATAATGGAATCAAACTGATTTGATTATTTGTAATATGTAGCCAAGGAAGGAGAAGTGCAGCTATGGAATGGAAAAAAGTGGTGGCCATTATTCGATCAGATAAGCTGAGAAAGGTGGAAGAGCGTCTGAAAGATCTTCAGGTGGGTGGAATCAGCGTGACGCGCGGGGCAGGCTATGGAGAGTATGCAAACTTATTATCACAGGACTGGTGTGTGACTCATGCTCGGCTTGAAATATATTGTGAGGCCTCACGAGCGAACGTGATCGGGCAAGCCATTATAGATGCAGCACATACCGGGTTGGCAGGAGACGGCATTGTGGTCGTCATTCCAGTAGAAAAGATGTATAGAATCAAAACCAAAGCGGAAGCGAAGTTTGAAAAAGCATAAGGGGCTTAATTTTTTCCAGAGAGGATACTTTGCGTGATCCCACAGCCATAAAACAGAATCATGGATTGGATTATTGAAAACTGCTTTCTCATTTTGGTTTCACTTCTGTGTCTGGGCATGCACTTTTTCGGACACGGATCGTACAGCAGCCATGAGGCGGGGCAGGGACTTAGCGAAAGATTAAGATCTTATCCGAATGAATATTTCTATTCGTAATCGTCAATTCTGACAGCTACCCACTATTGAAACGTTGTAGGTGAAACACTTAAAGATATTATTAAAGAAAATAATTGTCCATAACACCTACTTATCTACACTTGGCTGCATCACTGAGAATCAATGAATACCGTACTATTACCGGTCAAGTTAGTTCCTCAATGCCAGTCCTAGTTTCTCTATGATATAGAGCACGGCACACAAGGCATGAGTGGTATTGACCCGCACCGATTCCTAAAATCTGCTCACAATAATCGCTCCCTTATCGTTTCTTTTTAATGCCGCGTTTCGCTTGATTTTCTCATAAACGTCCACTATATTGAACGGGAACGCTGGTATGCCGCTTTGCTGCACGGCGTTGATACTGTCTTGAGCAATTGCGTGCCTCATTGCATCCCGTGCGGCAACTGGAACCATCCTAAAACAGGAGACTGGTCGTGGTAAAAAAAAGAAAATCCAGAGATGTGAGACAACAACAAATCATTGATGTAGCTGGGGCCATGATTTTCAAATACGGCAGCGAACACCTGACGGTCAGGAGAATTGCCTCAGAGGTCGGCATCTCCGAAGCGGCCATCTACCGACATTTCAAGAGCAAGAAGAGCATCCTCTCCTTCCTGCTCAGCCATATTGAAGAGTGTCTTCTCAGGGACATCTCGCCGGAAAGTGCGGGCACTAAACCGCTGACCCTCGACACCATTGAGAAAATCATCCGGACTCACTTTTCCAAGATCGGCATGCGTAAAGGGATCTCCTTTCAAGTCATCGCTGAAATCATCAGTCTCGGCGATCGAAAGCTGAACAAACAGGCCTCTCAAACAATCAACAAATACATCTCCCGCCTGAAGGAACTTCTCGCTGAAGGGGTCAGGAACGGTTTTGTCCGCCAAGACGTCGATCTGGAGGCCTCAGCGATGTTGCTTTTCACTCTTATCCAGGGATTAGTTAATATTTGGGCTCTCAGCGAGGACAGCTTCAATTTGATCGACAAGTTCACCTCCCTCTGGAAGATCTACCGCGAAGTTATCGTCCTCCGCTAAAATCCCCTAAAGGTTTCGCCTTCGGAAGCAATTTTCTAGCAACAGGATGCGTCGCCTCTCCCCTTTCCACGAGTGCATCAGAAATCCCCGTTACATTGAAGTCATTCCTGTAAGAACACATATCTCTTTTTGCATAATTTCTGCTTGACATATTAGTTAACGTTTACTATTAAATAAGTTAACGCTAACTTACATATTAAAGGACAAGTGGTATAATCCCGTATGCCTGATAACTTTTTTGGAGGTTTTACATGAAAGAAGAACGGGGCGTGATAAAGGAGGCTCCGACCAAGAAGGAAAGCAAGATCCATAAATATATGCGGATCGCCTTGGCATGCATTTTCATCGTTTTAATGGGATTGATACTCTACAGCATGGCGGCCAAGAAGTTCGGATGGTAATTCTATTCTACCGAAGGGCAACCCTTGCCGGCAAGAAAAAGACTTATGGGGATTCAATATGCAGGTTGTTGATCTGCTTGTTAAGATGTGGGCAGCCTCAATTAATCTGCCAGGCAATTATGGCGCGCATTCTCTAAGAAAGACCTGGGGCTACTTTCAGCGAAAAGTATTTGGCGCTGGCTTTGAAGTGATCTGCAAGCGCTTTAATTATTCCAGCCCAGCAGTGAGCATGAGATATTTGGGAATAGCAGATCGAGAAGTTGAAAATATTTTAGTTAATAATAAAATTGGATAAAAGGATTGTGGAATTAGTGCTACAATAAACAGAGAACATTCCAAAGGAGGGGATGGAAATGAAACAAGTAATCGGTTATATCTTATTCATACTGGCAATAATCCTAATGTTTGGGCATTTATTCGTTTTCGGAACGAAGAGCATAGATATTGCTTGGGTAATCAGGGGGGTTGCAGTAGGGCTGGCTATTGTCGGTGCTGTGCTGACGACGAAGGGGAAATAAACCATAAAATACGACTATCGGCTTTCAATTTCCAATATCCCGAAAATACCGATTTTCAAAGGGCTTGGTTGTCTTTTCTGGGCTAGAGTTTCCGATACTATCGGCAGAAAATCCGTTTTCGCCATTATATTTGCTTCACAGGCTGTTATCTACGCGTTGGTCGCGATGAACATTATTAATGGCTATTATCTGTTCCTCGTGTCCGTTTGCTATCTTTTGGCGTGCTATGGCGGCGTTTTTGCCACGATGCCTGCCTTTTGCGCCGATTCATTTGGCCCCGGCTACATCGGAAAGTGTTACGGCTTTATGCTTACAGCATGGGCATGTGCCGGTATTACCGGCCGCTTGTATTCGCTCAGCTTAGCAGGTCAACAGCACTCTATGTTGCCGCAGGGTTACTTGTTGTCGGTTTCTTCATTGCTCTTGCTTACCAGAGACCGGATTTAAAGAAAGCAAGATAATTTTTATTTATTCAAAATCAAAAGCCCCTTCAGCTTGAAAATTGAAGGGGTTTTTTTACTGTACTTCAATCAGTAATAAATACAATTTATACCTCATATTTTATGGTCAAGATTTCCTAATTAATTAACAATTATTAAGTGACCTGCCCCCAATGCTTGCACCATAAATCAAGTTTGAATTCAGCCATTTTGACTCGGCACTTCAGAACTCAAGACAATCAGACTAAAGCGTATTCAAATAAAAAGCCCCATAAAATTCATCAAATATCTATCGAAAGCATATAATATTCGACCTTTCTTTGCGGATAGAGCGTTTCCATAATCTTTGTGTAACGCTTGAGCTGTTCCTCGTATTTTTGCCTGAGCCTCGCCTCTCATGGAACCGGATTTATAATCAATAATTGTAATGAGATCATCTGACACGATCATTCTATCCACAATACCAAAACTTTCTTTATCCGATATCTGCTGCTCGATATAGAGATTGCCCGGCCTGAACATTACGGCGGAAACATCGCTTCTTTTCAACAAAACAAACCGCCGCTTCATATTCTTCATCGTTTAGTTCTCCGGCTGGCGGAAGCGACTGTCTGATCAACAACCTTAGCCAGCCAGCGGTGCAGCCGATCACCTCTCATAATACCAGCCTTGATATAGGCCGATACCAGCGCCGGATCAATTTCGCCGTATTTTTCCGGCTCATCATTATGCTTTGCAGGCACATTGAGTATTATTACTGGTTCCGGTTCTTTTTTCTTGCCGGACAAATAACAAATTTCTTTTTTACTGCCATCCGGCGCAAACCGCAAAAAGGTATCCAGCACTGCCTGATGGACAGGCTTGTAGTTTTCGTCCTTTTTTTTCGGCAGAAAAACGGTCAGTGTTCTGTATGGCTCTTGTTGCGGCAACATAGAAAACATTCGCCTTCTCCCGGCGCAGCCGTTTCAGATTTATTTCATGATTCTCAATGATATCTTTGGCTATTGCCGAATCGCTCGCTTCCAGGAATTCAAGCTCCTTGCCGGTAAATTGCACATGACATTTCTCGGCTTCCAGATAGAACGGCGACGTCTCTTTCATCCTCATTCCAGAAAACAAATACATGTTTAAACTGCAGACCTTTTGTCCCGTGAATTGTATCAACCTTGATATTTTCACTGTTGCTCTGCTTCCGGCACCTTCACGCTAAACCGTATATTGAACATCCTCAGAAGAAAACTCATCCACGTCAGCGCCGCCTTCACTGAAGAAGGTCTGCGCCTCATCCTGCCAGATATCAAGTATTGTCGATGAGAGCTTCCCGCGCAAAAGTTCAATCGCGCAACTGACCGCCATTAACCCGAATGGCTGGGGATACTTTTGCGCAAACTCCGCCCGGACATCCTCAATATTGCCGAATATTTCTTTCCATAATGTCGAGTTTGCCGCTGTGGCGACGAATCGTGTCTCATCATCTTTGGCCAGAACACCGGCAATAAAAAGCATTACCGCCACTCCTTCCTGAGTCGAAAGAAGCTGTCTTCCTTTAACCGCTGCCACTCCGATGTCGTTTTTTAAAAGCTCGGCTTCTATCTTCTGCACATGGTTGTTGGTCAAAGCCAGCACCGCCATATCTCCCCAGGGACAGCCATACTCCGCCTTTTTCTTCTTTAAATATTCAACTATCGCGGGATAGAAAGGGGCTTCCGAAGTGCCGTCTTTTTCCAGCTCAACAAGATTCACTTCTGTCACGCCGTCAAAAGATTTAATTTCCTCCGGCGGTTTCTGCGTTTCGGTTTTCTCTTTTCCCGTCAAAGAGATTTTCGACAAGTTCATTGAAAAAAGAAATCAGCAGCGGCGTGCTGCGATAATTATATTCGAGCGAGCTTTCCGTGATTACTTTGTTTTTGATGTAGTTGCCGATAGCCTCTTCCAGAGCCTCGCGGTCTGCGCCGCGCCACCCGTAGATCATTTGTTTCCAATCGCCCACGGCAAAGAACGACCTTTCGCCGCGCTCGCCCCGACCGGATAAAATCTCGTCAATCAGAGGAAGCAATATCTCGATATCACCTTTCGAGGTATCCTGAAATTCGTCAATCAGCAGATGCTCCGTCCGGTCAAGTCCCAGAGAAAAGTAATTGCTCATGAGCTTCGGGCGTTCTCTCGATGCTGCACCGTCCAGGGCAAGGAGGCCTCTGCGGACATCGTGGAAAAATATCAATCCTTTTTCGTTCTTTACGGCATCAGCCGCTTCAAAATATATCTCGCAAAGAAAGGCCACGGCCAGCTCTCGAAGCAGAGCCTTGTTGATGGACAGCTTCTCGGCAGTTTCTCTGTAATCCTTAAAAATTTTGTTCAGATCTGAATACGGTTTTTCATCCCACTCTATCTTTTTGCCCAGGCTCTTGTAATTTTCCAAATCAGAATGAGTTGCCACTGTTTTGGAAATAAAACTGTCATAATCAGCCAAAGTAATTTATAACCCGATTGTTAACATGTAGGCGTCACTTGTCCGACAAAGCCTTTGCCTTTTCACTGAGAGATGTCAAGCCTGTTCCTTAATACTCCGTTCTCTTTCATAATGTCATCAAGGTCGTCAAGCCTGTCCATATCCATCAGACAGCGCTCAATAGTTTGTTCATCCGCCAGAGGATCCCAGAAGCGTATCAATGTCTGTTCTTAATATTCTGGCAGCGATTATTAACTTATTGGCCTTACCGCTTTGCATTACATTGTCACGAAAAGGACTTCTATCTCACTTGATAGTTCTATCTGTGCTTTCTCATCAGCCAGTCTTTGGCGAATAACCAGATGCAGCACGTGATGCAGCAAAAAGCCGGTAAAAAAATGAATCTATCGTCGAGTACCCGACGCGTCCTGCCTCCATAATCAGCCGTAAGCGCTCCAATAGAGTCAGCCCCTTTTTTTCGGCTATCTCTTTCATTATCCGGGAGCGCATTTCGGTCGTGGCGGCGCGGGTAAAGGTCAGCGCGGCGATGAATTTCCCGCCGATAAGAATTCTGTTGAACACCTCTTCGGTGAGTCTTGTTGTTTTTCCCGAACCAGCCGAGGCTTTCAGAAGAATACTTTTCATCAGCTATTCCTCCGTGAGGCTTTATAATAATCTTCCCTGCCGCATAAGGCCTGAAACCGGCAGTATTCACATTCCTGGACAATCATGGCCCAGGCTGAAGTTCACTGCCGCCGATTATCGCATCCAGGCGCTCCTTGATGGCCAGCATCAGCGCATCAGCTCCGGCGCTTTCTTCAGAAGGAAGAGTTATTTCTCGCTCTTTTGATGGTTCCTTCAGAAAATAAAAGCGCGCCCCTTCTGCATCTTTATTAAAGTGCTGATAGATAACAAGCTGTGCCGCGGGGTGCAAAATACCTTTTTCTTTAAAGCGCTCCAGCACAGTTGCTTTTTCCGCAAGTTCGTACTTGCTTTGCTTTTTGGAATACTTGAAATCAATAACCTCAGTTCGTTCCCGCTATCTTGGCCAGCCTGTCCGAACATCCGGTTATCTTATAACTTCCGGCAATCATTCCGCTAAATCTTTTCTCGCACGCTAGAGCATTATCGGCAAAAATTAAACGCTTTCCGGATTCTTTCTCGTCCTCGTATATTTCCTTTAAAAATATTTTCGCGTTGAGCATGTAGATATTTATCCCGTCAATATCTCTCACCTCGGCGTTTTCATCACTTTCCCACAGCTTATCAAAAAGCTTTTCCCAGTCATCAAACTTATCCTTCGGCCGGTCGAGAGCTGTTGCAGGAATTTATGAACAAAACTTCCCATCTGCATATTTATTTTTTCATCATCGTCCATGAACGAAGGAGGCTCCATGCCGAAGTATATATTGATGGTAGAACAAAAACGGACAGGCCAGAATCTTGCTCAGGCTTGAAAACGAATAGGTGAAATCTTTCAGCTTGTTCCTCAGATTATCATCAATTTTTATCGCAGGCTTTTTAGCACTTTGTCTCTCCGGGAGCGATTCTTTAAATGCCGTTGCCGTGACTGGTTTACCGAATTCCTGCGCCAGAAGGCTCATGTAGTAGCTCGGTGTTCTTTCCCTGATTGTATCGTTCACCGCTACTATCTTGATCCTGTCGCCCTGGGCCAGAATCTGCCTGAAAACAAGATCCTCATATTCAAAGACGCTTTTTCTCATCTGCGGAACATGTACCGGATTGATGAAAGGTCCTTCAAAGGGCTGAGTAGGCATTATGCCGCTATCCAGAGGAAGTATCAGTCCTCTGCTGAATCTCTCACCCGAAACATGGCCAAAACCGACAACCTGTACCGGCGCCGATCTGCTTCCCGTGACGCGGAATTTTTTAGCTTCTATCATTATTTTCGCGGCATCAGCCAGATTTCGTCCCAGCCTTTCCTTCCAGTCATCAAGAAGAGTGGCAAAAGATATGGCGGCCTCAAACGCTTCACACTCTTCACGAACGTAATTTTCTCGGTTCTTGGATAATTCCATTGCGCAGGTCGTGGCAAATTTCTTGAAATCAGGCATCAGCCCCGATGCTTGGGCCTTTTCTACCTCAACCAGAAGCCTTCGTGCCTGCCGAAGTTGTCGAAAAAGGCAGCCAGACAGCAAGATTGACGGCATTCCCGAACAGACGTAGTGATCTGTTCCAGAGCATTGGTGTGAGCGACTCATCAAGCAGAAAAATCATCAACTGATCATTGCCTGCTCTTTCTTTGAGAAAAGCGGAAACCTCCAGTGTGACAAGGTCAACCAGGGCATGAAGTCCGGCAAGCGAGACCAACTCAATGCCCGTTCCTTCCGAAGGTGTAACCCCTCCACCGAAGGATAATACAAGATTTTTTGCCGAATCAAAAGGCAGCTTTTCCGAACCGGATAAATCAGTCCCGAAAAGCGGCTGATCAATGAACAACCTTTCCTTGCTTATCTTTCTGTAGAAACGCTCGGTCACGGGCGTTATCTCGGGAAGTCCGATAAATACTTCCTTTTCTCCGGGAGTGATTTCGTCAAGCACCGCCATTTCCAGTTCCGGCATGAAGAAATTTATTTTAGAAAGCCACTTACGAAAATCCTGCGCGGTTTCCAGGTATTCTTCGAGTCTATTCCATTCATCCTCGGTAAACCGCTCCGCGCCGTAAATTGTATTCCTGCCGATATTATATTCCGAAAGTTTTAGTGATAAGGCGTAAAAGATTTGTGGCTCGTCTGGCGGGGTATGGCTCATCCGGAAATCTTTCGGCAATGAACTGGATAAAGTAAAGCAACTGCTCATCACCGGGAATAGGTTGAAGATTCAGTCTATTGCTGTTTTTCCTTGTCATGTAGGAATTAAGATCCTTCGACCGTCGGAAGTATACCGCCAAGCTCGCTGTGAATAAGGTGCTGGACAGGTTCAACAGCTCTTTCACTGGCACAAATTATTGTCCAGGCGGAAAGATCGGGATGATCAATGCGCAGAAGCTCTATTATCTTTTCCGAATATTGCGACATGTCGCCTCCCGATAAACATTAATGTTTCTTTTAACCCAATTATTGCTGATGAATATTTTCATGACCGATTTTTTTGCTTTCCTATTTTACATAAATTGAATATCATAATTTTTGCAAAACCAATATTCTTTTTCAGCGCAAAAATATGAACTACTCATTAAACACCACAGATAGTTACCACATAAGTGATTTAAATTCTCTGGGGTGGGAATTGACTATTTGCAATGCCTTAGACCCGGGAAATAGCCCTTGCCGTAATATCCTGCAAATAGACGCCTCCTTCGGGGTTCATCTCTACCGTTTCCTGGAAAAGATCATTTCTTTAAAAAAAGTAAAACGCATCATGGAAGTAGGGGGAGGCCTTGGTTATCTTATGCGTGATTTTCTCGATCTGAACACTCAGTTTAAGGCGACGATGTTGGATATTTCTCCCTATCTCATTAAAAAGCAGCAGGAAAACTTACAGGGATTAAAGGTCAATTTTTGTCAGAAGGATATTTTAAAAATGGATAGCAGAGCCTTTGCCGCGTATGATTTAATCATCTTGAATGAAAATCTTGGTGATCTGCCAACTTTGGTCGCATATACCGGTAAAGCGCGGAACTTTGAAGAAATCGCTGCATCTTATTTGAAAAAAAAGACATATTTTAGCAAAAAATATGAAATGGCTTTCGCGGCAACGGAAAATATTAATATCGGCGCTATGATTCTCCTGGAAAATATCTGCCGGGCCGGAGTAGAATATGTATATTGCGGTGAGCATAGCTGCGAATCGTGCGCTCCCGAATACTTGAAATCGTATGTTGATATCAAGCCGTCGGGAATTCCCGAAAAGATACCGCTCAAGGGCCATGATGAATACACCATTAAATTCTCTTATCTGCAGAAAATTGCGGAAAGGTTTCATTACAAGGTCAGGCGCGGACCGATGGCGGATTTTCTGCCTTTGAAGATTAACAGCAAAGTTTTGACCGCGCTTAGATTAGTAACGGCGTTTACTTCCGAACAAGAAATCATACGGCAATTCGTTTATGATCTTTATAAGTATGAATATATGATTTTGATTAAAAGGAAAAACAGGAGGAAGCAATCATGAATATGTTAAAAATAGTTTTAACTGCTTGTCTTATCGTCGTCTTCAGCCCTTCTACCGATTGCTGGGCATTTCGCTGCGGATCAGGTCTGGTAACTACTGGTGATACTAAAGCTCAAGTACTGGTAACTTGCGGAAAACCAACTTCCAAAGAAAAGGCATGCGAAAATAGTCAGGAATATACAACCACCGGCAAATACGGAAAAATTAAAAAAAGCAGAAAATGCGGCAAAAAAGTGGAGATATGGCATTACAACTGCGGCGATCTGGATTTTATTTATGCTCTTACATTTAAAAATGGCATTTTAATAAAAGAAACGACCGAAGGACGCGGCAAAGGCAGCTCGGACTGCGGAGGAAAGTAAGTTCCTGTTCTTTATATAATACCTAAATTTAATTATTAAGCCCAGCCTTCGGCCGCCAGGGCGTCATGTAATTCGTCAGGATGATGACGGCACTTATATTCGAGACGGCTGGACTCCGCATGAGCCCTGCTGTAAGGCCATCCATCCGCCATGCGGTTGCGCTCGTGCAACTCATGCACGAGTACATAACCTCGTTCCTCTTCAATTATATCATCATCAATCCAAACTTCATTTGACGGAACAAACTCGTAGACCTTATCATGCCCGCCTTCTGTAAAATCGATATCAAACGTGCTCCTCACCAGCCTGCCGTTGACCAACCACACGGTGATTCCACTTTCCAGTTTTTTCCACATTTTTTCGTGCATTTCTTTCCCATCCGGAAGCTTTTGACCAAGCTTGGTAACTTTTCTCAAATCACCTGCACGCCTGCGTTCTTTCCGCTCACTTTTATCCGCCTCTACCAGCGCATCTTCATATTGCATTCCTTGTTTCATTAGACGATATTCTACCAGCAAGTGTTCAATAAAAAATTGTCTCTCGTCTTGATGGGCTTCCTGATCCAGCCATAGTTCTTTTTCCGGTATGTAAGAGTAGCGGAAGTGCTGGCCAAAATTGGTAAATTCCTCGTCTATATGACCGCGAATATAACTGCCGTCAACTATCCAAATTTTAAGATCCCCGCGTTTATCTATAAGCTTTATGTAAGGAGCTTTCAGCGGCTCTTTCATAAAAAGATCCCCTATCTCGGATTTTTTTTATTATGGCAAATTTGTTTAACTTTTTCAATACGGAAAGCAGGCTCCTTGCATAATCACCAATTATTTATCCGCTTTCACTCTTCAATAAAGCAATCATTTTGTCTACGCTATTAGTGGGAGACTGGCAGGAATAATTGGAACAGACATAGGCCGTAGCCTTGCCGCCGCTGATTAATTGAGGATTTAAGAAAGGCGCAATTTTTTCTATGTCCGGAAGAGCTTCGTCGGCCGGTCGAAAAAGAACTACCTTGTTGGGCAAAAAAGCCCTTCTCAACGCCTTTACCATATCCTTTGTATCCCGTTTTGTCAGGTCTCCGGCAATGACCACTTCATACGATGGCCCAAGGTCAAAATCTAGTGCTACAAGGAGCTGGGTGTATGCGGAAGGAAACTGAACGACTTGAGCGGAAAACGTTTTTCCGATAGCCGCAGACATACTTTCTAATTCGGCATTTCCCGTTATCCGTGCTAGGCGAAGAAGATTGAGCATAGAGACGGAATTGCCCGAAGGTACGGCACCATCCTGCGCCTCTTTCCGGCGAACCAATAGTTCTTCGCCGTCGTCCGGTGTGAAGTAAAATCCGCCGTCTTCTTTATCCCAGAAATGATCTAGGAGCTGTCTATTCAAAATCAGGGCAGTATCAAGACGTCTTATTTCAAATGTAGCTTCGTAAAGTTCAAGCAAGCCCCAGATGATAAATGCGTAATCATCGACGGTTGCCGATATGGAAGCAATGCCGTCCCGAAAACGGTGTAACAATCTTCCGTCACGTGTGCACATATGGTTGAGAATAAAATCGATGGCCCGCTGCGCCGCCTCAGCAAAAACAGGTTCATTAAACACTTGTGCCCCTCGCGCCAGAGCGGCAACCATAAGACCGTTCCAATCGGTCAGAATTTTATCATCTTTATAGGGATGTATGCGCTTATCTCTGCTATCCAAGAGCTTTTTTCGAATTTCGTTTAATCGTTCGGTTAATTCCTTTTCAGAAATATTCATACGTCGGGCAATTTTATTGAGCGGACTTTTGAGATACGGAATAAAATGTCCGGCGAGTTCCGATTCGGGGATGATTTCTGCGGCGGCAGAATTTTCAGGCTTAAAAACAGCTAAAAACAAATCGGCATCGTCTTTTTTTAGAATATTGCGAATTTTCTCTTCTGTCCAGAGATAAAACTTGCCTTCCAATCCTTCACTGTCGGCATCTTCGGCCGTGTAGAAACCGCCATTGGCGCCCGTCAGATCGCGCAACACATAAGCAAATATTTCCCGCGCCGTGTTTTCGTATTCCTTTTTGCCTGTTGCCTGATACGCCTCAATGTAAGCCATGACAATGAGGGCCTGATCGTAGAGCATCTTTTCGAAGTGCGGCACAAGCCATTCGGCATCCGTGGAATAACGATGAAAGCCGAATCCCATCTGATCATAAATACCTCCCCGGCGCATATTCTGAAGAGTTTCTTCCACCATTTTCAGCGCTGCGGATTCATTATTTCTTTTCCAGTATCGCATGAGAAAATAAAAATTGTGCGGCGTCGGAAACTTGGGCGCATTACTAAATCCTCCGTGCAGACGGTCGTAATTCCGGACAAAAGACGCATAAGCTTTATCCAAAATATCCACTCCCAGTTGCTGAGCGTGCTCTTTTTTGCCCAGTGTTTCCAGCGCGCGGGTAATATCATCGGCTGTTTTTATTGCTACCTCGCGACGCGTAGTCCATACTTCTTTAATCCGGGGAATCAAGTCCAGCATTCCAATTCTTCCGTACATTGTTTCTCGGGGAATGTATGTGGCGGCAAAGAAAGGTTTTTTATCAGGAGTCATAATTATTGTCAGCGGCCAGCCGCCGCTATGCGTCATTATCTGACAAACTGTCATATAGATATTGTCGATATCGGGACGTTCTTCGCGATCTACTTTGATGCAGACGAACACTTCGTTGAGCAGTTGCGCCACTTTTTCATCTTCGAAAGATTCACGCTCCATGACGTGACACCAGTGGCAGGTGGAATAACCGACGGAAAGAAAAATCGGCTTGTCTTCGCGCGACGGGATTCTTCAAAGGCTTCATCACCCCAGGGATACCAATCCACCGGGTTTCGCGCATGCTGAAGAAGGTACGGACTTTTTTCATTTTTTAAGCAATTTTGTTTCATGACGCTTTCACCGTGTATTCAGCGAGCGCCGTCATTGTCGAAGAAGTTTCTTGATTTATAGATCAATAAATCCTCTACTGAAGAATATGCTCCGCGACAGCCTTCAAGCCGGCTTTATCCGAGATAAGAGTGATATGACCTACATCGGGTACGATGGCAATTTCCGCGTGCGGCTGCGATTCGGCAAATACAGGTAGATATTTCTGTGGATAAAACAACTCGTCATTTTTCCCCACGAGTACGGATATGGGTTGTTTTGCGGCTTTCATATCTGCTTTATAATTGTAATGCGGCCCAAAGTTGCTCCATAGCCTGTATGAATAAGTCGCGGTTTGATATTGGACTGTTTTAGGATCAATAGCGAAGGCAAGCACCGGCAAATGGCCGAAACATTTTTCGCCGAGGGGACCAAGGAATGAAAGGCCGATGATTCGAGGAACGCTCGCATTGGCCCACTCACCATTATTAGGTCTTGTTGTTGGCGCATCATACCGCAAAAAAGGGGCCAACAACACGTAATTGGCAAATAACTTCTGCCTGCTGCTTCCGGCAAACCGCAAAGCAAAACCACCGCCCGCAGAAAACCCAACCAGTGTTGCATCCTGTTTACCTTTTAACACCTGATTAACGAAGTCTTCCAAATCATCTTCCAGTTGCCCTACATGCGCAATATCCCCTTTGCTGCCTGAATCGCCATGACCGCGCATATCAGGTACATACACTGCTATTCCTTGTCCCTGCAAATATCCGGCGAGAGCATGCATGCTTATGCTTGCCGCTGAAGATCCATGTATCAACACCACTGTCTTCTTGGGATGTAAAACGGGGTAGACGCGATAAGCAAGTTGCTTGCCGTCGCGCGCGGCATAGTGGCTCAGCGGCGGCAACTTGGAAAAGTCCATGCTGCGAAACAGTGCGGCGATTGATTCCATAGTTGACGGCGACTTAGGTGAAGACAACGCAACAGCAGCCGCAATTCCTGCACAGATTATAATTATAATAGCTATTAACAACCATACCCATGTCGCTATTTTCATTTTTTACTGGGCCTCCTGTGTCTGTTTTTCATCTCAGCACCTTTCAGCGCAACCACCGACGTGTTTCAAAAATATTTACATTTTATTTGGCTTATAAATGACCGCAGCAATTATGCCGCAAATGATAAATCCGATCATGCCGTAGATGAACCATTGCACGCACAATGAAAGAGGGAGGGGAAACATGGCATAGTCATAAAATGCGTAAGGAATGTTCGCAAAAAGCCCGATGATGATGCCATAGCGAACACCTTCTAAGATGCCCTTGTTTTCATACCCTTTGACAAATATATAGGTAAACAAAAAAGCCAGGATGAGAGAACCCACATGGAAAATCCACAGCAGGGACATCATGTCCGGCCTCCAAATAGGGCCGAGAGCCTCATATGCTCTTTTCAAGATCACCATGTGAACGACCGCATCGATAATTTCGAAGGTAAAAAATACCGCAATGCTTGCTCCAATGAATCGTTTTACGTTCATACTCATTACCTCCTTTTTATTTTTTTTAACAGCGTGTGCGACGCCGCCTAAACAATCAATAAATAGAACTCTTACATTTCTACCTTTGAAGCATGTTATCTTTAACTTATCAATTTAGTTATTGCAATTATTTTATAGAAATACGTATTCGAGAACGAAGCCCTCTGGACAGCATGTGTATGGATTGAATTTAAATCATACTTCCTGAAGTCAGTAATCTGCATGAGCCAGTAAAAGTTGATGATTTCAGATAAAATAGTATCTGATGGCTTACATTCCATTTGAAACCTCAATGGATATCCGGCACGTTCCAAAAAATTTTTTCCACGCAACAAAACAACCGCCCATCTTTGTTTCCAGCCAGCACCATTTGTCACGACAAAGGAGCATTAGATGAAAGATCCATCCAATACAAAGCAGGAACTTATCAAAGAGATATCTATCTTAAAAAAGAAAATCAAGAAACCAGAAAAAACAGAAGCAGCAACTTCAATCTCATTATTTTTTAAACTTTATATGTTCAATAACTTTACCAAAAACAGTTGATAGAAAAACCTTAAATGGCAGTATTGAGTAGATCATATATAAAAGAAGCACTGATTGTTCTTTAAGTGTTAATGATTTTATTGCACTTGCTTTAGAAGTGTAATTCAATGCAATACTCGGCATTCCCACTTTGCATGCTTTAACTGCAATCAATAAGTGATGAGTTCGAATAACTTCGTTTTCATATTCTGATCCATATCTGTGAATTATATCTTTGTATTTATCTAAATACATGCGATCCATATCGATAATTCTTTGGATGTTGTACTCATTTTGGCGATCATCTTTATCCACGCTAATTAATACTTCATCAATCATCTCCATTGAATATAGTTCAAAAAAACGGATAAGCATTTCCCAATCCTGAAGTCTCGTAAAATTTTCATCATAGCCATTAATTCTACGTATTGCTTCCGTTTTAAAAAGGCTGGTGGAACTTGATCCGCTTGCCCATTCAATTAAAAAGATATCTTTTTGCATGTTTCCACGTTTTATTGAATAGTTGACTTTGCAGCGAATACCCTTTCTTAAGTGTTCATATCCACACGTAACTCCACCAGTTTGAATATTGCTATTATCAAGCAAAGCGACCTGTTTGGTTAATTTGTCAGGATAAAGAATATCATCATCATCAACAAAGGTGATATATTTTCCATGTGCATTAGCTAAGCCGGTATTTCTTGCAGCAGATCCATTTCTGTTTTTGTCATGTTGTATATACTTAACTTTTTCATTATTCTTATACAGGCGCATGACTCTTTCGGTTGCTTTGCGATATTCTGTTTCAGGGGAGTTATCATCAACAACAATTATTTCAATATTTGAATATGTTTGGCTTAAACAACTGTCAACAGTACGCTTAAACTGATCGGATCTTTGATAAGTTGGAATCACAATTGTAACTAAATTGTTCATTACGCATTCCCCGGTTAGTATTATTACACTTATTATAATTATAGCAATAAAGAATAAATTTGACCTGCAAACAAGAAAATAACATTATATGATAATTAGGATATTATTCCCCTCGGGGATTTGAAGAAAAAACTCGCCTTCAGGCGAAGACTTTAGTATGATTGCAGCGTTAGGTATCTATGCCGCATAAGAAATTGGTGATGCAAATTGAAAAAAAGAATCATCTTGGAGCTTAAAAAGCTTGACCGTGCCCTGAGAAACTGGAACAGGACATTAGAGTGCAACAAACAAGGAAAGATTGCATATAATAACCCTTCTGTAGTTCCGGATCTTAACCATCCATCAATAAATGAGGCAAAAAAATATTGGCGAAAATACAATATAAAACTAAATCCTAAATGGCATGCTTTCTATGCAGCACTAAATAATATTCACAGCAGTAGATACATCCCTCAAGACATCTTTTATAACTATATAATGCCTTCATTAAACAATAATTATCTAGCCGAGGCGTATACTGATAAAAATATGTACGATGTTTTTATGCAAGGCATAAAAATGCCGAAGACAATACTGAGATGCATGCACGGAAATCTTACTGATGCTGATTATAATTTATTAAATATTAGTAACTATTCGTCTATTTTGCCGGATAAAGAAATAGATTGTTTTATCAAACCATCTATTTATTCGTGTGGAGGGAGAAATATCAGGAAATGTAAAATTAGGGATGGCAAAATATTTATAGATGAAGTTTTGCAGGATATTAATAAGTTAAAAGCATCATACAAAAGAGACTTTATCATTCAAGACGGCATAGATCAGTCATCGATTCTTTCTGATATATATCCATATTCTGTTAACACCATACGTTCGCTGAGTTTAAGATATGGAGACAAAATTGTTATATTTTCTAATGAATTGAATTTTGGTAACAATCAAAACTATGTTTCTAATACGAGTGCTGGAGGTGTGTTTTGTGGAGTTGATAAAAATGGTGATGTCGCTGAATTTGGATATGATAACAAATTCAATAAAATATTTGAACATCCCTTTACTCATAGACCATTTAAGAATATAGCTCTTCCGGATATTGGCGATTTAGAAAAGATCATAGTCCAAGGTCATGAACGGCTTCCACACTTTGATTTAGTAGCTTGGGATTTCGGCGTGGATAAAAGCAGTAATTATGTCCTGATAGAGTATAACCTTGTATTGCCGGGACTTGACTACCACCAGGTTATTAACGGCCCGGTATTTGAGAAATATCTGGATGTAATCCTGGATAACTTACATGAACCAGAGTATATATAAGAGTAAAATATCAAGACTTATAAATAATAGTTAGTGACTGTCCATCCCTTGCTTTTCGATACCTAATATTCCTTGACAAGCAAAAATAGCCCACCTATACTTTCACGTATAGAAAATAATACCTTTCAAGCAAAACAATGAAAAATCTTATATCATGACAAAAGAAGTTGATTCTGGTAAAAGTAGTCTCCTTAATAAGAACGTTATCGTTTCTTTGCTTTTAAAGGAGGAACCGTGGGTAGTTTCACATGGCGCAGATCCGGATGCCGGATTTCTAGGCGTGGGCATGCTCTATTATACAATGGCTTATATGCTGCGTGCGAAATTGTGCGTCTGCATCGGCTCCGGCGGAGGATTTGTGCCACGCCTGATGAGGCAGGCACAGAGGGATTTGGGCATGGAGTATGCCAGAACCGTTCTGATTGATGCCGATGAGGGAAAATGGGGCCGTCCAGATTGGATAGATCAAGGGTCGTTTTTTAGGAGTAATTATAGCGACATTGAAATTATCATCGACAGGTCATTGAATGTTTTTAATTCCAGCTCAACAAAAGAGTGGAAAATAGATTATCTGCATATCGACGGCGATCATTCTCATCAAGGGAGTCTGGAAGATTTTCAAAATTTTAAGAAATTGATGTCCCCGCGAGGCATTATTACTTTTCACGATACCCAGCCTTATCATTATCATAATATAACCTGCTGGAAGGCAATCCGTGACATACGCGATGGCGGTCATCGAGTTATTGATTTTCCCTGGATTGGTGGAGGAACAGCCATCATTCAATTGAGTGATGGAAATGATCAGTCCACCGTGTTGAAAACGCTTCATAAGCATCACATCTTTTATTTTTTCTCAATGATCCGAAGACGCTTGCGCAGGAAAATTCAATTATTATTTCAAAGAAAAGCAAATAGATAATTATGGAAGCCTGCAGAAATATTCTCTGCAGACCTCTAGCTAAGAGATACTTTGAAATACATGCTGGGGAGATTACTGGAAGTTTGCATTTCTCAAAGTACACGGTTATGAAACATAAAAATTAAGATCAGTCTTTATCTGGATTGCAGAAAAGGTTATGCAAAGAAATTAAGGCAAATCTACAGTTATGTAAAGGTGTTAAGCTTAATAAAATCTATAAATCCACTTGTACACGTGCATATGAAAAAGATTGCATTTAAATTATTAGAAATAGGGAGTCGGGTGAAATTAAGGCGCTTAATAGTGTTTGTATTAAGGAATGTTCTAGTACCATTATTTGGTTGGAGATTGTGGGATGGATTGTACTTTCATTATTATCATGGTTATAAACTCAACTTGAAAAACCCCAGGACTTTTTTGGAGAAACTGCAGTGGCAAAAATATTATGGTAAAATTGAGGAATATTCGAAATATATTGATAAGTACGAAGTAAGAACACACGTAGACCATGTTATTGGAAATAAATACTTAGTTCCTCTTATAGGCGTTTATGATACGGTTAATGAAATCCCATTTAATAAACTGCCGGTGAGTTTTGTAATTAAAGCCACGCATGGTTCCGATTGGAATATTATTATAAAGGATAAGAACAACACTAATTGGAGGTATTGTTGTAAAAAAATAAACAAATGGCTCAAGACTAGTTATTACAAAAAAACCGGTGAAATAAATTACAAGAACATTAAACCAAGAATAATTATTGAAGAATATATAAATGAACCATCCGGTAATTTATTGGATTACAAACTATGGTGCTTTAATGGTAAATTTCGCTTTATTGGAATTCATGGCGATAGGCACATTAAAGCAAAGGCTACATTGCTTGATGCTGATTGGAACTTATTGCCGATATATTACCCTGAGATTCCTAAATGGGGACAAATTCCTCTCCGGCCAAAAAAATTACCTGAAATGATAGACATAGCTGAAAAACTATCTGCCATATTTGCGTTTGTAAGAGTAGATTTGTATTGTGTTGATGATAAAATAATATTTGGTGAACTTACCTTTACTCCCGGTAATGGATTTAATATTCGCTTTCCTAAAGAACTTGATTTGAAATATGGCACGCTAATGCCTTTAGAAAAATATTTCTAATTTGACTTGGCCGTTACCTTAGGAAGCTATTCCTGCTGAGTCGCCGGATCAAGTTCCTTTAGCCTGGCAATGCGTTATGTATTGGGCACAATAATCTTTTCGGTAAAACGGACCAGCGAATGCATCGTAACGCCCATCGTACGCTTATCCTGCGGCAGCACGCTGGAAACAAGGCTCTTTGTTGCCGAAAGTGATATCGCCGACTAAGAGAGGAAAATAATGATCAGTAAATTAGTATACGTCTTTACTTGCGGTCTTTGATCAGCATAGTCGCGGGATCGAGAAGCAAAACTTTTTTTGCGGAATCGGTTGATTTGCCTTTAAGAGCTTTAATATACACTTCATCGGCCTGGGCCGCCAGCTGAACAATAACTTCGAATAAATCGGCTACATGCAAAAAAGATAAGGGCAAATCGTTTTCCGCGCGCTCTTCATGCCGATGCGCATGGACGGTAAACCATATTCTAATCGAATATTTCTTGGCCAGTTCCTTTAAATGCAAAAGCGGACCGCGTCCGGATTCATCAAATTTTAATCCGTCAATAATCAATAGTATGCGGCTTAAAAATATTTTGTTCCATTAACTCGGTTAAGCGTTCTTCCAGCTTCGGCACACTGAAGCTTTCTACTTTAAAGATCATGATAAAACGATGCGGCTGAATTTTTTCCCAATAATCTTTAATTTCAGCAGCATTAAAGCTTGCCGCGATATTCTGAAACAGCTCATGATACCAGACATCAACTTTGCTGACAGCGTCATGAAGGCTTACATGCAATACATTTTTTTCCCTGATCATAGTGTTTAAAGCCATTTGAACCAGCAGAGCGGTTTTCCCGACGCCGGCATGAGCCAATGACAGCGCCAAAGCCTCCATCCGGCAAGATATCTTCATTTTCATAGCCAAGATTCATCAGTGGATTGCGGTAGATGATTTCTTTTTTCAGCATGATAATATCCTCATAAGTTAAATGGATGATATTTTCTTCACGTTTTAACGCACTGGTATTTATGTGACATCTTTTTGAATACTGCTACGCAGCTGATTTTTTATTTTGAGCGACTTCCAGAGCGATTTTTTCAGCAATCGACTGCGGTACTTGCCTGTAAAGCGCAAATTCCATCGTAAACTGAGCTTTGCCCTGCGTGGAGGAACGAAGTATTGTCGAAAAACCGAACATTTCCGCCAGCGGCACCTGAGCTTCAATCACGCACATGACACCTTCATCCTGAGAGCCGATAATCATGCCGCGGCGCTGATTTAAAAGTCCCATTACCGGACCCTGAAATTCCGGCGGCGTTTCCACAACGACTTTCATAATCGGTTCATGAATCACCGGCTTGGCTCGCAGATACGCTTCCCGAAACGCGCCGCGCGCGGCCGCCTGAAAAGCCATATCCGAAGAATCCACCGCGTGCGAAGCGCCGTCATTAATGACAACTTTCACGCCGGTAATCGGAAATTCCAGTTTCGGCCCTTTGGCCATGCTTTGTTTAAATCCTTTTTCGCAGGCGGGAATATATTGCGTCGGAATGGCACCGCCGTGGATTTCATTTTCAAAAACAAACTCGGCATCGCTGATCGGTTCAAGATAACCGGCAATGCGGCCGAATTGGCCGGAGCCGCCGGTTTGTTTTTTATGGGTGTAATTGAAATCGGCGCGCTGTGTTATCGTTTCGCGGTAAGCGACACGGGGATTGCCCGTGGTCACTTCCGCGTTATATTCCCGCCTCATTCTTTCCACATAAATATCCAGATGCAGTTCACCCATGCCTTCGATGATCGTTTCGTTGGTTTCGGGATCAACAAAAGTTTTAAATGTCGGGTCTTCCTTGGAAAACCTGTTTAGCGCCTTGGCCATAGCCATTTGCGATTTGTTGTCTTTGGGCACAATAGCCAGCGATATAACCGGCTTGGGCACATACATGGATGTCATGGTTAAATTTATCCCCGGAGAAACAAAAGTATCGCCGGATGAACATTCGATTCCAAATAACGCGCCGATATAGCCCGCCGTTAATTGTTCGACGTCTTCCATCTGATCGGCATGCATCCGCACAACACGGCCAACCTTAACCTTTTTGCCGTTGCGAACATTGACGATCGTTGATCCTTTCGCCACTGTTCCCTGATAAACACGAATATAGGTTAATTGGCCATATTGACCGTCTTCCAGTTTAAAGGCCAAAGCAACAATTGGTTTTTCGGAATCATTAGTCAATACAACGGGCTCTTCATTTTTATCCATATCCAGTGCAATATTTTCAACATCGGAAGGACATGGCAAAAGATAAGTCACGCCGTCGAGCATGGGCTGTACCGCTTTGTTTTTGTAAGCCGATCCCATATAAACAGGAGTTATTTCTCTTTTCAAAGTGCCTTTGCGCAAGGCGGCGTAAAGCATTTCCGCCGTTATTTCTTGTTCTTCCAGAATTGCTTCGGTCAATTCATCGGAAAATAAAGAAGCGGCTTCAATTAATTCTTCCCTTTTTGCTTTCGCTTCTGCCAGAAGATTCTGCGGTATCTCTTCAGTACGGACTATCTTCTCCGTTTTCTCCGTCAAAATAAAGCGCTTTCATCGCGACTAAATCAACAACACCTTCGGCCTTGGTTTCCAAACCGATCGGAATTTGCATGGCTACGGCATTATGCCCCAGTTTGGTTTTGAGCTGATTGATGACACGAAAAGGATTGGCGCCGCTGCGGTCGCATTTGTTGATAAAGGCGATGCAGGGAACTTTGTATCTTTTCATTTGCTGATCAACGGTAATTGATTGCGACTGAACACCGCCGACAGCACACAAAACAAGAATGGCGCCGTCCAGAACCCGCAGCGATCTTTCCACTTCTATGGTAAAATCGACATGGCCGGGCGTATCGATAATATTTATTTCATAGTCTTTCCATTCACAATATGTAGCCGCTGAAGCTATTGTTATTCCTCGTTCCTTTTCCAGTTCCATGGAATCCATGGTAGCCCCTACACCGTCTTTCCCTTTGACATCATGGATGGCATGAATTCTTTTCGTATAATATAGAATTCTTTCGGTAAGCGTCGTTTTACCGGAATCAATATGAGCGCTTATGCCGATGTTGCGGACTTTTTGATCGTCGATCTTCATTTATCTTTTCCCTTTTCTAAAAAATCTTCTTTTCTAATTATTACTAAATTGAGTTTCACTATCCCCATTCGCTTTGCTACGGGGATTGTTCGACTTGCAAGCTTCAGCATGTATGACCTTTAGATTATGCACTTTGTTTCTGAAGCTTGAGTCTCACAAATAAAAAACCCCGCATTTGGAAGAATCTCTGCCAGATGGGGGATCCACCGTAATCGAGTCTTAACCTTTGTAAGGTCACGGCTTATATATGTTACATTGCATTATGTCAAGCTAATATTTAATTTTTGTTACTGTAATGTTACGAGTTTCATGAAGTGTAATTCGGAAGTTTTGCAACAGTGTTTTTCAAACTATCGACTTGACAGAACTTAGAGAATACATATATTTATAATCAAAATAAAATAAAGGAGCAGAAAAATGCCCCAAAAAGTTAAAATGTTTACATTGAGCACCTGCAGTCATTGTAAAGCAGCCAAGAAATTCATGAACGATAACGGCATTGCCTATGACTGCACTGATGTTGATTTGCTTCAAGGTGCCGAAAGAGAGAATATTTTGCAAGAAGTTATGCAATACAATCCTCAAAGATCTTTTCCGACTATTATTATTGGCGACAAGATAATTATCGGCTTCAAAGAAAACGATATAAGGGAAGCATTGGGTATTTAATGACTGCTGACGAACTTTATGACATGTTAAAAAAGGTTCAAGAACCCAAAGGCTATTTCTTTAATAAAGATAAAGGCTGGGTTTTGGGTATTTTAAATGATCTTTTGATCAATAAAGAACGCTATGGTTATATGTCCTGTCCTTGCCGTCTGGCTGCAGAAGATCGCGAAAAAGATCGCGATATAATCTGTCCCTGCTTCTACCGGCAAGAAGACGTAAAAGAATACGGAAGTTGTTATTGCAACTTATACGTTTCTCCGGAATGGAATGACGGTAAAATCAAAAATAAATACGTGCCGGAAAGAAGACCAGCCGAAAAAATTAGTTTTTGATATTTATATTGACAAAATAAATAAAGGAAAATAGGTTCGGCAAAATTATTAAACAGCAATGAGGGGTTAACTTCATGATTAATATT